>VGWF01000007.1 GCA_016873715.1 Lentisphaerota bacterium | reverse complement strand
CCCCGAGGAAGAGCACCAGCCGCTGGATCAGGCAGATCTCGACGAAGATGAAGCCGAGCCCGAGGCACGCGAAGTAGCCCAGGACCCGGCGCGACCCTCGAAGCGACTCGCGCAGATCGCGCCGCGACGCGAGCGGCAGGCCGAAGAACACGCCGGCCAGGAGCAGCCCCTCGGCCAGCACGATCAGCGGAGGCAGGTCGCCCTGCGGCACGCGCTTGTCGAGACGGCCGGGGCGCTCGACGTCGCGGATCTCCGCGGGCAGAAGCGGTAGCTGCTCGCGGTGGCGGTCCTGCACGCCGAGCACCTTCATCCGGTTGAAGAAGGGACGGTCGTCGGTCGTCGGCCGGAAGTCGAAGCAGCCCATCCGGTACAGCGGGGCGGGATCCTCCGCGGTCGCGATCTGGAAGTACAGGTTCTCCGCGCGCGCCGGGAGGTCGTTCGTCCGGTAGGGGGCGAAGAGCACCTTGCGCGCGCCGGAGGCCTTGTAGAAGTCGAAAAGGGCGTCGACCTCGCCGGGCGTGAAGGGGCTGCGCTTCATCATGAAGGTGTACTCGACGGACCGGCCGCCCTCGCCGACGAAGAGGTGCTTGGAGTAGTCCTCCGGCTTGAGCCCCATGCGGCGGAACATCTCGACGGCGTTCGAGAGCAGCCGGATCGCCCCGTAGCGGGTGATCGCCAGGATCCCGTCGTCGGTCAGGTGGTCGTGGAATTCCCGGAACGACTCGACCGTCAGCAGGTAGGTCTCGCTCAGGTTCAGCGCGCCGTTCTGGAAGGCGATCGGCGTGAAGTTGTTGACCTGCTGGATCACGTCGAACCGGTCCGGCGAGCGGCGGAGGAAACTGCGGCCCTCGTCGACGATCATCGTCGCGTGGCGCGGGTCGTTGAAGAGCCCGCCGGCGAACTTGCTGAACGTCTCCGTGACGAACCGCGCGATCGTCGGGTCCATCTCGATGCCCGTCACGTGCCGCGCGCCGAGGCTGAGCGCCGTCAGCGAGTCCTCGCCGCCGGAGGTGCCGATCATGCAGACGGTGTGGTTCGTCTTCGACAGGTGGGGCAGGGCGAGGTGCTGGACGTACTTGGCGCTGTCGGCCAGGACCTTCGGCCGGCGCGCGCGGAGCGCGTCGTAGTCGCCGTTGAAGCGGCGGATGGACGACACGTTCGCCCCGCCGGCGATGTGCACGCGCAACCGCTCGGCGGTCATCGGCACGATGTCGACGCGGGAAAGCGAACTCCACCCGCTGGCGATGAAGCGCCGCGCCTTCCAGTCGTTCATGTAGTCGGCGCGGCCGACGTTGACCCGCAGTTCGACGGCGTCCCGCATGCGCGGCGCGCCGAGCACGCCGCCCGCCACGGCGAGGGCGAGCACGGCGCCCGCCGCCGCCAGGCGGCCCGCGGACGGCCGGTCCGCCCCGCCCGCGAGGAAGAGCGCGCCGGCGCCGGCCGAGATCGCCGCCGCCGCCGCCAGGCCCTCGGGCTCGAGCGTCGGGATCCAGAGCACCACCGCCAGCGCCCCGAGGCCGGCCCCGATCAGGTCGGCGAAGTAGTAGACGTTCGCCAGCCCGGCGCGCTCGTCGAAAATGCGGCTGATCGCGAGGCCGAAGCACAGGAACGGCGACGCGAGGGCCAGGAAGACGACCGTGACGTTGACCAGCTCGCGGCCCCAGGTCCAGCCCTCCGGCAGCTCGGAGAGATGGATCGGCACGCCGTTCACCGCCGCGAAGGCGCCGAGCATCGCGAGCGCCCCCGCCAGCGCCATCGCGGGCAGGAAGTCCGCCAGCGGCACGCGCGAGATCCCCGGCCAGCGGGTCAGCACGACGCCGCTGAAGCCGAGGCCGAACATCGCCGTGCTGACGGCCAGGTAGGCGTAGTTCGCCCACAGGCTGAACTCGAAGATCTTCGTCGTCGTGACTTCGAAGAGCAGGGTCGCAAAGGCGAATGCGAAGATCGCCAGCAGTTCCAGGAGGCGTCGCATCGCGGGGCCTCAGGCCTTCAGCAGGCCGGCCTCGCGGAGCGTCGCGGCCAGCAGGGCACGGGTCTTCGGTTCCATCTCGCAGAGCGGGAGGCGGTAGACCTCCTCGATCCGGCCCATCATCGCGAGCGCGGCCTTCACCGGGACCGGGTTGGTCTCGAGGAACAGGTCGGTGAAGAGCGCGTGGTACTTCAGGTGCAGCGCCCGCGCCTCCGCGAAGCGGCCGGCCAGCGCGTGGGTCACCATCGCGACCACCGGCTCCGGCGCGACGTTGGTCGCGACGCTGATCACGCCGCGCGCGCCGACCGCCATCATCGGCAGCGTCAGCGAGTCGTCGCCCGAGAGCACCGAGAGGGTGCACGCGCGGACGATCCGGCTGACGCGCTCCACGCTGCCGCCGGCCTCCTTGACCGCGATCACGCCCGGGTGCTCCGCGAGCTTCACCATCACGTCGAGCGGGATCTCGCGCGACGTGCGGCCGGGGACGTTGTAGAGCACCACCGGCAGGCCGAGGTCGGCGACGGCGGAGAAGTGCCGGAGCAGCCCGGTCGCCGGGGGCTTGTTGTAGTAGGGCGTCACCTGCAGCGTCGCGTCCGCCCCGGCGCCGAGCGCGTGGCGCGTCAGCTCGAGCGCCTCGGCGGTCGAGTTCGCGCCGGTCCCCGCGATGACCAGGCACCGCCCGCGGGCCGCCGCGATCGTCGTCTCGATGACCTTCTCGTGTTCGGGGAAGTCCAGCGTCGGCGACTCGCCCGTCGTGCCCACCGGGACGATCCCCGTGATGCCGGACGCGATCTGCCACTCGACGAGGTCGCGCAGCTTCCCGGTGTCCACCGCGCCGCCCTTGTCGAACGGCGTGACGATGGCCGTGAAGGTGCCCTGCAACTCCCGTGTCGCGCGCGAACCGCTCATGTCCGTATCTCCCGGTTCCAACCCTTGGAAACCGCGTGCCGCCGGGCTTCCAAGGCTCGGAAAACGGGCGGTACAATGCGCAGGAAACGCGGAAAAGACAAGCGCGGAGACGGGGAGGACGGGAGAAGGGAGACGGGAGTCGGGAGTGGAAATGCTGGGAAGCCGGAAGGACGCGCGACCGAATCCCGGTACCCGTCTCCCCGCTCCCTGCTCCCGCCTCCCCATCGCCCCTTCCGCCGCCAGCAGCGCCGCGCCGAGGGCGCCGGTGTACTGCGGGTCGTGGACCGCGGTCCGGGCGCAGCCGGCTGAGGGAGCACCCCCTTAGAACGTGACACTCCGGAAGAGCTCCGTCTCGGCAAGTCTCCTGAGCCATGGAGCCGGGCGTTCGCCGACCTCCGCGGCATGGTCGCCGACGTAGCGGGCGTAGCCGCGGATCGGCGGGGTCGCATCGGAGCGTCCATGGAGCGGCAGGCCCAGGAAGCGCGCCGGGTTGGTCTGGGTCATCGCGTCCCATGCGGCGGACCCCGCACCGTCGCCCATGTAGTGGCGCAGGCGGGTTCGGAAGTAGTGCCAGTACGATCCCGGCGCGCACCGGACCCGCACCATCCAATGGTCCGTGCCGAACAGGAGTCGCTCCCGCACGACCCCGTCGGTCAGCAGATCGCGCAGATTCCGGAAGTAGTTCACTTCCTTGTCCGAGCCCTTGCCGCCGCCCATGGCGGCGGTGTGGTACGAAACGTCGGCGTAGACCTGGCTCCCCGGTGCCTTCATGAGTTCCGTGATCGCGGCCGTCCAGCTCTTGCCCGTGAACGGATGGGCATCGGCCAGGACGTCGTCACCCCCGAAGTGCCCGAAGCAGATCCGGAGGGCGCGATACCGGGCATCGGCTCCCAGGAGCCTCTTCCATTCCGCGGGGTCCGCGTATTTCCAGTACTCCTCGTCGGCCGGTGTGAAGCCGCCGCTGTTGCAGTGCAGCGTGATCGGGAGTTCCTTCGCGAGGCAGTGGTCGTACACCCTGCGCATGTCCGGGGAGTCCAGCGGATATCCCAGCGAGGGATACAGCTTGACCCCGACGAAGCCCAATTGCCCGACCGCCCGATGGAGGAGCTTCTCGTACCGGAGATCGTTCCCCGCCTTCCGACGCGGGTCGACCGCGACAAAGGGAAAGAAGCGCCCCGGGTAGCGCAGGATCATCTGCGCCATCTGTTCCATCTGGGCGACGAAGACATTCTCATAGTCGGCGTTCTCCGTGATGTCCATCATCAGGGCGATCGCGCCGTCCGTGGCGGCCATCCCGGAGAACATGTCCGAGCAGACGTCGGCGATCCGCGGCTTGAAGGCGATGGACATGAAGGCGACGTAATCCCCCAGCCTGGCTTCATACACGTCCTGGTCGGGATCCCCCGCCTTCGGCTTCCGATCGATCCACGCGAGAATCCGGTCCAGCGCGTCTCCGCGGAGTCGGCCGACAAGGGTTTTCGTGAGCCTGCGTGAGCCCGGCACCAGCTTGGCGGTCGGTAGATCCTTGAACAGAGAAGCAGCGCGCTTATCCGAGAGCATCTCGGCGATGATGCTCCGGACGATCGCCTCGCGGTCGACCGTGCGGCGCCTCGCCGCCAGGTTTCGAATCGCGCGCGCCAGCAGTTTGCTGAGCCGGGCCGGGAAGCCGGCGTCTCTCCGCGCCAGGAAGACCCGCACCGCGTACGGCGTCGCCGCCGTCAGAAGGTTGAATGCATGGGTATGACAGTCGATTCTCATGGCTTGGGTCTCCTTGACTCCCCTGCCTTCAGTCGCCGCTCCGGGACGCGGTCACGGCGCCCACGCGCGACGCACCCTGCCGAGAGTAGCTCGTGGGGAGGGGGAGGCAAGAGCATTTCCGCTCGCTGCCGCCTGTCGTGTCCCCACTCCCGGATTCCGGCTCGCTAGGCCCGCGCCTCCGCCGCCAGCAGCGCCGCGCCGAGGGCGCCGGTGTACTGCGGGTCGGGGGCGAGGGCGACGGGGCAGCCGAGCGCGGCGGCGAGCGCCGCCGCCATGCCGGGGACGAGGGCGACGCCGCCGGTCAGGACGACCGGCTCGACCGCGCGGCGGCCGACCATCGAGGCGACGCGCGACGCGATGGACTTCTGCACCCCCGCCGCGATGTCGCGCGGATCCGCCGCCGACGCGAGCAGGCCGACGATCTCCGTCTCCGCGAAGACCACGCAGGTGCTGCTGATCGGCACCGGCTGCGCGGATTCCGCGGCCATCGCGCCGAGATCCGCCACGCCCGCATCGAGGCGCGACGCGACGACCTCGAGGAACCGGCCCGTCCCGGCCGCGCAGCGGTCGTTCATCACGAAGTCGCGCACCGCGCCGCCGGCGTCGAGCCAGATGACCTTGCTGTCCTGCCCGCCGATGTCGACCGCGGTGCGGGCCTCCGGCGCCACCGCGCGCACGCCGCGGGCGTGGCAGGTGATCTCCGTCACCGCCGAGTCGGCGAAGGCCAGCGCGGCGCGGCCGTAACCGGTGGCGACGACGCGGGCAACGTCGCCCCGAGCAAGACCGAGGTCGGCGAGGAGGCCGTCGAGCGCGCGCGCCGCGATGTCCTCCTGCCGCACGCCCTGGTCGCACGAGGCCCGCCCGGCAACCGCCCCCGCGGCCGTGTCGTACAGCACGATCTTGATCGCCCGCGACCCCGCATCGACTCCCGCCACGATCATGTCCCGCACCCCCGGCGCGCGCGCGCCGTTTCGAACAGGGCCTCCATCCGCGTCGACACCTGCGCCGCCACCGCATCGCTGAGCGGCGGCACCTCGATCTCCACCGCCGGGATCCCCGCCGCCGCGCGGACGGCGTCGGCCATGACCCCTCCCTCCGTCGCACAGTGGCTGGCGCCGGGGATGCGCGAGACGATCACCGCCTCGGCCCCGAGGGCCGCCGCGTCGCGGGCGATCCGCGCCGCCCGGTCGCGCGCCGGCCCCGCCATCGGATCCGCCGCCGCCGCGCGCGCCAGCGCCTCCCAGCATGGCACGTCCTCCGGAATCCCGTCCAGCGCGTGGCTGAAGAGGAACTCCGTCCCGCACAGCCGGCCGCCCGCCGCCTCGAGACGGTTCATCATCCGGAGGTCGGCGACGGGATTCACCCAGTAGACGCGGACCGCGTCGGCTCCGCCGAAGCCGGTGCCGGCGGCGACGCGGCGGCGGACCTCGTCGAGCAGGTCGTCGAGCACCGCCCCGGCCTCCTCCAGGTCCGAGCAGAAGTGGATCGCGAGCATCTCCGCGATCAGCAGCTCCAGCGCCGGAAGGGGGGCGACGCGGGCCGTGAAACAGGCCTCGCGCAGCTCGCGGAGGCGGCGGCGGATGCCGTTGGCGCGCTGGATGCCGTCCGCAAGGCGCGCGTCATCCAGGTCCGTGCCGGCGAGGCGCCCGAGGGCCTCGCCGACGCGCCGCAGCTCCGACTCGAGAAAGGCGACCTGCGCGCGCGGGGCGCGGCCGCCGCCGGGGAGCGGCACGGCCTCCTCGTCCGGCTCGGGTTCAGAACGGTGCGGAGCCTCCCACCAGAGGATCGGATGCCCGAGCCCGTTCAGGCGCTGGGCGATCGCGGAGAAGTCGTCGCAGACCGCGCCGGCGCTGCAGACGAGGAGGTCGGGGATCGGGAAGTGACGGCGGGTGACGAAGGCGCCGAGCATCGCGCGGACCGGACAGAAGGTCTCGTCGATCCCCATCCGGTCCGCGACGGCGAGAAGCTCGTCGCTCATCTCCATCACGCAGGGCGTCCACCACGCGCCGTCGGGGTAGAACGCGACGACGCCCGGCAGGCTGTAGGCCATCACCGGGACGGTGCCGAGGTCTTTCATCGCGCCGACGATGCGCCGCCCCTCCGCGCGCGCCGCGTGGAGGCGGTCCTCCTCCGTCAGCAGGAAGTTCCACAACCGCAGCGCCGCGGCCGAGTTGTCGAACTGGAGGCGCAGCAGCCGGTGGTCGCCGTCGGCGACATGGCGGCGGAGCGGTCCCCCGTAGGACGGTTCGCGCAGTCCCGCGCGGCGCAGGTCCCCGTAGCGGGCATCCCAGTCGTCGAGCGTGAGCCGGCGGGGGGGCGCGTTCATCGCAGCGCCTCCAGGAACGCCTCGACGCGCGTCGACCCTTCGCCCGCCGATGCCCCGGCGCCGGCGAGGTCGAGGGCCAGCACCGGCACCGGCGATGCGTCGCGGATCCTGGGCACCTCGGCGCGCCAGGCATCGCACCACGGATGGGTGACGACGACGATGCCGCGGACCGGCGTCGCCCGCAGCGCCGCCGCGAGCCAGTCGAAGAGGCCGCTGTCGGGACGGCGGAAGACCGCGGGGATGTGGCCGAAGTAGGCGTCGGCCAGCTCGCCCGCGGGATCCCCGCCCATGCGCCGCCGGTCAAACCGCCGCGGCCACTCCCGCTCGCCGGATTCCGTACCGTCGACTGCGACACACCCGCCCGAGCGGTCGATCGTATCGAACAGGCCGAGGTCTTCGCGCCGCATCGGGCCGCCGAGGAGCATGAGCGGCGATCCGCCGGACGCCGGGACCGTATCGGAAGCCGGAGGCAGAACGCCGGTCTCGTGGAATCGCATGGCGAGGTCCCCATGCGCGCGCGAGGTCAGGCGCGGGCGCCGGGCCAGGACCTCGTCGCGCATCGCCTCGCGTCGTTCCATGCACGCCGCCAGTTCCCCGGGCGCCGGGCCGTGGCCGCCGAGGCGGACAAGGAAGCGCCCGAGCCGGCCGAGTTCCTCACGGTAGAGCCGGTGCGCCGCGGGCGTCTGCCAGGTGGACGGGACATGCATCACGAACCGCTCGGCGCGCCCCCCGTCGCCGCCGATCTCCGCCGCCCGGCGCATCTGGTCGCAGGTCGTCGTGAAGACCGCGGCCGCGACGTCCGGGCCGTCCGCCGCCGCCGCGAACGCGCCGGCGAACGGGCAGAGCCCCTCCCTCTCGACCGCGCCGGCGGCGCGCGGCGCCACGCGCGAGGGACGCAGGCCGTGCGCCTCGATCCACTCGGGAGGGACGAACGAGGACGCGAAGATAACGGAAGGAAGAGGCATGGGGATCAGAAAGCACGAAACCGGAATTCCGAAGCACGAAACAAATTCCAAACCCCAAGAGAGGAAAGCACAAAACGATTTGGCATCCGGGCGGTTGGGTCTTTCCGCATTGGTGCTTCGTGCTTGTTTCGGGCTTCGTTTTTAGGATTTCGTGCTTTCGCGCGCGGCCTGGCGCGCGCGGACGGTCTCGAACAGCGCCTCGACGCGCAGCGCGATGCGGGCGGAGTCCGAGGGCGAGTAGTCGGTCTCGATGCGAAGGTACGGCAGGCCCAGGTCGCTCTCGGCGAGCCGCTTCACGCGATGCGATTCGACGTCGTAGGTCAGGCACGCCTGCCACACCAGTTCGATGACGGCATCGGGCCGGTAGTCGGCCGCGAACCGCCGGAGCAGGTCCATCCGTCCCTCGTTCGGCGTCATGACGGAGCAGGGGAGATGGAGGTACTTCTCCGCGAGCGCGCGCAGCGGGTCGGACGCGTTCTCGTCGACGTCCTCGACGATGGGCTTCAGGCCCGTGCAGTTCTCCATGCAGACGATCACGCCGCCGTGGGACTCGATCAGGTCGACGACGCGCTCGGCCATGTGGACGACGGGCACGCCGGTCAGGAGCACGCGGACGCGTCCCGCGAGATCCGCCCGTCCGGGCGCGGCATCGACGGCCGCCAGTGCGGCCTCGTACTGCGCGACGTCGGCCGGCAGGCACGAGATCAGGCTCTTGAGGTCGAGCAGTTCGCGGCCGGTGAACGGCGGCGGGGTGCGCCGCATGCGCCCGGCGAGGGCCCGGCGGAGCGCCCGTTCGCGGTTCATCCCGCGGATGGCGCCGCGGAGGCGGTCGTCGGTGATCCCGACGCCAAAGCGCCGGCCGAGCTCGTCGCGGAGGCGGCGGAGTTCGTCGAGCCACCGTTCGAAGGCGGCGGGATCGCCGGGTTTCTGGGGCAGTTCCAGCACGTGCATCGGCCGCGACTCGGCCATCAGCTCGTACATCTTCTTTTTCCCGTCGCACGTGGTCTCCGCGACGACGAGATCCGCCATCTCGAGGAACGGGTTTGCGCCGGTCAGGTGGTAGCCGAACGTCGACTTGATCAGCGGACACAGGTTGGAGGGCAGCACCTCCTCGGCGGGCGCGATCTTGCGGACGTCGCCGCCGCAGAGACAGACGGGCAGTCCGCCGGCGGCCATGACGAGTTCGCGCGGCGTGTATTCGCACAGGATCCCGACGATGGGGCGGCCGGCGGCCTTCGCGGCGGTCGCCGCGTCGTAGCAGTGCTGGACCATGTCGGCGAACCACGCCATGGCGGGCGCGAGGGCGGGGGACGCGGCCGCGGGGCCGGCGGGCGGGGGAGCCGGGGGGCACCGCGGATCCGCGATCGCCGGTGCCCGGGTGCCGTCCGCCGCCGCGCCGTGCCTGCAGCCGCATCCGCTCACGCCGGCTTCCTCGCGACGAAGAGGCCCTGGGCGATCTTGCCCGCGTGCGCGGCCCCCTGGATGAAGACCATCTCGCCGCCCAGCGCCTGCATCAGGTCCATGTCGTAGCCGATGATGCGGAGGGCGTCGGAGGTCAGCTGCTCGGTCAGCATGCGGAGGTAGAGATCGATGCACGGCGCGTAGCGGCCGGTGTCGGCGGCATGCTCGACCCGGAGGCCGCTGTCGGTGAGCAGCGCGCGGTAGTCGGGGATGGAGGCCATCGACGGGAACTTCATGAAGCGGAGGAAGCGGTCCGATTCGGCCGGGGTGAGCGGGGTCGGCCCCTCGACCCAGTCGGTGAAGGCGACCACGCCGCCGGGCTTCACGAGCCGGGCGGCCTCGCGGATCAGGGCGGGCTTGTCGACGACGTAGCACCAGGCGTCCTCGCCCCAGACGAAGTCGGCCTGGCCCGCGGGCAGGCCGGTCGCGCACACATCCGCGCGGACCAGGGCCGTGCGGGCGGTCACGCCCTCCGCGGCGCACCGGGCGCGGGCGCGCTCCAGGACGAGATCGGTGGCATCGACGCCGGTCATGTGGCCGACGGCGCGGAACCGGAGCAGGAAGCGCATGCCTGCGCCGTTGCAGCAGCAGAGGTCGACGCCCCGCGAGCCCGCGGCGATGCCGGCCTTCGCCGACAGGTCCATCGACGACGCGAATCCGCCGATGTGGATCTGCTGTCCCATGATCAGTTCCCAGAGGTCTCCCTCGGGGCCGCTGTAGACCGCCTGCACGTTGGCGAGGCCGATGGTGTTCAATGTCCTCATTGCGGGTCTCCCTGGCTGCCGGCCCTCGCAAGCGCGAGAGACGGCTCGTGGTTTGGGGTTGCGGGTCGGGCTCCGGGAAATCGGGGAGGGGGGATGAACGGCAAACGCGTCGGGCCCGGGGACCGGCGGATCGCATCCGCGGCACCGGAGGCGGCTGCATCCCGGCAGCCGGGTTCGAAGCGTTCAGCCATCCATCCTTTCGCCGTGAGAGCGTCCGGCAGGGACGTCACGGTCGGGCCACGCTAGGCGAACGCCGGAGGCGTGTCAATGCACCGTCGGGACAGGCGTCGTCAAAGCCCATCCTTTCCGGCGGTGAACGGGGTGGGGCGCTGTCTTGCCAATATCCTGGGGATCTGACACTGTGCGCGACGCATGAGCGGACGAACCCCGAGACGGAAGCGGGCCGGCCATGACGGTCGGGACGTCGACCACGTCCCGCCGGCGCCGGTCGATGCGAAGCCGCCGGCCCGTCCGTCGCGCGGAGGCCGGCCGCGGAAGTTCAACGAGCCGAGCCGGCCGGTCACCGTCACGCTGCCGGAGAGCGCACTCGGCCACCTTGCCAGGATCGACGACGACCGCGCGAAGGCCATCGCAAAGGCGGCCCGGGCCCTCGTGGAGGGACCCCGCGAGGCGTCCGCCGCGGTGGAGGTCATTCCCATCGGCACGGGGACCGGCCTGCTGATGGTCGGGCCCAGCCGGCACCTCCGGTCCCTGCAGATCCTGCGCATGGTCGAGATCATCCCGGGCCGCTACATCCTGACGGTTCCGTCGGGGACCGCGATCGAGACGATCGAGGTTGCCCTGACCGACCTGATGGATACGGTCCCGGAATCGGACAGCGATGAGCGTGCGCTTCTCGTCCGCCTGCTCACCCTCTTTCGCGCCGCCCGGCGCGGACACCGGATGTCGAAGGAGGAGATCCTCCTCGTCGCGATGCCCTGATCGGGCCCCGGCGACGCGATGCCGCGGGGATTCGGGTCGACGGGGCTTCCGCTCGCCTCGCGGATTTCCATCGCCCCACCGCCGCCGCCGTCCGCCGGCCTGCGAATGCGCGCAGCCACCGCAGGTGAAACTGCCGGGCCCGGGTCTGCCGGTTGCTACGCAGGAAGCCAGCCATCGTCCGGCTTTCACCCTAGAAACCGGCGTGCCGCAAGGTCGCGTGGGGACTGCGATGCGGCTCGCTGGGGACGTCCGCCTGCGCCGGATCGGAGGCCCGCCGGTGGCGTCGGCAATTGCACTTGCACTCCGCGTTCCATTCCGCATGATGCATCCGGGTTTCTGACCGGCTCTCGTTGTGGTGCCGGGCTCTTCGATTCGAGTATGGAGCGTTCCCTTCACGCATGGGCCGCCGCCGACCACGATGTGCTTGTCGTGGGCGGCGGCATTCATGGCGCCGCGGTGGCGTGGGTCGCGACCCTGGCGGGGCTCAGGGTGGGGCTCGTCGAGCGGGACGACTTCGCGGGTTCCACATCGGCGCAGTCGCAGAAGATCATCCACGGCGGACTCCGCTACCTCCAGGATCTCGATTTCGGGCGCAGCCTCCAGTCGATCCGCGACCGGGCACGCTGGTTCCGGATCGCCCCGCACCTGGCCCATCCGATGCGATGCCTCATCCCGTTGGAGGGGTTTGGGATGCGCGGCCCCGAGGTGATGGGGGCGGGTCTGATGATGTACCGCATGCTCTCCGCGCTTGAGCCGGGGGCGGCGGACCAGTCCAAGCGTCTTCCCCGCCCACAGGTCATCGACAGGGTGGAACTGGACCGCCTGCTCCCGACGTTGCCTTCCGCGGGGTCGCGTGGCGCGGCTGTCTGGTCGGACGGGTTCGTCCACCACACGGAGCGCCTGGTGGTCGCCCTGATCCGCTCGGCCTGTGCGTCCGGCGCCGTCGCCGCGAACCACGCGGAGGCCGTTTCTATTGTGAAACCCGGCGGGCGGGTGGGAGGCATCGAAGTCGAGGACCGGCTGGAGGGGGGCCGTGTCGAGCTGCGGGCTCCGTGGGTGGTCGATTGCGCCGGTCCCTGGGAGGGGAGCCTGGCCGCGATGGCCGGGCGGGCGGCGACGCGGAGGCTGGTCGGCGGGATCAACCTGGTCACGCGAGCGATTCATCCCCACGCGGTGGCGGCGGGCGTCCGGGACCGGCAGGGCGACGGATCCCGCTTCTACTTCGTCTCTCCGTGGCGCGGATGCTCGATCGTCGGCACGGAGTGGTTCCGCCACGAGGGAGCGCCGGATGCGTTCCATCCGACGGAGGACCGTATCGCGCGTCTCCTGGACGGATTCAACCGCGCGTGGCCCGCGGCCGGGCTCCGCCGGGCGGATGTGCTGCACGTGCACTGCGGAACGGTTCCCGCGGACGACCGTGCGTGGGACCGGGGCGACGACGCGCCGATGCTGGCGCATTCGCGGGTGATCGATCGCGCGTCGGCCGGGCTTCCGGGACTGATCTCGGTCGTCGGCGTGAAGTACACGACCGCGTTGTCCGTGGCCGAGGACGTCGTTCGGCGGATCCGCCCGGGTTTCCGGCTGCCGCCGACGGACGCGCTTCCGCAGCTGGCCGGCGGCGCGATCCCGGACTGGGCGGGGTTCGAGCGGGACGGCCTTGCCTCGGGCATCGATGGCGATCTTCTGAGGGACTACGGGACCGAGGCGGCCGCGCTGGCCGGAAACGGCCGCGGGGACATTCCGGCCATGGTCCGGCACGCGGTGGACCATGAGATGGCGTTGCGGCTCGGCGATGTCGTGATCCGGCGCACGGGGCTGGCCGCGCGCGGCCGGCCGGCGCCCGGCGTGCTTCGCGAGGCGGCCGCCGCCCTGGCGTCGCGGATGCAGTGGGACGAAGCCCGGACGGCGTCGGAAGTCGCGGCGGTCGAGGCCTCGCCGGCTTGGCCGGTCCCGGGCGGAGGGGGAGCATGAAAATCCTCCTTCTCGCGCCCCATCCCTTCTACCAGGAGCGTGGCACGCCGATCGACGTGCTCCTGGTCCTCAAGGTCCTCTCCCAACGGCCCGGAACGACCGTCGACCTGCTGACCTACAACGAGGGGATCGGCGTCGATCTTCCCAACGTGCGGATCCACCGGATCCCGGCGCACCGCTTCCTGACGGGAGTCCCCCCGGGCTTCTCGAAGCGCAAGCTGGTCTGCGATGCGATGATGTTTGCCGCCGCGGTCCGCCTGGCCCGGTCCGGAGGCTACGACCTCGTCCACGCGGGGGAGGAGGCGGTCTTCATCGCGATGCACCTGAAGCGCAGGTTCGGCATCCCGTACGCCTACGACCTCGACTCGTCGATCGCGCAGCAGATGGTGGAACAGAAGCCGTGGATGCGCCCGCTGGCGGCCATGTTCGGCCGGCTCGAGCGTCGCGCGATCCGCGGCGCGCTCATCAACTTCCCGGTGTGCAACGCGCTGGCGGACCTCTGCGAGGCCGCGGGCTCGCGCAGGACGGTCACGCTGCACGACATCTCGCAGCTCGCCTCCCCGGGGGCGCCCGGGGACGGTCGCCTGCGCCGCGAAACGGGCGCCGCGGGGCCGCTGCTGGTCTACAGCGGGAACCTGCAGCCCTACCAGGGCATCGATCTCCTGCTGGAGAGCTTCCAGCTCGCGCTGCGCGATCGGCCCGACCTCACCCTCGCGGTGATCGGCGGGGCTCCGACGCCTGTCGAGATGTACCGTCGCAAGGCGCGGGACCTCGGCATCGACCGGCGGTGCTTCATCCTGGGACCGCGGCCCTACGGGGAACTGGACGCCCTCCTGGCTGATGCCGACATCCTGGCTTGTCCCCGCATCCGCGGCATCAACACGCCGATGAAGATCTTCGCCTACCTGCACTCCGGACGGCCCGTGCTTGCGACGGATCTCCCCACGCACAACCAGATCCTGACCCCCGCGGAGGTCCTCCTGGCGCCGGCCGACCCGGGGGGGTTCGCCGGCGGCATGGTTCGCCTGGCGGGCGATCCCGCTCTACGCGAGCGGCTCGGACGCGCCGGCCGCGCGTTCGTGGAGCGCGACCACGTCTTCGCGGCCCACCAGCGCCGCCTGGCGGAGGCCTACGACTGGATCGAGGCGCAGATCCGCGCCGGCCCCGCCTCAGGGCGCTGACGCCGGGGCGTTGGTCTCCGCGGGGGTCGACCGCATCAGCAGCCTGCGTCCGAACCACTCGACCGTGACGCCGGCCCGGACGGGCGTCGCTTCACCGCCCAGAAGCAGCACCGCATAGTCGCCGTGCCGGCGTTCGGAGCGGACGACCTTCGGGCCGAAGGCGTTCGTGAGCACCGACCGCGTCGCGTCCGCGAAGCAGGATTCGACGGCGACGGCCGTGTCGGGCGCCGGCCGGACTTCGAACGACAGCGGCGGCTCGGAGTCCGGCTGCTTGTAGTAGGACAGAACCCGGAGCCCGGCAGGCCCGTCCCGTTCCTCCGCGCGGATCGCCGCGCTGAGCGACCGGTCGGCGAAGAGCGTGCGGATGCCATCCCCGAGGAGCCCCCGGGCCAGGTCGCCCGCGGGCGGCGCCGCGGCGGACGGTCCGGGCTCGCCGGGCCCGTAGATGCCGATCTCCGAGATGAACCAGTCGTCCCTCTGCGCCGCCCCCGGGAGCGGGGTCAGCCGGAGGAACCGCGCGCGGACCGGATCGAAGCGGATCTCCATCAAGCCCCAGGCGCCGCGGAGGTACGCGCGCGGACCGATCGCGTAGGCGACGGCGAAGCGCTTGGGCGTCTCGCGCACCACCCGGTAGTCCACGCCATCGTCCGAGGCTTCGATCCGGTAGCCGCCGGGGAGGTCGCCGGTCATGGGGTGGGGCGACATCAGCCGGAGGCAGCTGATGTCGCGGGCTTCCGCCAGTTCCAGCGTGACGTGTCCGCCCCCGCTGTAGAGGCCGTGCAGGCGCGTGGTGATGTCCATGTCGACGACGAACGCGGGGGGCGACCGTCCGGCGCGATCCGCGTGGACATGCAGGACCCCGGCGCCCAGATCGCGCATCGGGGGATCCGGAACGCGCACCGAGTGGAGGATGGCCGCGCCCTTCATCCGGTGGGTCTCGAACGTCGCGCCCAGGTCCCGCAGCGCCGCCTCGGCCAGCGTGAGGTACTTGGACTCGACCAGGAAGCCCCGCCGGTCCTCCGTCTCGAGCCGGGCCGCATGGCGCGGGTAGCGGTCGGTGGACGCCGAGGCGAAGTAGGGATCCCCCCCGGCGTAGAATGAGAAGACCTGTCCCTCGAGTCCCCAGATGTGCCCGCCGCACATCTCCACGCCGCGGAGGCCGAGGGACCGTGCCGCATCGACGACCGCGTGGCGCCAGGCGCGATCGCGCTCCGTGGCGCCCCGGCGGTGGGCGATCGCGGCGATGTCCGCGCGCAGCACGAGGCCGAGCCCGGCCGCCGCGAGGACCCCGGCCGCGATCCGGACCGCGCGCGTCGCGCCCGCGGCCGCGGGGACGGCAGCCGCCGCCGCGAAGACCATCGCCCAGACGGGCATCAGGTAGCGCGGCGCGCCGACCCAGGCCATCGAGTGCGGCAGGTAGAGGGCGAAGAACACGGCGACGTGGAGCAGGGGGACGGCCCAGAGCCGGGGGGGCTCGCGGCGGCGGATCATGCGGAGCGCGGTCCACGCGGCCAGCGCCAGAAGCGCGCCGAACACGACCGCGTACAGCGCGTAGGCCAGCACGGCGTGGTGCTCGGGGGAGAACAGGAGCTCGCCGAAGCCCCACCGGCGGCGAAGGAACGTGACGGCGATGACGCGCCTGAGGTAGGCGACGGTGAGCCTGAAGGTCTCGGTCTGTCCCGCGCCGTGCCGGGACAGCGTCAGCAGCACGGGCCAGACGCCGGCCAGGAAGAAGGGCAGGCCCCACGCGAGACGCAGGAACTTCCAGGGGCGGAGCGGGCCGCGGATGATGGCGGCGGCCAGGACGAGCAGGCCGGTCAGGAGGAAGCTGGCCGACATGTAGTTCGTCCACAGCGCGAGCCCCGCGAGGAGTCCGAGCATGGCGATGCGGACGAACCCCGCACGGCCGTCCGCGCCGAGCCGCTGGATGCGCAGGCAGAGCCAGAGGACCCACGTGCCGAGGCAGAACGTCGCCGGGTAGCCGCCGTAGGTCAGCACGCTGTACCAGAGGGCGGTCCAGGGCGGCGCGATCGTGGTCGCGGCGGCGACGAGCCCCGCGCGGCGCCCGCCGAGCTCCGCGAAGACGGCGTAGGTGGCGGCGGTCCAGCCGAGGGAGAAGAGGATCGCGGACAGCGAGAGGGAGAGATCCGAGACGCCGAAGAGCGCGAAGAAGCCGGCGGCGACGTAGGCCTCGAGGGCGCCCATGTAGTGCTGCCCGTAGTAGAAGAGGGGGAAGTCCTCCCCGCGCAGGATGTGCAGCGCCATCAGGCCGGGCGTCGCGGAGTCGAAATTCGAGACGTAGTTGAGGACCGAGAGCGCCCATCGCAGGGCGAAGGCGGCCAGCAGGATGATGCCGAGGGCGACGGCGTGGCCGTGGCGGCGGAGGAGGGACGGGGATTCCGGCATGTCATCCGTCCCCGTTCCGGATCGAGCACGAGGCCGCGCCGTTGGGCCGGAGCCGGATGAAGCGGATGCCGTCGCCCATGTCGGCGGGCGCGATCTCCGCCGGGGGATCGGTCCGCAGACCGTCGGCCCACCGGTACCGGAGGATGATCTCGGCGGGGTTGCCCTCCGGGACGACGTCGATCCGGTCGACGCCCGCGGTGACGCGGCCGGTCCCGGCGGCGAGTTGGGGCGCGGGATTCAGAACCCGGAAGACGCACTTGTTCGTCTTCGGTCCGAACGTGAGGACCCTGGCGTAGTCGTTCGTCTCCCGGCCGAAGAACCGGATCCAGTGCGGGTGGTAGGTGATCACGTGCCCGACCCCGTGGAGGTCGAGGTAGGCGCGGACGCGCCCGGGCGAGCCGCGGAAGGCCTTGGGCGGCATCTCGTACTCCACGCGTCGCGGCGAGAAGTTGTAGTAGTCGCAGGCGATCATCTCGCGGTCCGCGAGCACGGGCAGCAGCGAGGCCTGGGCGTAGCCGTAGCCGTGGACCGTCGGACCGGCGAACAGCACGCGCGAGCCCGGCGCCGTGTTGGTCTTGAGCCACGAGACGAGCGTGCGCGTTTCGGCTCCCAGGCCGCGGTACGGTGCGGGCCCCAGGTTCGCGTAACTGCGGGTGACGCTGTAGCCGCCGAGCACGAGGACGGCCGCCACCAGCGCGCGGGCCAGCAGCGGTCGCCGTCCCCTCGCGAGCCGGTCCACCCACATCGCGCACGGGAGGATGAGGACGAACGACATCGGGATGATCGCGCGGTTGAGCTGGAACTGCGGCTTCCAGTACTGGCCCCAGCCGGAGAGGATCACGAGCAGGATGCACAGGGCGGGGAAGAACCGGCGCGACCCGCGGGAGGGCAGGAGGAGCATGCCCGCACCGCCCAGGAAAACGATCAGCGGATGCGTCGACCGGAGGGCGGTCCGGAGCTTGTTCCAGCCCGTGACCAGGTCGCGCGCGGCGTCGAACCGGTGCTTCTCCATCGCCGCGAACCCCGTCGGATCGGCGTGCTGGAAGGTCGCCAGGACGAGCGGCAGGATCAGCAGCCCGATGGCCGCTCCCGACGCGACCAGCCACGCCAGCCTGCGCCCCCGCAGGAGCGGGAGGGAGACCGCGACCGCCGGAAGGACGCAGAGCCCCATGATCCATGAGCCCGGCCAGCTCAGGTAGACGGCCGAGGCGATCACGAGGGATAGCACGACCGCCGGCCGCGTGTCGTTCCGCCAGAGGACGGCATAGAGAGCCGCCGCAACCACGGCGAGAAAGGGCGAGCAGAAGGCCGCGCCCATCGTGCCGAAGTGAATCGCCCAAAGGAACTGGAGTTGACTGGATCCCAGCCCCAGCAGGGCGGCCGCCGTCACGCCGCTTCCGCGCACACCGCACAGGCGGGCGGCCCATGCGCAGATCGCCGGAACCATCAGGATGTGGATCGCACCCAGGGCCGCCGTGTAGGTCTCGACGCCCATCCCGGCGCGCCAGAACGGGCGGAGCAACCAGGCGACCGGGGGAAGGCCGGACGCGATGGAGTAGGGGCTCACCCGTCCGGCGTTCCACGTGGGATCGTAGTACGTCAGCGAAGGCAGCGCCTGCGACAGCCCCCAGAGCCGGTGCATGAAGGCGGGATGGTCGAACTGGTACACCGGCAGGCCGCCGGTCACCTTGAGCAACTGGTGGAAGGCCCCTGCGGCGGACGCGACGAGCGCGACCGCGACCACCCACGGGAATGCCCTGGGAATGAAGCGGAACAGGATCACCAGCCCCGTGGCCACTCCGGCCAGCCGGACCAACCCCGACCGGAGGCTCAACACGTGCGGATTCCACCCGTTAATCCCGAACCAGATGTTGCCGGTCGCCGCCGTCGCGAGGAGGACGACCATGGAGCCCACCAGCCATCCGACCGTCCCCGGGACCCATCGCGCCCGGCCGGGACGGTCGCTACGATGGTCGCGAAGGGCCAGCAGCAGGATCACGGCAGGCGGGGCAAGCAGCGGCCATGCGCGCCATACCGGCCCCCATGCACCCCACGCAAGGATGCACAGCATCAACCCGCCGCACAGGGCGGCCCATCGGGAGGGACCCTGAAGCACCCTGCGAAGACCGTCTCTCGCCATGCGCCAGGATGATTCCGAGTCCATTCCGCGCCTGCACCCCGTTCAGCGGACCAGCTCGATGGCGTACCGGTCGGTCTCCAGACCCCACGATCCCAGGGGCGGCTGTTCGGTGAAGTCCTCGATCAGCACGTGGTTGGTCGTTGCCGGTCCCTCGATGGTCGTCCACGTTTCCCCGTCGAAGGCATCGGTCAGGACCATGTTGCCCTCGACATCGATCCGGCCGGTGAGCAACACGCCCGTACCCGCCGTCCGCGAGGTGCGGATGGTGATGTTCGTCCCCTGGTGGGTGATCTGCGCGGTGAGGGTGCGATCCACGCTGCCGTCCGTGATGTAGAAATCCCCCTCCCAGCTCCCGTTCAGGTTCGGCCCGATCACGCCGGGACCGCCCCCGCCGCCCCCGCCGCAGCCCTCCAGGAGGGAGGCGATGGAGACAACCCCTGCGACAAGGAATGCGGCCGAACGCGAGCTCATGACTACCTCGTGTTGGGAGGGACTATACGTCTGCAACAGCCCATCTTTCAACAGGGAACGCGTCCGAAACGACCGCCCCGAACGGGGCGGGAACCGCGGACGCCTCGAATCGTGCGCGCCCGATCAGCCGAGCCGCGCCCGTATTCCTCCATCGAGAAGAAGGGCTGGCGGCGGAGTCACCCGCCGACAACCCTCATCGTCGCACCCCGGACCTACTGACGTACGCCCGTACAGGGGACGTGCTTGGCCGGCGAATGCCAGTATTCGATGAAGTCCATCACCATGGTCCCGTTCGCGGCGATCGTGCATTCGATCGCGCCATCACCGATGCCCGGATTGGTGAAACTGCCGTTAAGCGTCCCGCCGCTGACCGTGTAGGTCCCGAAGAAGTGCACGGCGCCATCGAGCGGCTGGTCGGCAAGATTCTTGCGGAACGTCCCGTCCGCGAAGAAGACCCAGTAGGCCTCGGTGGCTTCCTTCTGAATCAGCCACGTGCCGACGAAGGCATTGGTACCGCCCCCGCCGCCGCCCCCGCCGTCGCCATCGTCACAGCCGACCATGAAACAGGCGGCAATCATCATCGTTGCAAGGGCCAGTCCGCGATTCATCCACTTCGTCATGTCTTTGGGTCTCCGTGTCCGCGTCGTTCCTGATGCCCATCCGCTGATGGAAGTTACAGCGTAGCATCACCACAGACTTTGGAATAATACGGCCCAACCGCGAAGAGTCAACCGCAACTCATCGCTCCCGCATGCGTGATTCCCTCCGTCGTGCGGACGACCATCGCGGGATCCAAGGCGCGCCGGCTTGGTTTCTACGTAATAACATCGCCGGATCGCGGCAGGAGGTCCGTGCCTGCGCCCCGCCCGCGGGCCGGCCCGGAGCGAAGCGCGCGGAAAAAGGACTGCATGACCTCGCGGCATTCGGACTCAAGGATCCCTGCGACGTGGTCGCACCGGTGGTTGAGGTCGGCCTGCTGGAGCACCTGGAAGAGCGAGACCGCGCCGCCGCGGACGGGATCGGTCATGCCCCAGACGACGAGCGGGATCCGCGCGAGGATGATCGCGCCCGCGCACATCACGCAGGGCTCCTTGGTCACGTAGAGCGTGCAGTCGGAGAGGCGCCAGTCGCCGACGGCGCTCGCGGCCTGCGTGATGGCCAGGATCTCCGCGTGGGCGGTGGGATCCTTCAGCGTCTCGACCTGGTTGCGCGCCTTGGCGACGAGGTGGCCGTCGCGGACGATGACGGCGCCGACGGGCACCTCGCCCTCCGCCGCCGCGTCGCGCGCCTGTCCGAGGGCCAGGCGCATGTGCCGTTCGTGCACGGCGGCGGCGGCCGCCGCATCGATCGCCGCATCTCTCCCGTCGGGTGCAACCATGCCCGGCATGGTGCCGCAAGCCGGGCCGCCGCGCAACGCGCATGCGCCCCGAACGCGCCGGCGCGTTCGACACGCCGCCGTCCGGAGGGCATAGTAGGGCCGGGTGACGGCCATGAACAGATCGACACGAATCGGGTTGTGGGTCGCGGGGATCGTCGTCGCGGCGATGGTTGCGCTGGGGCTCCTTCGCAACTCGTTCCTGGGCTGGGCTACGGTCCGGTTCATCCGGTCGAGCACCGGCCTCGACGCCTCCATCGAGTCGATGAAGGTGCAGGTGGCGCGTCCCTCGGTCCGCATCCTCGGCATGACGGTGCGGAACCCGCCGGGCTTCGAGTCGGGCGAGGCCATCCGGTTCCGCGAGATCTACGCCGAGTACGACCGCCGGGCTCTGTGGAGCCACAAGCCCCGGTTCCGCTCGATCGTCATCGACATGCCCAAGCTGGTCGTGGTGCGGAACGAGAAGGGCGAGATGAACTGGGAGCGCATCAGCGGCGAGGTCTCGAAGCGGACGCAGACCGCGCAGGCGGAGACGAACGCGCCCCCCGCAACGGGGCCGAAGGGCGGGGGCGACGACAAGCACGTGCCGGCGTCGGAGATCGACGAACCGCCCTACAGGATCGACGAGTTCGTGGTCCGCATCGGAGCGGTGGAGATGCGCGACTTCCGCGGCGGCAAGACGGAGCCGGTCACGCGGAAGATGGACCTCGGCTTCGAATACACCGTCCGCGACGTGACCGACTTCAACGCCGCCGGTGCGGAAATCGGAGGCGCACTGCTCGTCAAGGCCGCGCCGATCCTGCTCATGTCCGCGCTCGACGAGGCCGCCCGCGCCGCGGGCAAGGGCGCCGACGGACTCCACGAACTCGAAAAGAACGCGAAGGTCCGGATCAAGAGCCTCGGCAGGGAGGCGGGCACCTCGACCAACCTCATCGAGAAGGGCGCCGAGGGACTCCAGCGCGCGCTGAGGAAGCTGTTCTAGGCCGGGCCGCCGTCTCGTGGCGCGGGGACAGCCTCCGCTCTTCGCTGCGCTGCGAGCGGAGGGGTGGGTTAGCGGTGCCGGCGCTCGAAGGCGGCGCCTTTCTCCCGGCCTCGAAATGCGACGGCGGTTTCCGACATCACCGACAGCTCTTGGATGTGTGAGGGCAGCCGCCGCGGTTGTGGACGCGAATGCGCGACCCGAGATCCCCGATCATTCCGGCGTCGTGATGCCCGGGAGCTGTCTCACTGGCCAGGGTATCGACACACGGGAAGCCGTGGCTGGCTTGCCAAGCCGTAGTCTCGCAGCGCGGGGACCGGTCCGCCTACCCGGCCGGCGCGGGGCGCCGGCCGGCTCCGGCGGGACAGCCTCCGCTCTTCGCTGCGCTGCGAGCGGAGGGGTGGGTTAGCGGTGCCGGCGCTCGAAGGCGGCGCCTTTCTCCCGGCCTCGAAATGCGACGGCGGTTTCCGACATCACCGACAGCTCTTGGATGTGTGAGGGCAGCCGCCGCGGTTGTGGACGCGAATGCGCGACCCGTGATCCCCGATCATTCCGGCGTCGTGATGCCCGGGAGCGGTCTCACTGGCCAGGGTACGGACGTACAGGAAGCCGTGGCTGGCTTGCCATGCCGTAGTCTCGCAGCGCGGGGACCGGTCCGCCTACGCGGCCGGCGCGGGCCGCCGGCCGGCTCCGGCGGGACAGCCTCCGCTCTTCGCTGCGCTGCGAGCGGAGGCTGGTGGAGGTAACGAGAGTTGAACTCGTGACCTCTTGAATGCCATTCAAGCGCTCTCCCAACTGAGCTATACCCCCACACCAGAACCGCATCCGACGTCCGAGAGGTCGCGTGCGTCGGAAAAACCGTGGCAATAAACCAGATCGCGGGACGCCTGTCAACGCCGGTCTGGCACACCGTGGACGATCCAGTCCGCGATCCGCTCGGCGCCGGCCGCCTCATCGGACATGTCGATCCCTTTGCCGTGCGCGGCCCGGAGGCTCGCGGTCGGGTACCGGCCCGCCGTGTTGTGAAGGTACGCGGGGCGGGGGGCGGCGAGGAGGAGCGGACCCTCCAACCCGCCGAGCCTGCGCAGGCAGGGCACGAGGATGTCGCGGGCCAGCAGGGCCTGGTCGTCCGCCGGATCGATCCCGCAGGCGTCCGCAACGACTGCGTCGAAGCCGGGAGCCGCAAGCATGGCCCACAACCCCGCGCGCCCCGCGCCGCAGACGACCACCCGGCCGGCCCCGCTCGCGCGGGCGAACGCGGCGGCGGTCAGGAGGTCCTGCACCGATTCCTGCGCGTCGGTCCGGTTGTAGGTCGTGAAGTGGTTCTTCGCGTAATCGCGACCCGCGGCGCCGGCGGCGCCCGTCAGCCCGAAGGGGTCGATGCGCAGAACGGTCACCCGGCGTTGCGCCAGCGCGCGCACCACGTCGCCCGGATCCGTCGCGCCGGCCACCACCGCCCACGTGCCGCCGGAGGCGCCGTCCGGGGCGTGGAGGGTTGCGGACACCCGGTCGCCGCAGCCGTCGCGGCCGATCGCGAGCCGCGTCACCGTTGCCGATGCCGCAGCCTCGCAGGACTGCGTCGCCGCCAGGATCGCGGCCGGCGATGCGTCGACCTGAAGCGTATGCCGCCATGCGGGCAGCCACTGGCGGACGAACGCATCCCGCGGCGCTCCGGCGGGCGGGAGCGAGGCCGTCCAAGACTGCCGTGCCGTCGCGACGAGTTGTCCGGCGAACTCCGCCTCCGTCAGCGCTCCGGCCGGCGGCCGGCCGTCGGGGAACAGGCGGTAGACGTCGTTGGGTTCCCGTGGGTGCGGCGCCTCGGGGATCGGCGAGGCGTCGGGCAGGGCGCGCAGCCACTGGCCGAACCAGCCGTAGACGTTCTCGCGGGTCTCCTGGTTGTAGTTGTGGCCGTAGGGCAGGCAGACGGCGCGGAAGCGGTCGGCGGCGTCGAAGTGCCGGTAGACGGAGGCGATGGCCGGGCCCTCGACCTCCATCGTGGCGCGGGTCCAGTCGCCGGTGGCCGCGACCAGGATCTGGGGGCGCGGCGCGGCGGCGGCGCCGATCTCGACGTTGAAGTGGCGGATGCGGAGTCCGGGCGCGTTCTCGCAGACGCAGCCGCCCTGCATGGTGTGCGAGACCATGACGATCGGGGCGACCACGGCGAGGCGGTCGTCGAGCGCGCCGAGCATGAAGGTCTGCGTCCCGCCGCCCGACGCGCCGGTACAGGCCAGGCGGTTCGTGTCGGCGTCGGGCAGCGACGCGAGGAAGTCCAGCGCGCGGACGGCGTTCCACGTCTGCAGGCCCATGATGCTGATGCCCCAGAGCGCGTTCGTCGGGTGCTGGAAGCACTTGCGATGCTCGCCGAACTGCATCGTGTCGTTGTAGCCGATCATATCGATCGAGAGCGCGATCATGCCCTGCCGGGCGAAGGCGATGCATCGGGGCGGGATGCCGCCGCGATCGCCATCCTCGATCCGGCCGTGGTTCCAGTGGCCGTGGGGATTGAGGATGGCCGGGAACGGGCCCGGCCCGCGGCCGAGCGGGCGGAAGAGATTGCCGCCGAGATGGACGCCGGGCCACGGTTGCAGGTCGACCTTCTCGATGCTGTAGCCGTCGCGTTCGACGCGGTCGAAGACGCGGGCGCGGAGCGGCGTGCGCTCCGGCATCGGCCAGAGGCCGCAGCTGACGAGGATCTGTTCGCGGATGTCCCCGGCGCGCGCCTCCCAGTCGGCGCGCGACGCGGCGGGCGTGAAGGTCCACGGGGTGTCGGTGGTCTTCGGCGTCCCGCCGCGGAGGTCGCGGTCGGGCAATCCGCCGGCCGCGGTGACGAGGGGGGTCGCGAGGAGAAGCGCCAGGATGCGGGCATTCATGGTGCCCGGAACTATGGCCCGGCCGGCCCGGCTCGTCGAGCCCGTCGCAGGCCATGAAGAAGGCGCGGTGGACGGGATCCGCCGGATCCGGCGGATCAGTCCTCCGACTCGCTGAGGCGCCGGGCGGGCTGCTCGAAGAGGAGGCGGTGGGCCTCGCGCAGGATGCCGGGAATGCGGTCGGCGAAGGGGCTGGCGGCGACGGCGCGGCGGAGGGCGGGCTCGTCGAACTCCGCGGCGTTGCGGCCGGGGAACCAGTGCTCCGCGTTGCCGAGGAGGTTGTAGCGCATCTTCGCAAACGCGACCATGTCGAGGGCGGTCGCATAGGTCCACAGCCGCAGGATTTCGCGCACGTTGACCTGCCCGGGCACGTCCTCCCACTCGGGCAGCCCCCCGGGCCAGCGGTCGGCCCAGTCCGCGCCGTGGACGCGGCGGATCTCGTCGCGGATCCGGCCGGCGATCCCGGCGGACACCCCGGCGCGGCGGTCGAAGTGGCGCAGGGCCTCGATGTGCGCGTCGAAATCCGACGGCCGGGCGACGCCGAGGCTGAGCGTGTGGACCTCAGGGCGCGCCAGGCAGAAGAGGTCGTTGAAGGCCATCGGGGTGAGCGGCGCGCAGAGGCGGACGAGCTTCTCCGTCGGCTCCTGCAGCTTCCCGCCCTTGTCGTTCGGGCTGATGATGAACACGCCCATGTCGAGCCGCGCCGCCGTCTCGACGGCCGGCCAGGTGAATTCGTTCACGAAGTACCAGTGCAGGTTGACGTAGTCGAACTCGCCGGTCTCGCAGGCGCGGATGACCGGTCCGGCGGGCGCATGGGTGGAGAAGCCGACGAAGCGGACGCGTCCCTCGCGTTGCAGGCGGCGGGCGCCCTCGAGCGCGCCGCCCTTGCGCAGGGTCCTCGCGAGGATCTCGTCGTTGTTGATGCCGTGGACCGCGAGGAGGTCGACGTGGTCGAGTCCGAGGTTGGCGAGGGACGTCTCGAATGTCCCGACGAGCTCCGCGGCGGTGTCCCCGGGCACGACCTTGGTCTGCACGATCATGCGGTCGCGGGGGAGGGTGGGGAGGATGCGTCCGAGCTGCACCTCCGAGGAGCCGTAGCCGCGGGCGGTCTCGATGTGGTTGATCCCGAGATCCATCGATCGCCGGATGCAGGCTTCGAGGTTGGCCTGGGCGTCGGCCGGGATCGAGCCGGCATCGACATCCTTCCACGAGTGCTGGTATCGCATGCCGCCGCACGTGAAGACGGGCATGACGAGGCCCGTCCGGCCGAATCGGCGCGTCGGCATGGCGATCGGCGCGGGTGGATTCCTGTCATCGGGTCCGGTCATGCGGATACTGTAGTCAGGCGGATTCGCGGGCGCAATCGCGCGCCGTATTGACGTGTACCCTTCCGGAATGCGGTCGCACCCCATGCGGATGCGCCCGCGAGGAGGGAGGAGCGACGGGGTGCGGGGTGCGGCGGCGCGGCGCTTTGCACCGGCGAAGCGGACTGTTATGGTGGTTGCGCCGGTCGGGCGCTCGCCGGCGCGGGAGTCGACGCGAATCATGCGAAGGATCCGGGGGTGGACCGGCTGGGTCGCGGGGCTTGCGATGGGCATCGCCCGTTGCGCGGCCGGGGCCGACGAGCAGGACCACGCGATGGCCCTCGGGCGTGCGCAGGCCAAGTCCCCGTCGAACCACGCCGCACACGCCGCCGCGTGGCGTTCCGCCGAGCAGCAGTTTCCGTCCGGAGAACTCCGGCCCCTCTTCCGGGGATTCGCGGCATGGCACCTTCTCAAGTCGGGGTCGACGAACGATGCCGCGACGGTCCTGGAGGCGATGACGCTCGGCAAGGCGACGCACCTCGAACAGGCCGGGGCCGAGATGGCGCGCCGGTGGCTGACGCGGCTCGACCGGGAGCGGGTGCGCGTCGCGCTCAGGGAGCAGTACCAGAAGGACGTCGCCTTCCCGCCCACGCTCGAGCCGCTGCGCGCGCTCCCGGAGGCCGGGCGGCCGCCGCTCGCCGATCGTTTCGGCTCGCCATGGCAGTACTCGATCGACGGGTTCAAGGTCATCCGCGGCACCCGGGGCCAACGCTACCGCCTCCTGTCCTCGGTCCTCGGGGAGACCTCGGACCTCGCCGCCGCGCTGGCGCGCCCGTACGGCGCCGGCGCGACGCCGCCGAAGCCGCTGCGACGCGTGTCGGCCGGGGCGGGCGGCGCCGCGGCGTTCATCTTCGAGGCCGGGACGGAGCGGCCGGTGGTCTCCGTCGGCACGAAGGTTGCCGGGTGGACGCTCGCGTGGGCGTCGGACCGCATGCTCGTGATGAGCGACGGCGACTACTGGGCGCTCGTGGCGCCGCCGGGCGCAGCGCCATGAGGACGGAAAACGGAAGACGGAAGACGGAAAAGAGAAGAATGCGGAGCTTGAAACTCCTCCCCTGAGATGTCCGTCGGCATCAACAAGTTCCTGAGCCCCGCCGAGCTGTCGCGGCTGAACCGGCTGACGCTGCAGTCGCGCTACGTCGTCGAGGGCTCGCTGGCCGGACGCCACCGCAGTCCGTTCCGCGGCGCCAGTTCGGAGTTCGCCGACCACCGCGCCTACATCGCGGGCGACGACCCCAAGCGGCTCGACTGGAAGGTGCTCGGCCGAACTGACCGCTACTACATCCGCCGCTACGAGGACGAGACGAACCTCCGCGTCTACCTCGTCGTCGACCGCAGTGCGTCGATGGACTACGGCTCGGGCACCGTCACGAAGTTCGAGTATGCCGTCCGCCTCGCCGCCGCGCTCGGCTACGTCGTGATCCGCACGCGCGATTCCGCCGGCCTCTACCTCTTCTCGGAGAAGCTCAACACCGCGATCGGCGCCCGCAACTCCTTCGCGCACCTCTCGAACATGCTCGCGACGCTCGACCGCGCCCGGCCGTCGAAGAAGACCCGGACCGCGATGGCCTTGCACCGTATCGCCGACGACATCCAGCGCCGCGCCCTGATCGTGCTGATGAGCGACCTGCTCGACGACCCCGACGAGATCGCCCTCGCGCTGGCCCATTTCCGGCGTCAGCACCACGACGTGATCGTCTTCCACGTCCTCGACGACGCCGAGTTGGAGCTTCCGTTCCCGCGCGGGGCCGAGTTCGAGGATCTCGAGACGGGCGAGAAGATCGGCGCCGACCCGCGGTCGATGCGCGACGAGTACCGCAAGGCCTTCGGCGATTTCATCGAGAAGCACCGGCAGGCCTGCGCGCAGCTCCGCGTCGACTACCGGCTCGTCAACACGAAGCGCGACCTCGACCTCTTCGTCCGCGCCTACCTGGAGGAACGGAAGCGCATCTCGCGCTGAGGCCCATGTGGTCGTTCCTCAATCCGGTGTTCCTCTGGGCCGGGCTCGCGGCGACGATCCCGCTCATCCTGCATCTCCTCGCGCGGCGGCGCGCCGTGCGGATCCGCTTCCCGACCATCCGGTTCCTGCAACTGGCCCAGCGGCAGTCGTCGCACCGCGTCCGGATGGAGAACTTCCTCCTGTGGATGCTGCGGACGATCCTGCTCCTGCTTCTCGCCTTCGCCTTCGCGCTGCCGGTCGTCCGCAGCCGGACGGCGGGCTTCCTCGGGCGGTCGCGCCGGGACATCGCGATCGTGTGGGACGTGTCGCACAGCATGACCTACGAGACCGGCGGCCGGAAGGTGTGGGAGGACGCCCGCCAGGTCGTCCTCAACATCCTCGGGACGCTGGGCGCGGGGGATCGCGCGTGTCTCCACACGGCCGGCGCGCAGGTCACCGCGCTCGCGGCCGCGCCGACGCCGGACGTCAAGTTCATCGAGGGCCAGGTCCGCCAGCAGGAACCCGAGGCGGGCGTGGCGCTCCTCGCGCCCGCGCTTCGTGCAGCCTGCGACGCGCTGAAGGAATCCGGCTCGCGCGAACGCGAGGTCTACATCGTCACCGACGGGCAGGCCCTCACGTGGAGCGGCTTCCCGGCCCGCGGGGCGCCGGGCGCGGAGGCCGGGGCGACGAACGCATCCGCCGCCGTGTGGGATCCGAAGGCCGTCGACGAGCGGATCGTCTTCTTCGCCGCCCTGCTCGGCGCCGGCTCGCCCGAGAACTCCGCGCCGGTCGAGGTCGAGGTGCAGCCGTCGCTGCTGCTGGCGGGGACGCCGGCGCAGTTCGCCGTGCGCACGATGCAGAGCGGCCCGGCGCGGGACACCACGCTGACGCTTTCGATCGGCGGGCGCGAGGTGGCGCGTCAGACGATGCCGGCGGGCCGGGCCGCGACCGAGACCACCTTCCCGCTGCCCGATCTTGCGCCGGGCGTTCATGCCGTCAGCGTGGCGACCGCGCCGGACGGGCTGGCGATCGACGACGCCTTCCACGCCGTGCTGCATGTCCGCGACAGGGTCCCGGTCCTTTGCATCGGCGACGAGGGCGATCTCGTCTTCCTGACCCGCGCCCTCAGCCCCGGCGCGCGGACCACGGGCATGGCGCCGCGCGCGATGGGGGCCGCCGAGTGGGCTCCCCGGTCGTCGCAGGGGCAGGGCTGCATCTTCCTCTGCAATGCCGCTCCGCTCGCCGGCGCCATGCTGCTCGAGATCGAGCGCTACGTCCGGGACGGCGGCCTCGTTGCGGTCTTCCCGGGCGACTGGGGCGGTCCCACCGACTACGACAACCTCTCGTGGCTGCCCGCCCGCCCCGTCGGAGTCGACGAGATCCCCGCCGGCTCCGGTCGGCGCACGCTTCGCCTGAAGAAGCCGGCCGATCCGCTCTTCCACGGCCTGCTCCTGCCCCCGGGCGTCGTCCCCGCGATCGCCCTCAAGCGGTCGGCCCGTCTCGCGGCGCCGGCGGCGGACGCGGAGACGCTCATCGCGATGGAGGACGACGCTCCGCTCCTGATGGCCCGTCCCTTCGGCGCGGGGCGGGTCCTGCTCTTCACGGTCTCGGCCGACCGCGCGTGGAGCAATCTGCCGCTGACGCCGATCTTCCTACCCCTGGTGCACCAGGTCGTCCGCCACGGCGCGGGACTGGTCCGCGAGCCGCTCTGGCTCACCGCGGGGCGCGACGTCGTCCTTCCGCCGTCCGCCGGCCTGGCCGAGAAGAGCCCGCTCTTCGCGCCGGATGGATCGAAGGCCTCCGTGCGGCCCGTGCAACGCGACGGTCGCACCGACCTCCAGGTCGACGCCGCGCGCGTGCCGGGCGTCTACGAGACCTCGGACGCGGCGGGGACGAAGCGCCCGGTCGTGGCGATCAACGTCGACCGCCGCGAGTCGGACCTCTCGCCGGTGGAGGCGGGGGACGTGCCGAAGCTGATCGGGTCGAAGCAGGTCCACGTGGCGCGCGACCGGGAGGAACTGGCGCGGCGCGTCGAGGAGCACCGCGTCGGCCGGCCGCTCGGCGAACTGGTGCTCTGGATCGCGCTGGTCGTCGCGGTGCTCGAGTTCGGCATGGCCAACCGCGTCAGCCGCCGCACGGCGGCGCGGCGCAACCGGTGGACGGTCGAGGCCTCGGGCCGCGTCCGGGTGGAGGGCGCATGAACGGCCCCGGCGCCTGGATCTTCGAGCACACGATGCCGGCCTGGGGCCTCTGGACGGCGGCGGGCGCGGCGGTTGCCCTCTGCGTGCTGCTGGCGTGGTGGCTTCTGCGTCTCGACCGGCTGGGCGTGCTGCTGGTGGTGATGCGCCTGCTCTTCCTCGCGGGGCTCGGCTGGTGCCTGTGGATGCCCTCCGTGCGCCACGCGGACCGCGAGATGCTGCGGCCGCGGCTGCTGGTGCTGGTCGACACCTCGGCGAGCATGGCCACGGCGCCCGACGGCGCGGGAACGACGCGCTGGGATACGGCGCGCGCGGTGCTGCGCCAGGGCTGGCCGAAGTCCGCGGCGGGCCGGTTCGCGGTGGACGTCCATCCGTTCGGCGCCGAGACCGGGGCCCGGATCGACGCGCCGGCCGCGGCGGAGCTGGTGCCGGACGGCACGTCGACGCGCCTGCGCGCGGGCATCGAGCGGCTGGCCGGCCTCCATCGCGGCCAGCCGGTCGCGGGCATGCTGGTCCTGAGCGACGGCCTCGACACGCGCGAGCTGCGCGACGACTGGGCCTCCGGCCCCTGGCCGTTCCCGATCCACGCGGTACGCCTCGAGCGTCCGGTGCCCGCGGTGCAGCGACCGCCGGACGTGCGCGTCGAGACGATCGAGACGCCGCTGCGGGTGGTGGTCGGATGGGAATCCAGGCTGACGGCGGCGATCTCCGGCGAGGCGCCGGCAGGCCGGGCGATCTCGGTGCGGCTCTACCGCAACGACCAGCTTCTGCAGGAGATCCCCACCCAGCTCGGCGGCGGCGGCGGCACGCGCGACGTCAGTTTCCAGCTCGACAACCCGGCCACCGGCTCGTTCACGTACCGCGTCGAGGTTCCGCCGCTCGAGGGCGAGACGCAGACCAACGACAACGCCAGCGCCGTGTCGGTGCAGGTCGTCGACGCGCAGAACCGGCTCCTCTACCTCGAGGACGTGCCGCGATGGGAGTCGAAGTACCTGATTCGCGCGCTGCGCGCCGGCGGGACCGTCACGCCGCTCGCGTTCGTGCGCGGGCCGGACGGCCGCTTCCTGACCTACGGCGGGCGCGGGACCATGACGCTCGACCTCACCGCCGAGCAACTCGCGGGCTACAAGATGATCGTGCTCGGCGACCTCGACGCCGCGACGCTGCGCCCCGAGCGCGCCGAGGCGATCGCGAAGTTCGTCGCCGAGGGCGGCAACCTCGTGCTGCTCGGCGGGGCGAAGGGCTGGGGCGACGCCGGGCTCGAGACGAGTCCGCTGAAGAAGCTGCTGCCCGTCGAGCGGAAGGCGGTCGCGCCCGTCCAGGAGGGCACGTTCCCGGTGACCCTGACCGACGAGGGCCGCGCGCACCCGGTGTTCAAGGGGGAGGGGACGGTCTGGGAGGCCCTGCCGCCGGTTCTGACGGTCTTCCCGGGCGCCACGGTGACCCGCGGCGGGACGGTCCTCGCGAACGCCCGCACCCCCGCGGGCGAGGAGCCGCTGATCGCGGTGCAGCGCTACGGCCAGGGCAAGGTCGCGGTGCTGCTGACCGAGTCGATGTGGCGCTGGGCGCTGGCGCCGGGCGAGGATTCGCCCTACCAGCGGTTCTGGAACCAGATGCTCAACTGGCTGTCCCCGGAGCAGGAGAAGCTCGCCGCGTTCGAGGTCGACCTCTTCGGCAACCTGTCGAGCCTCCACCTCGGCGAGGGCGTCGACCTCTCCGCCCGCGTCGGCGGCGAGAACGGGGCGGCGGCGGCGGTCACGTGCGAGATCACGGCGCCCGACGGACGCGTCCTGCCGTTCCCGATGGCAGCCCAGGCGATCACGACGGCGACCGGCAAGTCGTCGCCGGGCTTCGGACTCAAGTTCACGCCCGAGGCGTCCGGCCTGCACAAGGCGCGGGCCGTCGCGGTGCTGGAGGGCAGGAAGGTCGAGTCGGGGCCGTTCTCGTTCTTCGTCCGCAGCGTGAATGCCGAATCGACGCCGCGGCCCGCGAACCTCGACCTGCTCGAGAAGCTGGCCGGGAGCAGCGGGGGCCGGCTCATCGAGCCCGGCGAGGTCGGCGCGCTCGTCGACGGGCTGCAGTCCGAGGGCCGCGAGGAATCGCGCGTGTCCTACCGGTCGATGTGGAACCACGGGCTGACCCTCGGGCTCCTGATGGGACTGCTGACGTTCGAATGGCTCGTCCGGCGGAAGTCGAACATGGCGTAGGGGGGGGCTGTTTCGGCGTGCCGGGCGGGGGCGGGGGGAGTATCGTGAGACGTGACGGACGGAGGACGGGACGATGACCGGACGATGGCGGTGGGCGGCGGTCGCGGCGGCGCTCCTGGGCGTTGCCGCGGCGGCGCAGGCGGCGCGCACGAACCTCGTGGCCAACGGGAGCTTCGACGATCCGAAGGATCCGCTGGCGGGCTGGCGGACGGACTGCAACCTGCCCGGCGAGAGCTGGTACGCGGAGAACAAGGATCTCGTGTCCGTGATGACCGAGTCCGCGGGGCGGAAGGGCGTGATGCGGCTCTACGTGAAGACCGACGACCTTGCGATCAACCAGGGCGTGAAGGCCGACAGCAAGCCGATCCCGATCGACACGGCCACGCGCTACCGCTTCAGCGCCGCGGCCAGGGCGGCGGGACCGAGCTGCCGCATCCTGCTCGAGGGCTACCGCTGGCGCCCCGGCATCAAGCCGCACGACAACCCCGACATGGCCGAGCTCCGCAAGTGCTACAAGTTCACGCAGCTCTACTTCGGCGCGCAGAAGGCCGGCGACATGGGCGGAGTCGGCCGGGCGTGGTCGACCGCGCAGTTCGAGTTCCCGGACGCCTTCAAGTCCGACGTCCAGAAGGACATCTACGGCACGATCAAGTTCGTGATCGTCCACATCGTCGCCATCGGCGGCAAGGCCGGCGACCTGCAGGTGGATGACGTGACCCTGGAACCCCTGGGACCCGTGAAGAAGGGCCGGTGATGTGACGACGGGACGCACAGCCTCGGACCTGCTCCGGCTCGGCCGCGTGGTTCACGCGCGCGAGGCGGTGCGCCGGGCCGTGCTCGGCGCCTCCGCGGCGGCCGCGTTGCTGAGCGTGCTGGCGGCGCTCGACCTGTTCTTCCGCTACGAACGCGCGGGCCGCGTGGTCTGCTTCGCGGTGCTGGCGGCGGTGGCGGTGACCGCGCTGGGGATCGTCCTGCGCGCGCTGATGCGCCGCGTGACGCCGGAGGGCATCGCCGCCCGGCTGGAGAAGGCCTTCCCCGATCTCGACAACCGCCTGATCAACTTCGTCCAGTTCTCCGGCGTCCCCGAGCCGGATGCGATGGTGGCGGCCTACCTGGGCGAGACTCCGCCGGACGTCGGGCGTCTCTCCCCGGCGGCCCTCGGGAACCGCCGCGCCGCGTGGATCGCGGCCGGGGCGCTGGCGGTCGCCGCGGCGATGACGGGCGGCGGGTGGTGGTGGTCCGGGCCGGCCTGGGCGAACGCGGTGCTGCGCGTCGCGAACCCGCTTTCCGCGCGGTCCCCCGCGACGCTCGCGCGCATCGTCGCCGTCGAGCCCGGCAGCGCGCGCGCGCTTTCGGGCCGGCCGCTCGTGCTCGCGGTGCGCGCGGAGGGGAAGGCCGGACAGCCGGTGTCCGTCGAGTTGTGGCCGGCGGACGACCGCCGCGCGGTGGTGGAGGTCGGCCGCCTCGCGGGGCGGGGCGAGGAGCGGTTCGAGTATCCCCTGCCGCGCCTGACGGGGAATCTCGGCTACCGTTTCCGCGCCGGCGACGCGCTCGCGCCCCGGCACACGGTGACGGCCGTTCCGCCGCCGGCCTTCGCCCGGCTGACCGCGCGCGTGACACCCCCGGACTACCTGCAGGCCACCGGCCGCGTCTTCGACGTGCTGAAGGAGCGCATCGCCGCGCCGCAGGGCTCGACGGTCCGGATCGAGGTCGAGGCCAACCGCGACCTGGCCGCCGCGACCGCCGCGTCCGGATCCGCCGGAACCGGCGCCCTGGCGCGCGCGGCAAGCGGCGCGCTCTGGACCGGATCGGTTGCCGCGGCGGCCTCGGGACCGTTGACGTTCACGATCGCCGACGCCGATGGATTCGGCGCCACCTGCGAGGGCGAGCTCGAGGTCGCGCCGGACCAGCCGCCGGTGATCCGCATCCTGACGCCCGCGTCGCGGGTCAAACTCGGCCCCGGCGCGCTGCCGCGGATCCAGTGGGAGGTCACCGACGACCACGGGATCGCCGCGGTCGCCCTCGAACAGATCTTCCCGGGGGACACGCAGAGGACCGCCGTCGCGGTCGCGGACTGGCCGCTGCGGGGGGAGGCCGCCTTCCGGCAGCTCTGGGATGGCGCCGATGCCGCGTGGCCGGAGGGCGGGCGGCCGCTCGTCTACCGCGTCACCGCGACGGACAACCTGCCCGGCGCCCGGGCGCCGCGCGCGGTGTCCACGCTGGTGTACTTCGATCCGGCGGTGACCGGCGCCGCCGTCGCCGCGCAGGCCGCGGTGGCCGCCTCGGGGCAGACGCTGGCGCACATGGTCGAGCTCCAGCGGAAGAACCTGGAGAAGACGACGGCGCTGGAGAAGGCCGGCGGGTCCGCCCCGGAGGCGTGGGATGCGGTGCGCGGCGTCCAGGAGGACATCCTCCGGCGCGCGGGGGCGCTGCTCGCCGACCCGGTCCGGCCGCTGGGCGCGCTGGAGCAGGTCGTGCGCGACCTCCAGGCGGGGCCGATGCGCGAGGCCGTCGGCGTCGTCGCGCGGGTGCCGAAATCGCCGGACGCGGAGCGCCCGGTGCTCGCGCGGCGCGCCGTGGCGCTCGAGGGGGCCATCCTGCGCGCGCTCACCGCGGCGGAGGAGGGGATGGCGCGCGTCGCGGCGCACAAGCAGCTGACCGGGCTCTTCGCGCTCCTCGACGCGCTCGTGCAGGGGCAGGGCGAGGTCCTCGAGACCTCGACGAAGGCCGCCGCCGCGTCGGCGTCCGTTCCGAAGCCGCTGGTCGACCGGCAGGACCGGCTGGCCGAGGACACGGGCGAGTTCGTCCGCGTGTGCCGGCGCGACATGGCGGAGGTCGCGAAGACCGATGCCGGCTTCGCGGCGCTCGTCGGGCAGGTCGCCACCGAGTGCGAGACGCGCAAGGTCGCCCCGACGATGATCGCGGCGGCCGGCCACCTCGAGGGCAACGATCTTGCGAAGGCCGTGCCGCTGCAGACCCAGGCGCTTGCGCATCTCAAGGAGTTCCAGGCGCTCCTCAACAAGTGGCGTGCGCTCGACGCCCAGGAGAAGGCCGACACGATGGGCGAGGCCGTCGCCGAGGCGGCCGACAAGATGAAGAAGCTGACGGGCCTCCACGCGAAGATCGTCGACGCGATCCGCCAGACCGAGCAGCAGAAGGACCATTCCGGAAAGGACATGGAGGCGCTCGACGAGGAGCTCGGCGAGCTCAAGGCCAACATGGCGGAGTCGCTGCTCAAGATTGCGACCGACCTCCACATCTTCCCCGAGCTGCCCGTCGGCAACGACATGGTCGCGGATGTCTTCCAGATCTACGAGGAGGTCGCCCAGGTCCCGGGGTCCGAGTCCGCCGCGGCGTCGGAACTCGGGCTGCAGAAGGAGGACTGGATCCTCGAGGCCCTCGAGACCGCCACCGAGCGGCTCGACGACATGGAGATGTGGCTCGTCGCGCAGCCCGACGCGACCAAGCGCAACACCGAGAACTTCGACCAGCAGGAACTCCCGGAGATCCCCGTCATCCCGCTCGCCAGCGAGATCGAGGACATCATCGGCGACCTCCTCGAGCAGGAGGAGGAGATCATGAACGAGTCCGACGACTCGGCGACGAACCAGGGTTCGGCCGACATGGCGGCGGGCTGGGGCATCGCCGAGGGCGAGTTCGCGAACTTCAGCGCGAAGGGGAAGTCCGGCAACGAGCGGCCGGATCACAAGGACCAGGACGGACGCTCGCTGGTCGGCCGCCAGGGCATGGCGGACGGCGAGACGGTCGCCGGGTCCGGCAAGATCAACGAGGGCGACAACAACATCGAGGCGCGGCGCACGCAGGACTCGCCGCAATCCGGCCAGGTGCAGGAGGAGGGGCATGCCGACGCCAAGGCGACGGGCGGCGGCAAGGGCTCGGGCTACAGCGACCGCCTCGGCATGTCCGGCACCGGGCCCCGCGAGGACGCGAAGACGCAGGCCCGCTCCGAACTCGGCCTGCAGGCGATGCTGCGCCGCAACGCGGAGGCGCTCTACGCCAAGGCGTCGATGGCGCACATCCGGACGGGCAATCTCGACGAGGCGGTGCGGGCGATGCGGCAGGCGGAGGATGCGATGCGCAACGGCGCGTCCATCCGCGAGGTCCGCGAGTACCAGCGCCGGGCCGCCGCGGCGCTGGCGCAGACGAAGGGCGACCTCGGCCCGGGCGTCTTCACGCCCGTCATGGCCGCGGACGCCGGCATGCCCCTGATCGGCGCGCAGGAGGCGTCGACGGCCGACGACGCGCCGCCGGCCTACCGCGACCTGGTGTCCGAGTACTTCCGGTCGCTGAGCGAGGTCGCGCGATGAGGCGGATCGCAACGGCGGCGATGCTCCTCGCGGCGGCCGGGGCGGCGCGGGCCGAGGCCCCGCCGTGGACCGTCGGCGCGGCCACGCACCGGTTCGAGGTCGGGATCACGACCCCCGCCTCGCAGCCCGAGGCGGGGAATGTCGCGCTGCTCCCGGACGGCGGCCTTCTGCCGAAGCCCGCGTGCGACGCGGTCGTGACCGACGCGGACGGGCGGGAGTTGAAGTCGCTGGTCGTGTGGCACAATCCGCGCGTCGGGCTGGGCGTCTGCTTCGAGAACCCGCCGTCGGACGCGGGGGCGTTCGTGTACGTCGTTCCGGCGCAGAAGACGAAGCCCGCGGATTCCGCCGCCGCCGGGTTCCTGAAGCCGGGCGTCCTGATGTACGTCGAAACGTCGGCCGCCACGCCGTCGATGGCCAAGGCCGCCTCGATCGCGAGGGACTGGCCCCCCGGCCGCGCCGCGCGCCTGGCGCTCGTGCCCAACGTCGGCCAGTCGGAGAACCGCCTCGGCCCGGACGACAACTTCATGGCGTGGTACACGGGCTGGCTGACGATCGAGACGCCGGGCCGGTACTACTTCTGCACGATCTCGGACGACGCCTCCGAGTTCCGCATCGGGGGAAAGCTCGTGGCGCGCTGGCCCGCGAACCGGCCGCGAAACGACGGCGCGAAGGGACAGTTCGGCGACTACGTCGACATGGTGAAGGGCCTTCACTCCCTCGAGTACCTTCAGTACGAGACGACCGGCCAGCAGGAGGCGCACCTGTGCTGGCGGCCCACCGGCACGCCGATCGACAAGCTGCCGCTGACGACCCCGCGGACCGCCTACCTCCACTCCGGGGAGACGCGGATCGTGTCCGCCGCGGCGAAGGACGGGCTTCCGCTGCCGGGGATCGACTGGCAGTGCGTGAAGTACGTCTGGACGGGCGACCGCCCCGTCAATCTCTTCCGCTTCGCGCGCATGCCGGGCGGGGCGTCTCCCGGGGATGTCCGCTTCACGTGGAAGATCGACGATCGCTACGAGGTGACGGCCGACGAGTTCCTCTGGCTCTGGGAGGACGAGGCCGAGCACCCCGTGTCGCTCACCGCGGCGCGCGGAAGCGCGTCCGCCGTCAGCTCGGTGCCGGTCGTGGTCCCCGTGTATCCGCCGCAGATGAACATGAACGTGCCGTCCGACCGGGAGATGGTGCGGAAGGCCTTCCTGAGCCGTCTCCAGGCCGGGCCCGCGCAGCGCCGCCCCTGCGCGGACTGGTCCTCGAACCTGTGGGCGACGCTGGTCGCCGCGCTGGATCCCTACGCGACGCCGGAGATCCCGCAGGCCGTCATCGAACGCTCGCGGCAGGACCTCGCCCGGGTGGCGCCCGAATGGCGGTGGGCGATCGAGGGCATGTTCGTTGAGAACGTTCGCGTCAAGGACCCCGCCGCGGCGCTGCCCTGGGTGCAGCGGTTCGCGCGGGAGGAGATGGACACGTCCCGCAAGGTCCACTGGCAGATGGAACGCGCGCGGATCCTCGCCACCGACCTCGGCATGACGAACGAGGCGCGCGCCGCGCTGGCCGAGATCCAGCCGGCCACGCTGACGCCCGAGGCCGCGGTGCGGGCGACGGTGCTCGCCGGGGACGTCGAGCGCTTCGCCGGCCGGCGCGACGAGGCGGCCCGGTTCTACGGGGCCGCGCAGGACCGGCACCGCGCGATGCAGAAGTCCGCCGCGACGCTCTCGGCCCTGCGGCGCGAGTCGACGAACGAGATGAGCGCCATGGCCCGGCTCGCCGGCGACTGGCGGATCGCCGCCGTCCGCGAGGGCGCGAACCACGCGACCGTGCAGAGCCTGATCGAGCAGAAGGCGTGGGCCGAGGCGCGCCGCACCCTGGACCAGTGGGAGATCGAGTTTCCGCTCAGCAAGATCGACGGCGACTTCCCCCTGGCGGAGGCCGCGTTCCAAATGGCGGTCGGCGACCCCCAGCGCGCGCGCCGGATCCTGTCGTCCTACCGCGCCACGGTCGGGATGAACAGTTACCTTGCCCGCGCATTCGCAATGGAGATGAAATGCCTCGAGGCGCTCGGGCTCAGGGCCGAGATGGATGCGCTGGCCGCCGAGCGGGCGAAGCGGATCCCGACGGGCACCTCCGCGTCCGGCGGCGGCATGGACCTCCTCGACCGGCAGCGCGAGGCGATGCGGAGGAGGCGGCCATGACGGGCGGCTTGCGGCGGCATGCGTGGTGGATGGCGGTCCTGTCCGCGGCCTGCCTCGACGCGTCGGGGGGCTCCGTCACGGGCACGAAGCAGTCGACGCGGCTCTACACGGCGCCCGATCCGGCCGCGACCGGCGGCATCGCCTTCCGCCTCCCCGCAACCTGCGAGCCGGTCGAGGCCGCCATCGCCGTGCCCGTGATGTCGCGCGAACTCGCCTACAACGGACAGGTCTCCGCGGATGGACGCTCGGTCCGGTTCGAGGGACTGCCCGTCAACCGGTACGACCTGGTGCTGGTCTTCGACGGCCGGGTCGTCGAGGGCGTCCTGCTCCACCGCGACGCGAGCACGCTGACGGACGCCGACCGCGGGAAGATCAAGTCCACCGTCGACCGGTCCATCGCGTTCTTCGACACGAAGGCCATCCACCGCTGCGAGGGCGTGGCCGGCGCCGAGGGGCGCGCGTCCGCGGTCCTGCAGGAGGTCCGCACGAGGCCGATCACGCTGCAGGACGCCAGCGTCCGCACCGACATCCAGGTACGGAGCCTGAAGCTCGCCTTCTTCGAGGACGTCGGCCCCGGCTGGCACATGATCCGGTCCCGCGAGCTCATCCGGCAGGAGGTGGGCCCGGGCGACGCGAAGGGGCTCCTCGCGCACCAGCACGATCCGCAACTGCAGGGGATCCGGGTGATGGACGACGTCCGGGACCTGGGCACGATCGCGATCACGGCGAAGCAATAGGACGGGGGACAGCATGGCGAAGATCATCATCATCATGGGGCCGCGGTCCGGGGAGACGCTGCCGGTGAAGCCGTCGGGGCTGTTGGTCGGGCGGAGCAACCTCTGCGAGCTGCGGCTCGAGGACGACCTGGCCGTCTCCAGCAACCACGCGCGGATCGAGAACCTGGCAGGCCAGTGGATGCTGCGCGACCTCGAAAGCGCGAACGGCACCGAGGTCAACGGGCAGGCGGTCTCCACGGTCATGCTCCGCGACGGTGACGTGGTGGCCGTCGGCGAGACGAGCTTCCGGTTCGTCTCCGAGTCCGCGGCGACCGTGTCGGCGGAGGCCGAGGCGCCGCTGGCCGGCGTCCTGGAAGGGGACGAGCCCCCGTCCGCGCCGCCCGCCGCGCCGGTCCGCCATGCGCCGCCGCCCGCCGTGCGCGCGAGCGAGAAGGACGTGCGGCTGGTCAAGGAGATGAGCCGCCACACCGCCGCGATCCGGGCGGAGGTTGCCAAGGTCATCGTCGGCCAGCAGGCGGTGCTCGACCAGATCCTGATGGCGATGATCGCCGGCGGCCACGCGTTGCTGGTCGGACTGCCCGGCATGGCGAAGACGCTGATGGTCCGCACCATCGCGCAGGTCCTCGACCTCGGTTTCAAGCGCATCCAGTTCACGCCCGACCTGATGCCGACCGATATCACGGGCACCGACGTGCTCGAGTCGAACAAGGACACCGGCGAGAAGGAGTTCCGCTTCATGCAGGGCCCCGTGTTCTGCAACATCCTCCTCGCCGACGAGATCAACCGCACGCCGCCCAAGACCCAGGCCGCCCTGCTCGAGGCGATGCAGGAGAAGCGCGTGACGGTCGGCAACCGGACCTATCCGCTCGACGCGCCGTTCTTCGTGCTCGCCACGCAGAACCCGATCGAGCAGGAGGGCACGTACCCGCTGCCCGAGGCGCAGATGGACCGCTTCATGTTCAACATCTGGGTCGACTATCCCGAGGAGCACGAGGAGGAGCAGATCGTGCGGACGACGACCGTCGATAGCACGGTCCAGCCGGGGAAGGTCCTCGGCCGCGACGAGGTCCTGCAGCTCCAGGAGGTCACGCGCAAGGTCCCCGTGTCCGACCACGTCGTGAAGTACGCGATCCGCCTCGTGCGTGCGACGCGCCCCGGCCTGGAGAAAACGCCGGACTTCATCAAACAGTACGTGTCCGTCGGCGCCGGCCCGCGCGCCGGGCAGTTCCTGATCCTCGCGGCCAAGGCGCGCGCGATCCTCGACGGCCGCATCCATGTCGGCTGCCGCGACATCAAGGCGGCGGCCATCCCGGTGCTGCGCCACCGCATGTTCACGAACTTCGCGGCGGACAGCGAGGGCATGACGCCGATGAAGCTCGTCGAGAAGCTCCTCGCCGCGGTCGAGGAACCGTCGGAGAAGGACTACACCTGAGGCGAACGCCCGACGTCGAAGTCAACAGCCAACGTCCAACAGCCATCAACCAACGAAGACGCGGAACCTGAACCCCCCGGAGACCCCGCCATGAATCCCTGCGCCACCCGGTCGATCCTCTCCGCCCTCGCGCTGCTGGCGGCCGCGCCGGCGGGGGCCGCGGACCTGGCCTGGCAGAAGGCGGAGGGCCGCGTCGCGCTGATGCAGGACGGGAAGACCGTCTGGGCGTTCAACCACGGGGCGGACGCGACGAAGCCCTTCTTCCACCCGCTCACGCTCGGGGGCGGCAGTTCGATGACGTGGCTGCGTCCTCCGGATCACATCTGGCACTGCGGCCTCTGGTTCTCCTGGAAGTTCATGAACAAGGTCAACTACTGGGAGGAGGACAAGACCACCGGCAAGCCGGCCGGGCTGACCCTGTGGAGCAACGTCGTGGTCGAGACCCGCGCGGACTTCAGCGCCCGGATCGCGATGGAGGTGACCTACGCGCCGCCCGGCCAGCCGGCCGTCATGACCGAGCGCCGGGTTGTCGAGGTCTCGGCGCCCGCCGCCGACGGGGCCTACACGATCGACTGGGACGCCGCCTTCACCGCCGGCCCCGCCGCGGTGGTGCTCGAGGCCACGCCGGTCAATCCGGCGCGGACCGCGGGCGGCTACGGCGGCCTCATCTGGCGCGTGGCGGCCGACCTGAAGGACTGGCAGGCGGTCAGCGACTCGGGGCGCAACGACCTCGCGGCGCACGGCGAGCCGGCGCGCGCGCTGGACTTCAGCGGGATTCTCGACGGAAAGGCGGCGGGCATCGCGATCCTCGACCACCCGGACAACCGCGGCCACCCGACGCCGTGGTTCCTGCGGCTCGACCCGAAGAAGCCCTACGGCCTGCACGGCCCCGGCATCCTGTTCAACGGCCCCGTCACGGTCGACGCGGGCGCCACGATGCGCCTCCGCTACCGCGCCATCGTCCACCCGGGGCGATGGACGGAGCGCGACCTCGCCGGCCGCGCGGCGGCCTTCCGCGACTGACCGGCCGGCCTCAGAACAGCAGCCGCAGGCCGCCGATCACCGTCAGCCCCATCACGACGCGGCGGAAGACCGTCTCCGGAAGCCTGCGCAGGGCGGCCTGCCCGGCCCATGCGCCGAGGCCGATGAAGGGAATCACGCACAGGTCGAACACGAGCAGGTCGCGCGTCAGCATCGACTGCGTGAGGAAGACCGGGACCTTGGTCAGGTTCACCAGGAAGAAGAACCATGCCGACGTCCCGACGAAGAGCTCCTTGGGCAGCTTCCGCCCCAGCAGGTACAGGTTCATGACCGGGCCCGCGGCATTGCCGAGCGTCGTCGCGGCGCCGGCGAGCATCCCGATCCCGCCGGTGTAGACCGGATGCGAGGCCATGCGGTCCCAGTTCATCTTCCGCCGCACGAGGTCCAGGGCGACCATGGCGAGAACCAGCCCGCCGAGCACGCGGCGGAGGGCCTCGTCGTCGAGCCCCTGGAGCCACCACGCTCCCAGCGCCAGGCCGACCGCGACCCACGGGGCGAGCCGCAGGATCCACGCCCACATCGCATGACGGCGGAAGAGCGTGATGGCGACGATGTCCCCGGCGATCAGGATCGGGAGCAGCGCGCCGACCGATTCCCGCGCGGGAAACGCGAAGGCCATCAGGGGCACGACCAGGATGCCGAGCCCCGGCACGCCGCACTTGGCCATGCCGGTCAGGAATGCCGCGAGGGCGCCGACGATGTAGAGGGAGAGGGGCACGGTCACGGGATGCGGACGGACCCGCGCAGGACGCCGCCGCGGTGCGCCATCTCGCCGCGGACCCGCGTCGTCTTGACGTCCGGGGGAAGCTTCACCGCGCATTCCCATGCCCTGCGCTCACCCGGCGCAAGCCGGACGTCCACGCGGTCCGGCGTCACGGCGCCCGCGTCGGCCGCGAGTTTCAGATCGCCCTCGAGCGGCGCGGCGAGCGGCGCGACGGCCACGACGCGGACCACGCCCGTCGTCGATGCGAGGGCGGTGAGGTTGAGATTCGGCGCGGTCGCCTCGAAGGTCTCCGAGTGGGTCGGCGGCACGGTGTAGCCCATGGCGGTCATGGTGACGTCGCTGCGGTAGGTGCGGTCCTGCATCAGCGTCACGCGGCGGTCCATGGCGGGGATCGTCGTCGTGTAGATCCGCAGTTCGCCGGGCGCCGTGACGATCAGCTCCTCGCGCCAGTCTCCGAGGATGTCGGCGACGAGCACGGTGCCCTTGCCCTCGATCCGCGTCGCGTGGGCGCCGCCGGCCGCGTCGGTCAGGCGGTCGCCGGAGAGCATCTCGCGCTGGAGGTCGGCGTCCCAGTGGGCGGTGATCCTGCCGAACCCGAGGTCGAGGTCGCGGCGGAGGACCGTGCCGTCCGACGCGAACAGCCAGCGGTCGCCCGTGGGCTTGTGGTCGGCGGAATCGGCCCCGTAGCACTCCGCGCCCGGATGCAGGGGGCAGATGTCGGAGCAGAGGCCCGTGGCGTGGATGTGCCGGGTCGGGCCGGGCCAGCCCCAGAGGATGCGGCCCGTCGGCGCATCGACCATGCACATGCCGTTGCTCGGCTGGCGGGTCTCGATGCCGTAGTAGATCTCGATCCCCGGCCGCTGCGGCATGAGATCGCCGACGTAGAAGTGGTCGGGGTGCCCGAGGCGCGTGCACCAGAGGGGGGCCCCGGTGTCGTCGAGGACGGCGCTGCCGAGGAGCACCTCGTCGCGCCCGTCCCCATCGATGTCGCCGCAGCGCGTGGTGTGGGCGCCCTGTCCGCGAAGGCGTGCGCCGGCCTCGTCGCTCGAGTAGGTCCAGAGCCTGCGCAGCGCCCGGCCGTCGAAGTCCCAGGCCTCAGCCTTCATAACGGTGTAGGTGCCGCGCAGGACGATGAGGCACGGGGTCTTCCCGTCCAGGTACGCCACGGCGAGCTGGTTGCGGCTGGCGTAGTTGTAGCCCGCCTCGCCGTCGCCGAATCCGGACCGGTCCGGCCACGGCGCGCGCGCGAGCTCGCGTCCGGTGGCGCCATCCCAGATCACGACCCACTCGGCGCCGGTGCGGACGCGGCCGTCGGGATCGCGCGGGTCGCCCTCGCCGATCTTGGCGACGACCTCGGCGCGGCCGTCGCCGTCGAGGTCATGGACGATGTAGGGCGAGTACCAGATGCCGCGCTCGATCGCCCATCCGAGATCGTGGGACCAGAGCCGGGTGCCGTCGGACCGGTAGGCGTCGAGCGTGTACGTGTCGGGCGAGGGCTTCCAGTACTTCACGTACGGATCGATGTTGTCGTTGGGGCTCTTGAGGACGAAGTCGTGGCGGCCGTCGCCGTCGAGGTCGCCGATGCCGCATTTCTGGAAGGTCATCGCCGGCTTCAGGGGGATCGTGATCCGGCCCGTGCGGGGCGCGGCCGGATCCAGGACGGTGCGGGCCGTACCGCCGCCGTCCGGCCGTTCCTTCCCGTCGACGACCCTGCGCACGGTGTAGGCCAGGCCGGCGCCGGCGGGCGCCGACTCGTCGACGAAGTCCGTCGTCCGCGAAACCGGCTCCTTCGAAACGCGCTGCGGCTCCCCGTCGCCGGCCGCGCGGTAAACGTGGAAGGCGACGTCCGCGGGATCGGTCCGGAGCAGGCGCCAGCCGATGTAGACGCCGGTCTCGCAGGGCAGGGCGACCACGCCCCGGTCGAGGCGTTCCTCGACGCGCGTCCTGCAGTGCCCCTCGATCCTGGGCTTCACGATCGGGGGCGGCGCGCGGGAGAGCGTGATCGTGTCGAGGTAGCAGGCGCCCGGGTTCTTCGCGTCGGCGAAGCGGTCGTCGAACCACAGCTCGAAGACGCCGCCCGTCACCGCGAGTCCCTCGGCCACGAGACCGCCCGTGGAGCGGGCCCAGGTCCGGCCATCGAGGGAGAGTCCGAAGGGCCGCCCGCCGTTGAGAAGGACATCGTAGAGGCCGTCCGCCAGGCCGGGGATCCGCACGTGCAGGGGAGGGGCGCCATCCTCCGGGGCGGCGCGGTCGGCGGTCACGGCGGGGCTTTGCAGGACGACGCCGCCGGACCACTTCCTCGCGGCGTCCGTGTCCGTGCTCCAGAGGTTCCAGTGGGTTTTCGACGTGCGGTTGGTCTGCCAGGCCGACGGGGGGCCCGCCACGGTTTCGGCCTCGAAGACGAGGCTGGCGGGCTCCGCGGGGGCGGGCCCCGGGGCGACGGCGGCGGCAAGGCATGCGGCCAGGACCCCGGGGGCGGCGGTTCGCATCGGCATGAACGGCTCCTTCGCGGCTCGGTGAAGCAGGCAGCGTAGCACCTTCGCGGCGAAGTCCAAGCGCGGAAGCCGCGCCGGTTGACCGGGCGGAGGGGCGGCGACTATCATGCGCGCGTGGGCGGGGCATGCGGCCGCGCCCAGAAAGGCATGCAGGATCCATGGGCCCGATTCCCGTGTTCCGAGGGGCGTTCCCGGTGGCGGACGTCGTGCAGGCGTTCCGCGACAGCAACTTCCTCTCGGGCCAGTTGATCGTCATCGTCCTGGTGGTCGCCTCCGTCGTCGCGTGGAGCGTCATGGTTTCGAAGTACCGCGAGCTCCGCAACGCGCAGGCGGCGTCCGACCGCTTCATCGCCGCCTTCCGCCGCGAGACCCATCCGCTCGCGCTCTTCCTCCGCAACCAGGCGTTTCCGGAGAGCCCGCTCTACCGCGTCTACGAGGCCGGCTGCACCGCGCTGGGGGCGGAGGTCGGCGACACGGACCGCGCGCCGCAGCTCCTGCTCGACGAGAACCGCATCGCCCGCATCGAGCTTTCGGCCCTGCAGGTCGAGGTGATCCGCCGCGTCACCGAGCGCACGGTGGCCGACCAAGCTCTGGCGCTCGAGAACCGCATGGGGCACCTGATGACCGCGGTCAGCGCCAGCCCGATGCTCGGGCTGCTCGGAACGGTCTGGGGCGTGCTCGACGCCTTCGGCGCGATGGCGCTGAAGGGCATGGCCAACCTGTCGGCCGTGGCGCCGGGCATCTCCGGCGCGCTGTTGACGACGGTCGTCGGGCTTCTCGTCGCGCTGCCGTCCTCCATCGGCTACAACCTGCTGGCGGGACGCATCCGCACCCTGGCGGTGCAGATGGACAACTTCTCCCAGGAATACGTGGCCGCGATCCAGCGCGCCTTCAGCCGCGGGTGACCGCATGTCGCGCCGCACCACCATCGTCGCCCTGTCCGAGATCAAGGAGATCAACCTCACGCCGTTGATCGACCTGACCTTCCTGCTCCTGATCACCTTCATCATCACCTTCCCGCTGATCGAGCAGGGGATCCCCGTCAACCTTCCGCGCGGCAAGGCGCAGGACCTGCCCGAGCGGCAGACGCGCACGGTCACGATCGATCCGAAGGGCGCGCTCTTCCTCGACAAGCAGCCGATCGGGAGGGAGGCCTTCACGGAGGAGATGAACGCCCTCGGCGCCGCGGATCCCGACGTCACGATCATGGTCCGCGCCGATGAGGGCGTCGCGTACGGCAAGGTCGCGGAGATCCTCCGCATCCTGCACGGCGCCAAGATCGCGCGGCTGGCCCTGGTCCACCAAACCGACACCCCGAAATGAGAACCGCGACGGCCGACCGGACCATGCTGGGCAGCGCCGCGACCCACGCGGCGCTCCTGGTGGCGATCATCGCTTCCTCGATGCTGCGCGGGTGCTTCTTCTCGCAGCGCCCCCGGGAACTGGTAACGTTCATCGCCCTGCAGGACCCCGCGCCGCCGATGGCCGACCTGCAGATGCCGCCGCTGCCCGATCCGCCGAAGCCCGAGGATCCGAAGCCGCCGGAGCCGGAGCCGCCGAAGGACATCCCGGAGCCGCCGAAGGATCCTCCGAAGCCCAAGCCGCCGAAGATCGAGGTCAGCAAGGTCAAGGTGCGCAAGCCGGTCCAGCCCCCGCCCACGCCGAAGGCGAAGCCCCCGACGGCCGAGGAACTGCGGAAGATGCTGGCGTCGGGGAAGCCGCTCGGGCCGCCCGGGCCGGTCGGCCCGGTGAGCGACTTCCCGTTCGACTGGTACTTCGCGCTCGTCCGGAAGGCGATGTACGACGCGTGGGAGCAGCCCGGCGGCCTGTCCGCGTCGTCGGGGCTCAAGGTCATCGTCGAGGTGCGCGCCCCGCGCGACGGCACCGTGCTCAAGCGCGACGTGATCCGCACGTCCGGCCACGCCCTCATGGATGAATCGGTGAACCGCGCGCTCCAGGCGGTGCGCCAGCTGCCGGCGCTTCCCTCGGAATACCGGGGAAGCACGCGCGACATCCAGATCGCCTTCGAGCTGACCGGCGGCGCCCTGATGTAGGCGGGGTGGGGGAGACGATCATGTTGAAGATCGAGAACACGGTGCTCGTCCTGGTCGACGTCCAGGAGCGGCTGCTCGTCGCGATGCACGAGCGCGAGGCCCTGGTCGCCTCCCTGACGCGCCTCCTCCGCGGCGCGGCGGCCCTCGGGGTGCCGGTCGTCGTCACCGAGCAGATCCCGGAGAAGCTGGGGCCGACGGTCCCGGCGCTGGCGGCAGCGGCCGGGAGTCCGCACGCGCTCGCGAAGTCCTGCTTCAGCTGCGCAGGATTGCCGGCCTTCCTGGACCGCGTCCGGGGGCTGGGCCGCACGCAGGTGATCCTGTGCGGGATCGAGGCCCACGTCTGCGTCTACCAGACGGCGCGCGACCTGCTCGACGCGGGATACCACGTCGAGGTCGTCGCGGATGCGGTTTCCTCCCGGTCGCCCGAGAACCGGCGCCTGGCGCTCGACCGCATGGCCCGCGAGGGCGCCGCGGTGACCTCCGTCGAGATGGCGCTCTTCGAACTGCAGCGCGTCGCGTCCGGCGACGCCTTCAAGGCGCTGCTCGGGATCGTGAAGTAGCCCGGGGAAAAGAAGAGCCCCACGCCGAAATCCGGAGTCCCGGCCGGCGTGGGGCAAACCTGGTAGATGCGCGGGGACTCGAACCCCGGACCCGCTGATTAAGAGTCAGCTGCTCTACCAACTGAGCTACGCATCCGGGCCCAATCTGCCACAACGCGGCCCGGGTGCGCAACCGAAAACGGACCGCCGGCTAGGGAATCGCGCGCCTCGTGGCCTGGCAGAGGGCCTTCCAGAGCTTGTCGGCCGTCCCGGCCTCGAACAGCTTCTCCCGCGCGGCCTCGTCCTGGAAGGTCTTCGTCAGTCCGGCGAGGAGCTTCAGGTAGAACGCGCTCGCGGCGGTCGGAATCGCGACCAGGAAGACGATTCGCGTGAGCGCCCGCTGGTCGCCGCCGAACCGGATGCCCTTGGCGCTGAGTCCGAGGGCGAGCGTGAGACCGCCGCCCTCGACGCCGCGCGCGTGGGGGAAGGCGAGGCCGTGCTCGAACGCCGTGCTCGCGATGGCCTCGCGCTTGAGGGCCTCCTCGGCCAGGCGCGTGCCGTTGTTCACGAAGCCCTGGGCCTCCATGACGGAACACATCTCCGTGATGGAGGCGTCGCGGTCCTCCGACGCCAGCGACGGAAGCATCAGCCCCGGCGACGAGAACCGGGCGATCCCGACCTTGACCGGCTCGCCGGCCGCGCGTTTCTGCGGGAGCCGGCGCGGCGCCGAGTCCTCCGGGTAGTAGAGGAACCGGCTGCAGGCGGGGCACGTGTGCAGGGACATGGCGGCATGGACCGCGTGGACCTGGCTGACGGGGATGGCCATCCCGCAGCCTCCGCAGACGCCGTTGACCACCGGGACGATCGCCTGGTGGCTGCGTTTCTGGAGACGGAGGAACTGGGAGGCGGTGTCCGCGGGGAGTCCGGCGAGCATCCCCTGGATCGATTCCTCGAGCTGGGCCAGCCGCCCGCGGGAGGCCAGGGCCTCCTGCTGGGCTCGGGCCTCGACGAGATCCTGCAACTGAATGAGGGCGTTGATGACTTTCTTCACGTTTGCCTTCGGATGGGTTCCGGCACCGCAAGCCTCAACGTCGGCCGGCGAGCCGGTCGGTTCAAATGTCGGAGCGACTATAGCGACGCCATGCGGGCGGTTCAATCCCCACGGCCGGCGGCAAACCGGATCCGGGCCCGCGCGGCACCGCCGGCCTCGTATTCCCCGGCAGGAACCCGCCTTTTCCATAACGTCGCATAATATATGTTATGTCGCCATGAGGACATGCCGGGACGCCATATCTTGTTGTTTGGGGTTATGAACAGGATTCCGGCCCTCAAGGGCCTTCGGACCGCCCGCCCGCCCTCAAGCCCTGTTGTTCACAGGGCCGGCCTGGGTGCGTGCGCGTTCGTAGAGGCTGACGTACTGGCCGGCGACCTTCCGCCACGAGTGATCCTCGCCCATGGCGCGGGCACGGATCACGGACCACGTCTCCGGGCGTCCGTAGAAGCCCAGCGCGCGACGGACCGCCGCGAGCATCGCCTCGGGCGTGTAGGTTTCGAACCGGAAGCCGTTGCCGGCCGACCCGTCCTCGGAGACCTCGTGGATCGTGTCCTTGAGGCCGCCGGTCGCATGAACGATCGGGATCGTCCCGTACTTCAGGGCGTAGAGCTGGCTGAGGCCGCAGGGCTCCGACCGCGACGGCATGAGGAAGAGGTCCGACCCGCTCTCGATCCGGTGCGCCAGTTTGTGGTCGAACCCCAGGGTCGCACTGAACCGGTCCGGCCACGTCCGCGCCCACTCCATGCAGAGGGCCTGGTACTTCTCCTGGCCGCTCCCGAGAAGGACGATCTTGAGCGGCATCTCCATGAGGGCCGGCATCGCCTCGGCCAGCAGGTCGAAGCCCTTCTGGTCGACGAGCCGCGAGATCATGCCGACGACCGGTACGTCGAGCGTCCGGGCAAAGCCCGAGCGCGCCAGCAACGCCGTCTTGCACCCTGCCTTGCCGGCCGGGTTGGCGGAGTCGTACGGGAACTTGATCAAGGGATCGCGCGCCGGATTCCAGATGTCGTCGTCCACCCCGTTCTGGATCCCGACCAGGCGGTCCTTCATCGACCGCAGGACCCCGTCGAGGCCGAAGCCGCCCTCGGCCGTGCGGATCTCCTCGGCGTAGCTGCGGCTGACCGTCGTCGACAGCACGCTCGACGTCAGACCGGCCTTGAGGCAGTTGATGTTCCCGAAGAACTCGACGCCATCGATCGAGAAGCACGAGAACGGCAGGTTCGTCTGCGCGAACTCGGCGCCCGGGTAGATGCCCTGGTAGGCCAGGTTGTGGACGGTGAAGACCGGGACCTCCCGCCCCGCCCGCCCGATCCCGCTGGTCCCGTGCCGCAGGTACAGCGGGACCAGCCCGCAGGTCCAGTCGTTGCCGTGCACGACGTCGGGGGCGAATCCCAGCGTGTCGATCAGCGCGACGACCGCCTTCTGGAAGAAGACGAACCGCTCGAAGTTGTCCGTGTAGTCGCGCTCGGGCAGAGCGTAGAGTTCGCGGCGGTCGAAGTACTCGTCGCGCCGGATGAAGTAGGTCGGCGCGTCGCCCTCCTGGTGAATCCAGACCTCCGCGGTGTGCACGCGGAAGCCAATCGGGATCTTCAGCCGCAGCCCGGTGTCGTGGAGCCGGTGCCCGCCCTCCATGACCTGGCGGTACATGGGCATCACGCGCCACACGTCGAGGCCGAGGCGGTGGAGGGCCGCCGGCAGCGAGCGGGACACCTCCCCCAGCCCGCCGGTCGACGCGAAGGGCGCGATCTCGCTGCTGCAGAAGACGACTTTCACGGTGGCACCGATACGGGCGGCCGCTGGCGCGGCCGGCCGGCGGCTGCTACCATCGCCGCCCGTATGTCCGAGTTCTTACCATCGTTGGAGGACGCCTTCAAACAGTTCGTCGACTCGCCGCGCTACCGCCCGATGACGCGCAGCGAGATCGCCGGGGCCCTCCGCCTCCCGCCGGACGCGCGCCGCGACCTGCGCGCCCTGCTCCGCCGTCTCCAGGCCTCGGGCGAGATCGTCCTCCTGCGGAAGAACCGGTGGTCGCGGCCGGACGCGGGGCGCACCGTCACCGGCGACCTGGTGGTTCATGCCCGCGGGGTCGGAACGATCGACGATCCGTCGCGGCCGGACGCGGAGATCCGCATCGATCCGTCCGACCTCCGCAACGCGATCCACGGCGACCGCGTCGTCGTCGAGCGGTTGTCCGGCGCCGCCGCGGGCCGCGGGCGCCGGCGGCGTCCGGAGTCCTCGGTGCTGCGCGGCCGGGTGCGGCGCGTCCTCGAACGCCGGCACGCCGTCCTCGCCGGCCTCGTGAAGCAGACCGCCTACTACTGGTACCTGATCCCGGCCAGTCCCAGGTTTCCGGAGACCGTCCGCATCCGCGAATTCGCCCCGGGCGTGCGCCGCGAGGATGGCCGGATGGCCTCGGTCGAACTCGACCCGTGGGAGCCGGGCGCCGCGATGCTGACCGGCCGGGTTGTCGAGGACCTCGGACGCCCGGACGGGCCCGGCGTCGACATGACCGTCCTCCTCCGCCAGCACGGTCTTTCGGAGACGTTCCCCCGCGCCGTCGGCGACGAGGTGAGCCGGATCGCCGCGCACCCCGACGCCCAGCCGGCGGGCGAAGGGCGCCGCGACCTGAGGAGCCTCGCCGCCTTCACGATCGACCCGGTCGACGCCAAGGACTTCGACGACGCGGTCTCGCTCGGCCGCCGTCCGGACGGACGCTGGGATCTCCACGTGCACATCGCCGACGTCGCGCATTACGTGGCGCCGGACGGCGCCGTCGACCGCGAGGCCCGCGAACGCGGCACCAGCGTCTACCTCGTCGACCGCACGCTGACCATGCTCCCGCGCGACCTGACCACCGACGTGTGCAGCCTGCGTCCCGACGCCGACCGCCTGTGCCACACCGTCCGCATGACCGTCGAACCGGACGGCCGCGTCGCCGGGGAGGAGACCTTCCGCTCCGTCATCCGCTCCCGGGCCCGGCTCGACTACGACCGCGTGCAGGCGTTCCTCTCCGGCGCCGACGAGCGGGCGGTGGACGACGGCCTCCACGCGGTCCTGCGCGACATGGCCGCCCTCGCCGCGCGCATGCGCGCGCTGCGGCTCGACGCCGGCGCGCTGGCCTTCAACGTGCCGGAGGTCCGGGTCGAACTGGATCCGGACGGACGGGTGGCCGCCATCCGGCGGCGCGGCGCGGACGAGGCCTACGGCCTGATCGAGGAGTTCATGCTCGCCGCCAACCGGGCCGTGGCCCGCCGCATGTCGCGAGCGCGCGTGCCGGCCCTCTACCGGATCCACGAGCCGCCCGACGAGGAGCAGTGGGCGGGCATGGCCGACGCGCTGGCGGAACTGGGCATCCACGGCTTCGCGCCCGACGGCCCGTCGCTCAACGCGCTGGTCGCCAGGGTGGCCGGATCTCCGATCGAGTACCCGGTCGCCGTCGCGATCCTCCGGCACATGAAGCGCGCCGTGTACTCGCCGCGCTGCGCCGCCCACTTCGGCCTGGCCTTCAAGCCCTACACGCACTTCACCTCGCCGATCCGGCGCTACCCCGACCTGGTCGTGCACCGGATCCTGTGCGCGCTGGAATCGGGCGACGCTCCGCCCTACGACCACGCGGAGGCGGCCCGCATCGCGTCCCACGCCTCGCGCATGGAACGCGCCGCCCAGGAGGCCGAACGGGAGAGCGTGGACCTCAAGCGGATCGCGTACTACCGCGACCGGCTCGACCGCGGCGACACCGGCCCCCACCCCGCCGTGGTGACCGGCACGATCCCCCGGGGATTGCTGGTGGAGGTGATCGCGACCCTGCAGCGGGGGCTTGTCCCCGCGCACTATCTCCGGGGCGGGCGGGCTTCGCGGATGGCGCCGGGCCACACGCTGGAGGTCGACATCGCGCGCGTGGACGTCCATCGCAGGCTGGTGGACTTCCGCCCGTCGGGGGCGCCGTCCGACGCCGAGCGCGCGCCCGGTCCGGCGCGATCCCGTCGCGATCGCCGCGCTCAGCGGATGAGGTAGATGATCTTCTGCGGCTTGCCCTCGCGCTCGATGTCGAGCACCACGGCGTTGAGCCGCTCCTTCACGAACTCGCCGAGGAAGAACTCGGCGCGCGACTGGCTCGACATGAGCATGGAATTGACCATGCGGACCTTGTCCCCCTCGCGCAGGCCGACGTCGCGGAGGAAGTCCTGCTCGCCCTGCATCGCGATCTCGTAGCCGGCGATCCGGCCCTCCGCATAGTCCGGCCGGAAGGTGTCGTAGAGTTTCGCGATGCGCTCCGGGTCGTCGAGGATGTCCCGGTAGTACTTCATGAGTTCGTCGCGGCTGAGCAGCCACCGGTTCTCCTGCACCCGCTTGCCGTACCGCGTGGTCTCGAGCGCCTCCATGCCCGCGGCCGCCGCGGCGACCGCGCTGACGGCCGCCGGGGCCTCCCCCGCCCCGCCGGCGAATCCCAGCCCGAGCACCTCGACCCGTCCGCCGATGTCGACCACCACGCGGTCGGCGTGGACCCGGACGACGCGCAGGTCTTCGACGGTCTCCCCCTCGGCCAGCAGGTGCTGCTTCTTCGCCTGCGTGTCGTCGAGAATCGCCTTGCGGTACGCGGCCTCCTTCGCGTCCGGCCCCTCGCTCACCAGGAAGGTCCCGGCCAGGCGGTAGCGGCGCCCCGGCGAGTTCGACGCGGCGCCCGAGCCCAGCCAGGTCGAGGTCGGCGCACGCAGGACCGTCCAGTCGCGCGGGCCGATCGCCGCGGGGGCCGGGAAGGACGGAACCGCCGCGGCCGGCGGGGCGGGCACCGGCTCCGCGGACCGCGCCCGGACACGGAACCACGCGAGCCCCGCCGATGCGGCCAGGGCCGCCACGAGGACCGCCGTCAGCCAGCGCATCGCCGCGCCCGCCCAGGCATCGACCTCTCTGGCTCCGGATCCGCTCATCGTCGAAGCAGGAAACACCGGCCGGCCGGGGCCGTAAGCCGGATTCTGTTGTCCGCGGTCATTTATCTATGCGGCCAACCCGGAACCGCGCCCCTTGCGGGACTGGAGACGGGCCGCCTCCGGTTCCCTATTTGGCCTTGCTCCGGACGGGGTTTGCCCTGCGTCCCGCCTTACGCGGAACCGGTGGTCTCTTACACCACCTTTTCACCCTTACCCCGGCGAACCGGGGCGGTATGGTCTCTGTGGCACTTTCCGTACCTTCCGATATCGCGGAAGGCCCCCCGCCTTGCGACGGGGCATCCTGCCCTGCGGAGTCCGGACTTTCCTCCCCTTCCGCGAACGGAAGGAGCGACCGCGCACCCCGGACCGGCCGGCTTCCTACTCGCGCCAATATAGCATCCGGCCGCAGAAGGTGCACGCCGTGATCGCATCCGCCCGCCGGGTGTCGTGAACGACCTGCGGGGGGAGCTTCATGTGGCAGCCGCCACAGGTTCCGTGGTCGACCGGCACGATCGCCGCATCGCCCACGTGTTTCATGATCCGGTTGTAGCGCCCCATCCACTGCTCGTCGATGCCCGTGCTGCGGGCCGCGCGGTCGGCCTCGATGCCCGCCAGCTCCTGCTGGACGGCCGCCGCCCGCTGGTCCATCTCGGCACACTCGCGCTCCACGCGGATGCGCTCCTCGTCCACCTCGCGGCGGGCCTTGGTCAGCGCCTCCTTGAACTGCTCGGCCTTCTCCATGCGCTCCAGCTCGGCATCCTCCAGGTCGCGGATCTTCTTCGACGCGACTTCGATCTCGTGGAGGAGCGTCTTGTAGCCCTCGTTCGTCTTGACTTCGAACTGCTGCTGGCGGAAGCGACGGATGTTCTCCTTGGCCTCGTCGATGTCCATCTCGATCTTCTTGATCTCGAGGGATTCCTGCTTCCACGCCGCCTCGGCCTTCTGGAAGGCCTCCTCGCGGTCCTGCAGGCGCAACCGAGTCCGGTCCTTGCGGGAGGGAAGATCGTCCAGGTCCTTTCGGAGTTGGATGGACCGGCGGTCGAGTTCCTGAAGTTGCAGCAGGTCTTGAAGGGTCTTCAGCACCGCGGGTCTCCTCCCGTTGCACACATGACCGCACCATAGCCAACCGCGCGCCATGCGTCAACGATGCGTCGAAACAATGTCCCGTTTTCGACTTGCCCTTTCCTCCGGACCGCCCCACGATGACCCCGTTCAGGGGGGGATTACGTCATGCGAAGCATCGTCGCGGGATTGGCGCTGGCTGCCCTGGCCTCCGGTGCGCGGGCGTCGCTGCTGGACACCCTGTTCCACAACGGCCACACCTACCAGCTGTACGGCACCGGGCACGCCACGAACTGGACGGCGGCACGCACCCTCGCGGGCGGGCTCACGTTCGGGGGCACCACCGGCTACCTCGCGCGGATCGACACCCTCGCCGAGAACTCCGCGATCTTCGCCCGGATGCTGGCCGTGTCGAACCAGCTTACCCAGACCGCCGGGGACGGCGGCGGCGTCGAGTACGTGTGGATCGGCGCGAGCGACCTCGCGGCCGAGGGCACGTGGCTGTGGAGCGTCGACAACGCCCAGTTCTGGCAGGGCAACGCGGGCGGAACCGCCGTCGGCGGTCTCTACAACAACTGGGGCAATCCCGCCGGGACCCGGTTCGAGCCGGACGACTTCAACGCGAGCCAGGATGCCGCGGGCATCGCCCTGCGCGGGTGGCCCGCCGGCATGGGCATCCTCGGCCTCGCCGGCCAGTGGAACGACGTCAACGTCGTGAACAACCTCCCGTACGTCGTCGAGTTCGACGCCCTGCCGGAGCCGGCCACGCTCCTGCTCCTGGGGCCGGCCCTGCTCGCCCTGGGGCCGCGGCTCCGGCGCCGCGAAGGGAGCGAATCCCCGGACTGACCGTCCAACCCTTGGAAGACCCCGCGGCCGCGGCTTCCCATCCTCGGAAGCCCGATGCGTCGCGGCGCGACACCGTCGATCAGGGCCGGCCGGGAACCGCATCCCCGGCGATCAGGCCCGTGCCGCGGAGCGTGTCCCACGTCAGGCCCGGGAAGGCGACACCCCGCTCGACGTAGCGCCGGACGAACTTGCCGAGGATGTCCACCTCGATGTTGACCGCATCGCCCGGGCGGTACCGGCCGAAGCAGGTGATGTCGTAGGTGTGCGGGATGATGTGGATCCCGATCGAGTCCGCGGTCATGTCGGCGATCGTCAGGCTGACGCCGTCGACCGAGACCGAGCCCTTGAAGACCATGCCGTCCATCAGGTCCTTCGCGCACTCGAACTCGAAGCGCCAGTCGCGGCCGACCGGCTGGACCGACCGCACGCGCGCGACGCCGTCGACGTGGCCGATCATGATGTGCCCGCCGAGCGGATCGCCCCACCGGAGCGCGCGCTCGAGGTTGACCATCGAGCCGACCGGCTTCTCCCCGAGGTTCGTCCGCCGGAAGGTCTCGCGGAGAACGTCGAAGCGAAGCACGCCGCCGACCGCCTCCTTGACCGTGAGGCAGGTTCCGCACACCGCCACGCTCTCGCCGATCTCGATCGGACGGTCCCACGCGCCGGCGTCGACGCCGATGCGACCCCACTCCGCCTTCAGGTCCAGTTCCGCGATGCGCCCCATCCGCTGCACGATTCCGGTGAACACGTCCGATCCTCCCGTCATTCGGGGCGGGCCCGGACCGCGACGTCCCCGCCCGCCATCCAGGTTTCCGTGATGCGATAGCCGAGCGCCGCGTCCAGGCGGCGTCCCGCGCCGCCGACCGCCGGCACGGCCGACCGGCCGCCGAGGATGCGCGGCGCGTAGAAGAAGAGAAGCTCGTCCGCCGCCCGGGCGTCGAGAAGCGACGCGGCGACCTCCGCTCCGCCCTCGCAGAGCACGCGGAGGATGCCGAGCCTGCCGAGGTGGTCGAGCAGCGCGCGGATCGACAGCCGCCCGTCCGCCTGCGAATCGATGACGGCCACCGAGGCGCCACGACGGAGGAACGCCATCGCGCGGGCGGGATCGCAGTCCGGCCCCACCGCGATGAGGGTCTGCGCCGCCGCTCCGTCGCAGAGCACCTTCGACGCGACGGGCGTCCGCCCGCGCGGGTCCAGGATGACGCGCCAGGGGCGCCGCCCGCGGGTCGGCCGCGGCAGGAGCGAGGGGTTGTCGCGAACGACCGTGCCGGCGCCGACCAGGATCGCATCCGATCGCGCCCGCTCCGCCTGCACGATGGCGCGGGCTCCCGCGCCGGTGATCCAGCGGGACGCGCCGTCCGCGTCGGCGATGCGACCGTCGAGTGTCATCGCCAGCTTCAGAACGACCCACGGCTCCCGGCGCAGGATCCACTGGGCGAACGGTTCGATCAGCGCGCCCGCCTCCGCCCCGCAGACACCGCAGGCGACCTCGACCCCCGCCGCCCGCAGACGACGCAGTCCGCGCCCCGCGTGCAGGGGATTCGGGTCCCGGACCGCGGCGACCACGCGGGCAACGCCGGCGCCGATCAGGGCCTCGGTGCAGGGCGGCGTGCGGCCGTGCGTGCTGCACGGTTCGAGCGTCACGTAGGCCGTCGCCCCGCGCGCCGAGGAACCGGCCGCCCGCAGCGCGAATACCTCGGCGTGCGGGCCCCCCGCCCTGCGATGCCAGCCCTCCCCCACCACGCGACCGCCGCGCACGAGGACGGCGCCGACAGGCGGATTGGGGCGCGTCAGCCCCTCCCCCCGCCTCGCAAGCGCAAGCGCGCGGGCCATCCATGCGGAATCGGCGGTCCCGCTAGCGAGCATCCGCATCCTCCAGCCCGAGCAATCCCCGGACGAACCGGGCGCGGTCGAAGGGGACGAGATCCCCGGCGCCCTCGCCGAGTCCGGCGAAGACCACCGGCACCTTCAGTTCGTCCGCCAGCGTGAAGACGAACCCGCCCTTCGCCGAGCCGTCGAGCTTCGACACGACCACGCCGGTCAGCGGAACAGCCTCGTGGAAGGTCTTCGCCTGCGCGATCGCATTCCGCCCGAGGGCCGCATCGAGCACGATCCACGTCGCCTCCGGCGCCCCCGGCCGGCGCTTTCCGAGCGAGCGGCGGACCTTGACCAGTTCCTGCATCAACGGCTGCTTCGTGTGCATGCGGCCGGCGGTGTCGACGATGAGCAGGTCCGACCCGCGGGCCACGGCCGCGCCCAGGGCGTCGTAGGCCACCGCCGCCGGATCCGCCCCCGTCGCGCCCGCGACGACCTCGCACCCCAGCCGGTCCGCCCAGATGCGGAGCTGGTCCGACCCGGCGGCGCGAAACGTGTCGGCCGCGCAGAGGAGCGGCCGGAGTCCATCCTGCGCGGCGCGGTGCGCGAGCTTGGCGCAGGTCGTGGTCTTGCCGGAGCCGTTGACGCCGACCACGAGGATCGTCGAGGGGCCGTCGCCCCGCGTCCAGGGCGCGGGCGTCGCGGGGAGGATCGCCTCCATCGCCGCGGCCAGCGCGTGGGGCAGGTCCGTCGCCCGGTCCCGCGCGCGGGAGGGCAGTCCCTCGCAGACCCGCGCCGCGATCGCGGCCGAGACATCGGCGCGCACGAGCGACTCCTCCAGCTCCGCCGGATCCGGGCCCGCGGCGGCCGGAGCGCCGGCCAGCCTGCGCAGGGCTCCGGAGATCGCGTCGCGCGTCCGCGCGAGGGCGGAGAGCCACGAGGCCACGTCAGCCGCCCCCGCCCGTCAGCAGCCGAGGATCGGGAGCGGCGCAGCGCGCGGGCCGCTGGACGTCCTTGGCGGCGCGATCGAGGATGCCGTTGACGAAGCGGCCCGACTCGCGCCCCCCGAACTCCTTGGCCAGATCGACCGCCTCGTTGATCGAGACCACGGGCGGGATGTCCGCGCGGTGCAGCATCTCGTAGAGCGCGAGCCGCAGGATGTTCCGGTCCACCGCCGCCATGCGCGAGAGATCCCAGTTGGTCGCGTAGCCCCGCAGCCGCTCGTCGAGTTCCGCCCGCGTCGTCTCGACCCCGCGGATGAGGTCCTCGGCGAAGGTCCGCAGCTTGGGGCTCGTCTTGCGGGCGAGCCAGAAGTCGGCCAGGGCCTCGGCGAGGTCGCCGCCGTTGAAATCCCGCTGGAAGAGGAACTGGACCGCCATCAACCGGCCTTCGTGTCGGCTGCTCATGGCGACGGGAGCCGGATCGCGGCCAGGAGGCGGGCCATCTCGGCGGCCGTGCGCGCCGCGTAGGCGCCCCGGCCGTCCGGCCCGGCGGTGCACCGGGCCGCCGCCTGGGCCTCGGTGTTCGCCGGGATCACGGTGTCGACGACGGGAACGCCATGCCGACGGGAGATGTCGGAGAGCGCCGCCGCCACGGTACGGTTGATGAGACCCGCATGGGGGGTCTCGCCCTGGATGACGCATCCCAGCGCGATCAGCGCGTGGAACCGGCCCTGCTTCGCGAGCGTCTCCGCCGCGGTCGGGATCTCGAAGGCGCCCGGAACCCAGAAGACCTCGATGTCGGCCTCGGCGGCCCCGCCCTGGCGGAGCGTCGCGACGGCGCCCTCGAGGAGGCGGCCGGTGAGGGAGAGGTTGTAGCGCGAGATCACGATCGCGAAGCGCAGCCCGGTGGCGTCGGGCGTGCCCGACGTCTGGCGGACCGCGCCGAGATCCGGGGGCGCCGCGGCGCCCGTGTCCGGGGTGGGTGTCAGCATGATGGCCTCACAGCAGGTGTCCGAGTTTCTGCTTCTTCGCCCGAAGATACCGCTCGTTGTACTCGGTCGGCGGGATCACCAGCGGCACGCGCTCGGCGACGCGCACGCCGTACTTCTCCAGCCCCGAGACCTTCTTGGGATTGTTGGTGATCAGGCGCACGCCGTCAACGCCGAGGTCGCGCAGGATCTGGGCGGCGGCCGAGTAGTCGCGCAGGTCCGCGTCGAAGCCGAGCTTCTGGTTCGCCTCGACGGTGTCCAGCCCGGCCTCCTGCAGCGCGTAGGCGTGGATCTTGTGCTCGAGCCCGATGCCGCGGCCCTCCTGCCGGAGGTAGAGGATCACGCCGGTCCCCTCGTCGGCGACGTGGTCCATCGCCCGGCGCAGCTGCGATCCGCAGTCGCACCGCATCGATCCGAAGACGTCCCCGGTGAGGCACTCGCTGTGGATGCGGACCAGCGGCGCGGCCTGTTTCGAGGGCTCGCCCAGGACCAGGGCGAGGTGCACCTCGTTCTCGGGCTTCGCGCGGTACATGTGGAGCTGGAACACGGCGGAGCGCGTCGGCAGGCGGATCACCTGCTCCCGGACGACCAGCTGTTCCGTGCGGCGGCGGTGCGTCACGAGATCGGCGATGGACACGATCCGGAGCTGATGCCGCTTCGCGAACTCCGCGAGCTCCGGGCGCCGCGCCATCGCGCCGTCCTCGCGCATCACCTCGCAGATCACGCCGCCGGGCCTGAGCCCCGCGAGGCGGGCGAGGTCCACCGCGGCCTCCGTGTGGCCCGCGCGCTGGAGAACGCCCCCCTCCGCCGCCTCCAGCGGGAACATGTGGCCGGGACGCGTCAGGTCCTCCGGCTTCGCTCCGTCCGCCATCAGCACCCCGACCGTGCGGGCGCGGTCGAACGCGCTGATCCCGGTCGAAACGCCCTCGCGGGCGTCCACGCTTTCCATGAACGCGGTGCGGTAGGGGTCGCCCGCGCCGACCGGCGCCATGCGCGCGAGCCCGAGCGCGGCGAGCCGGGTCTTGGTCATGGCGATGCAGACCAGCCCCCCGCCCTCGCGGATCATGAAGTGAATCGCGGCCGGGGTCGCCTTCTCGGCCGCGACGATGAGGTCGCCCTCGTTCTCGCGCCGCTCATCGTCCACCACCAGCAGCATCTCCCCGCGCCCGAAGGCCTCGATCGCCTCGGGGATCGGCGTGAAGATGACCGTCTCGCCTGCTTCGTTTCCGGACATGAAAATGGCCCTGAACCAATGGTCTCAGGGCCGAAAGCGAGCCGGCTCGCGATCTTCTTTCATCCAGACTGTACTGTCGGCTGCGGGTACCTCCTTCGCGCCTGCCCTGAAGGTTACCGCATCGGTCCCCCGTTCCGGGGGAGTCGCGGGCTTTCACCGCCGGTCAGGAATCACCCGCCGCCCCGAGGCGGACGGGCTCACCTTGCCCTGAAGATCGCGGACACTATACACCGTCCCGCCCCGTCCCATCAACCCCGACGTTGCGGGCGCTCAGTCGGCGTGGAAGACCTCGCGCAGGGGCCTGCACACCGGCGCATGGTCCGGGTGCGTGTCCATGATGTCCGCCATGTGGTCCCACCACCGGCGCACGACCGGGTGACGGGGCAGGGCGTCCGCCGTGTTCCCGTCGGCGAGCTTCTGGACCGCGAAGAGGATCCGCGTCTCCGGATCGAGGAAGATCGAGTAGTCCGAGATCCCCGCCTCGGACAGCGCGCGCGACAACTCCGGCCAGATCGCGTCGTGCCTCCGCTTGTACTCCGCCTCGAACCCCGGCTTCAGCTTCATCGTGAAGGCAACCCTGGTCATGGCCGATCCTCCGTGGCGCCGCCCGCGCGGGGCCAGTTCACGACAGCCTCCCCCGGATGTCAAATGGAACGCGCGACGCGAATCGTGATAGGCTCGCCGCGACGCCCGCACCAGGCGGGAAGGAAAGGCGGCAGGCATGAGGCTCCGTTCCGGCGTCCCAACCCTCGGCGTGCTGGTCGCGGCGGCGGCCCTCGCGGGGGCCCCCGCCCCGCCGCCCCGCTCTTCCCTCGCCCCCCGCTCCCCCGCCGAGTTGCAGGCGCTCTTCCGCCCCACCGGCCGCCCGCTGCCCTTCGTCAGCGCCCACCGCGGCGGCGCGGCGCCGGGCTTCCCGGAGAACTGCATCGCCACGTTCGAACGCACCCTCGCCTCCACCTTCGCGATCCTGGAGATCGATCCCCGGATGACGCGGGATGGCGCGATCGTCGTCCACCACGATGCCACGCTCGAACGGACGACGACCGGCACGGGGCGCGTCGCGGACCATACGCTGGCGGAGCTGAAGGCGCTCCGGCTGAAGGACCCGGAGGGCCGGGTCACCGACCACCGCATCCCGACGCTCGACGAGGTCCTCGATTGGGCACGCGGCAGGACCGTCCTCGTGCTCGACCAGAAGGATGTCTCCGTCGAGGCCCGCGTCCGCGCCATCGAGGCCCGCCGCGCCGAGGCGCACGCCATGCTGATCGTCGGGTCCCTCAAGGATGCGCAGGCCTGCCACGCGCTCAACACCAACCTCATGATGGAGGTGATGATCCCGGATGCCGCCCGGGCGGCCGCGTTCACCGCCACCGGCATCCCGTGGCGCAACGTCGTCGCGTTCGTCGGACACCTCCCGCCGGAGGATCCCGCCCTCTACGCCGCGATCCACTCGAACGGGGCAAGCTGCATGGTCGGCACCTCGCGCACCCTTGACCACCGCATCGACGCCGCCGGCGAGGCCGGCCGGGCGGACCTGCAGCGCGCGTACCGCGAACTCCAGCACCGCGGCGCGGACATCCTCGAGACGGACCGCCCGATCGAAGTCGCGTCGATGCTGTTCGCCCCCGCGGCCCTCCCGCCGCCGCTGCTGTGGCTGCCGTTCGACGAGGGCGGCGGCACCGTCGCCTGCGACCGCTCGCCCAACGCCGCCGAGGCGGAGCTGCACAACGTCCGGTGGGCGCGCGGCGCGTTCGGCACCGCCGTCCGGCTGGGCGGAACCAACGCCTTCATCGAGGTGCCGCCCGTTCCGGGCCTCGACGGGGCGACCCGGTGCACGGTCTCGGCCTGGGTCACGTGGGAGGACACCGGGCGCTATCCCAACCTGCTGACGACCGAGAACTGGAGCCCCGGCGGGCTGATGCTCTTCGTCCGCGACGAGAGCTGCTCGTTCCGCCTGGGCCGGCCCGGCCACCGCGCGGGCGTGGCCGGCGAGTCGTGGGAGGAGACCGGCGCTCCGCTCGTGGCCCCCCTGCCCCGCCGGACGTGGACGCACGTGTGCGCGGTCTTCGATCGCCCCCGGGTCACCACCTACGTCAACGGCCGCCCGGCGGGCACCGCGACGTGGCCCCACCCCGTCCAGGCCGGAGGCATCAGGATCGGCGCCTGGCAGGGCCCCGTCTCGCACTGCGGGTTGATCGACGACGTGCGCATGTACGGGTGCGCGCTCGCGGCCGGCGACGTCGCGGCGCTGGCGGTCGATCCGTCCCGCGCCTCCGCCGGGTACACCCTCGTGCCCGACGACGACGACGCGGCCCCCGTCGCGGTCTTCGAGAACCGTCACGCACGCATGGCCGTCGACGCGCGCGGCCGGATCGCATCCCTCTTCGGCAAGGCCTCGAACCGGGAGCTCCTCGCCCGGCCGCAGGAACTGGTCGCGGTCCGGCTCGCGGACGGCCGCCAGGCCACCGCGCGCCGCGCCTCCCGCCGCGGCGACACGCTCCGCTTCGATTTCGGCCGGGGCCTCGGATCCGCGACCGTCGACGTCGCGACGCATCGGGACTTCCTCACGTTCACCGTCCGCGAACTGACGGTGACGAACGCGGAGGAGCTGACCTTCCTCCACGTGCCGGCCGCGTGCGCGAACCACCGGGGCGCGATGGCGAACATGCTGTCCGACGATGCCGACGCCGTGTGCGTCCGCGGCTACGACCTGGCCGTGGAGATGTCCGTCGGCGGATCGCCGCCCTCGCTTCGCGCGTGGACGACCGCCGCCGGCGGCCACGCGGGGCGCCGCGCCGGCCTGGCCGCCGGATCCAAGGCCGACATGCCCGCCATGCTCCGCGCGATGGCCGCGGAGGCGGACGTGCCCGTCTCGCGGCTCGGCGGCCCGTGGTCCCTGGGCGCCGGGGCGAACCGGGGTTCCTACCTGTTCGCCGATCTCGACCAGGCATCGACCGACGACTGGATCGGTCTCGCGCATCGCGGCGGCTTCACGCACATCCACATCCACGGCTGGTGGCGGACCCTCGGTCATTACGAACCCGCCACGAACCTGTTCCCGGAGGGTATGGCCGGCCTGAAATCGACGGTCGATCGCATCCACTCCGCCGGCCTCCAGGCGGGTGTCCACACGCTGACCGCCTGCATCGACACGCGCGACCCGTGGGTCACGCCCGAGCCCAGCCCCCACCTCCTCGCGTTCGACACGTACACCCTCGCCCGCGCGCTGTCGCCCACCGACACCGTGGTCCACGTTCACGAGCGGCCGTCCGCGCGCCACGACGTCGTCTTCACCTACTCCGGCAACGGCAACGCCATCCGGATCGGCTCCGAGATCCTCCAGTACGCGGAGGTCCTGCGGGACCCGCCCTACGGCTTCTCCCGATGCACCCGCGGCGCGTTCGGAACCCGGACGTCCGCCCACGCGGCGGGGGCGCGCGCCGACTACCTCCAGCAGCGCTACATGGCCTTCTACCCCGCGCCCGACTCCCCCCTCGCCGACGAACTGGCCGGACGGATCGCCGGCATCGTCAACGGGTGCGGCCTCGACCAGATCTACTTCGACGGCTCCGAGGGCATGATGAGCCGCTACGGAATCGACGCGATGCGCCACGCGATCTACCGGCGCCTGCGCGGCGACGTGCTGGCCGAGGCCAGCTGCCACGGCGCGCACAACTGGTGGTTCCACTCGCGCCTCGGCGCGTGGGACCACCCCGTGTGGGCCGCCAAGCGGTTCCAGGACCGGCACGTCGCCGTCGCCGCGGCCTACCGGGCGACCGACCTCCTCAAACCGCAGATGGGCTGGTGGGCGCCGCGCGGACCGTCGGTCCACGCGCGGGGCCACTTCCTCGACGAGATGGAGTACTTCGCCTGCAAGAACCTCGGCCTCGACGCCGCGATGTCGGTCCAGGGCGTCAACGTCACCCGCGCCCCCCTCGCCCCGTACCTCGAGGATCAGATCACGCTGCTCGGCTGGTACGAGCGCCTCCGTCTCGCGCGGCACTTCGACCCGCGGACCGTCGCGCGCGTCGCCGTGCCCGGCGACGAGTTCCGTCTCCGGCAGGACCGCGGCGGCGCATGGCGGTTCACGCCCGTCCGGATGGACGCCCGGCGCACCGCCGCCGCGGACGGATCGCCCGCGCGATGGACCTGGTCCAACCCGTACGGCGCGCA
>VGWF01000006.1 GCA_016873715.1 Lentisphaerota bacterium | reverse complement strand
GGCTCCTCCCCGAGGTGGTGCTCCCCCTGATGCGGTGGATCGGCGAGCGCTGGAAGGCGGGCTCGATCCGCATCCTCCACGAGCATGTCGCGACGGCCGTCGTCCGGGCGTTGCTCGACCGCATTGCCTCGGAGTTCCCCCTGTCCGACAGCGCTCCGTGCGTGGTTCTTGCGACCCCGCCCGGCGAATGGCACGAGCTGGGATGCCTGGCGGCCCGCGTGATCGCCCTCGAGCGGGGATGGCGTGTGGCGTACCTGGGCGCCAACGTCCCCGCCGCGGAGATCGTCGAGGCGGGCCGCCGGAACGGTGCGTCGGTCGTGGCCCTCGGCACGATGGAGGCCTCGGCCGTCCGTCCGGCCGTGGCCTGTCTTCGCGCGTTGCGACGAACACTGGCCTCGAATGTGGTCATCTCTGCCGGAGGTCTCACGGCGGGCCGCTGTGCGAAGTCCGCCGGTCTGAAGCCATCCTCGGTCATTACGTCGATGGACGCATTCGGCCGGTTGCTCGACCGGCGGCGCGCCTCGGCATCGCCCGGGTGACGGTCCGCCGGCCCCCGGAGCGTCGCCGGCTGGCTGCTGCGCCGCCGTCGTCGCTGAACGTCTGTCAGCGCCGGAGCGTTGACGGGAGGGCCGCACTCCGTGCGGCCGTTGGCAGGGTACGCACCCCACGGTCGCGCAGAGCGCGACCCTCCCTGGTCCGTTCCATCGACCGAACTCCTCTGTCCTTCCCCGGTGGCGCCACGGCTACGACGCGGCGCATGCGGCGCGGCGGATGCCAGGCGGATGGCGGTCGCCCCGGTGCCGCGGGTCGTAGCCCCGCGGCTACCCGTGCCCCACCACGGATCCCGCGAGAACCGGACCGAGCTTCTCCGTCCCTCCGCGGTGGCGCCACGGCTACGACGTGGCGCATGCGGCGCGGCGGATGCCAGGCGGATGGCGGTCGCCCCGGTGCCGCGGGTCGTAGCCCCGCGGCTACCCGTGCCCCACCACGGATCCCGCGACAACCGGACCGAGCTTCTCTGTCCTTCCGCGGTGGCGCCACGGCTACGACGTGGCGCATGCGGCGCGGCGGATGCCGGGCGGATGGCGGTCGCCCCGGTGCCGCGGGTCGTAGCCCCGCGGCTACCCGTGCCCCCCCACGGATCCCGCGAGAACCGGACCGAGCTTCTCCGTTCCTCCCCGGTGGCGCCACGGCTACGACGTGGCGCATGCGTCGCGGCGGATGCCAGGCGGATGGCGGTCGCCCCGGTGCCGCGGGTCGTAGCCCCGCGGCTACCCGTGCCCGACCACGGATCCCGCGGGAACCGGACCGGGCTTCTCTGTCCTTCCCCGGTGGCGCCACGGCTACGACGTGGCGCATGCGGCGCGGCGGATGCCAGGCGGATGGCGGTCGCCCCGGTGCCGCGGGTCGTAGCCCCGCGGCTACCCGTGCCCCACCACGGATCCCGCGAGAACCGGACCGGGCTTCTCTGTCCTTCCCCGGTGGCGCCACGGCTACGACGTGGCGCATGCGGCGTGGCGGATGCCAGGCGGATGGCGGTCGCCCCGGTGCCGCGGGTCGTAGCCCCGCGGCTACCCGTGCCCCACCACGGATCCCGCGAGAACGGTCAGGCGGGCCTTGAGCGCGACCCTCCCGCATGACGGATCCACACGCCGCGAGGGGGAGGGCCGCACTCCGTGCGGCCGATGCGCAGGATACGCCCGTCGCGGTTGCGAACCGGCGTCGGGGCTGGTTAACTGTCCCCATAACCGATCGGAGAAACGCCGATGAGCGAGCAACCGTCGAATGCCATGTCGCAGCCCGTGCGCCGCAGCCCGCCGCCCTGGGTCCTCCTCGCCATCTCCACCGCCGCCGCGGGGGGCGTCGCCGCCCTGGCCTGGGGTGCGAGGACGGGAGGGGACGAGGTGCGCGTCGCCGTGCTCCCGCCCGCCGAGGTCGCCGCGCTCGACCTCAATCTCGGATCCGTCACCGATACCGCGCGCCAGCCGGGCGTGCGTCCGCAGACCGGCCGCCGCTACCGCGTCCACCTCGCATCCGAGGCCCGCGAGGGCGCCGACGCCATCGCGCGCATCGGCGGGATGATCACGTTCGTCTCCGGCGGCCGCGCCGGCGAGACGCGCGTCGTCGAGGTCACGGCGGTGAAGAAGACCACGGCCGAGGCGGTGGCCGTCGGCGAGGCCGCAACGCCGGCCGCACCGGCCGGAGCCCCCGCCGCGGAAGCCCCCGCCGCGCCCGCGACCGTGGTCTACACCGGCGTCGTCGAGGGCGTCGGCTCGCGCGGCGACGGCCGTTTGAAGGTGGATGACGTCGTGATCTACGTCCCCGGCACCGCGAAGGGCGACCGGATCGTCTTCGAGATCGTCCGCAAGAGCGACCGGTTCGGCACCGGCCGGCTCGTCGAGAAGCTCGCCGCCGACGCCGCGGCGCCCGCCGAGGCCCCCGCCGTTCCCTCCGCCCCCGCGGAAACCAACGCCCCGGTTGCGACCGCCTCCAACGCCGCGCCGGTCGCCGCGGCGGCCGATGCGGGCGGCCCGCCGAAGGAGGGCGAGGAGCGTACCGTCACGATCACCGAGAAGGCCCGCCGCAATCCGGACACGGACGGCGTCGTCCGGCTGGGCGGCATGGTCGTCATCGTGCCCGGCTCGCAGCCCGGCCAGACGGTCAGGATCCGCATCACGTCGGTGCGCGAGCGGATCGCCTTCGGCGAGGTCGTGCCGCAGGCGCCCGCGGCTCCCGCTCCGCAGTGAGCGCATGGCGCGCGTCCTTTCAGACGAGTCCTCCCTGAGCGGCCGCCGCGGCAGGCTGCGGCGCGAGGCCGGTGTTCTCCGCCGCCTCGTCCCGTTCGAAGCGGGCGCGGCGGTCCTGCTGCTGGCGGCGGGGGTGTTCACCCGCGGCGCCGGCTGGTTCGCGGGGGCCGCCATCCTGCTCTTCCTCGCGGCGGCCCACGGCGCGGCGGTCCGGCAGGACGGCCGCGAATCGAAGGCGATCAAGGCCGGCCTTCACGGCGAGTCGAAGGTCGCGCAGGAACTGGCGCGGGGGCTCGACAACGCCCACTACGTGTTCAACGACCTCTCGCTGCGGAGCGGGTTCCGCCAGGCCCAGATCGACCATGTCGTCGTCGGCCCCGGCGGCGTCTTCGCGATCGAGACGAAGAACTGGGGCGGCCGCATCACCGGTGGCCCGCGGGACCCGGTCTGGACGCAGCAAGCGGAGGGGACGCGGCCCGCCCGGCGCCACGAGAATCCCGTCCTGCAGAACGAGAGACACGTGCGGGTGCTCGAGGCCTTCCTCCGGGCCGGGGGACTGCCGGACGTGCCGGTCGTCTCGGCCCTCGTCTTCGCCTCGCGGGGCGCGCGGGTCGAGGCCGATCCCGGGGGCGTGCCGCTGTCGACGCCCGCCGGTCTGCCCTGTTTCATCGCCTCCCACGCCTCGCCGCCGCGCCTCGACGGGCCGGCCGTCGATGCGATCGTCGCCCGCTTGCAGAAGATCGCATGAGCCTCCGCCCCTCGATGCCCGGCGTGGTCGCGGCGGTCAACGGCGCGGGATTCGTCGGCTATCTCTTCTGGATCGCGGGCCGCGGCCGGCGCATCTTCTTCGACCCGCAGGGCATCATCTACCTGCTGCCCTGCGTCGCCTTCATCTTCGTCTTCGCCTGCCTCGCCAGCCGGAAGGTCCAGGCGTCGTCGGCGGACGACGAGCATCCAACACCGAACACCCAACCCCAAACATCGAACTCCGGGCAGGAAGCGCCGGATCCGGACGCGCGGGACCGCAGCGCGCGGCCGGGGCACCCGTCCCGAACGTGAAACCAGGAACGTGGAACTCCTCCCCGACACCTGAAACCTGACACTGGAACCTCCCCATGGAACGCGGCGCCAAGCAACTGGTCCTGATCGTCCTCGGTGCGATGCTCTTCGGGCTCGTGGTCATCGCGCTGCGCCCGGAGTACCGCGCCGCCGCCGCCGCGATGTGGAGGGGGCGGATGGAGGACTCGCCGGTGTGGACGTCGAACAAGGACTACTACCCGGGCATCCGGTGGACGACGGGAGGCGCGCGTGAGGATTGAGCCGGGCATCATCCTCTTCTGCTACGCCTACATCGTCGGGATCGGCGCCTCGATGGCCGCGCCCTCGGATCCCGGCGCCCTGCCCGTGCTGTCGGTCTTCGCGGCGGTTGCGCTGGTCGCGGCCGCCGCGGCGGGGTGGAAGGCCGCACGCGACGTCCGCACGGGCCCGGGTGGCGCCGGCGCGCCGCCGTCCGTCCGGTGGCTCGGCGTCGCGCTGGCCGTCTCGGGCCTGGCGTTGGGCTACACGCGGCATCTGGCGGCCAACACCGAACCGGACATGAGGCTCGGCACCGTCACGCTCGCCGCGTCGGGCGCAAGCTACGAGGCGACGGCCACGCCGCCGGACTCCGGCCGCATCCGGCTGTCCCGGCAGGGGCCGCTCTCCGGCGATGTCGCCCTCCAGGTCATCGGCGAACTCGACGCGCGGGTGCCGGTCCGCGGCACCAACGGCCTTCCGACGCTCGACGCGCAGGGGCGGTGGCGGTTCTCGATCGCGCCGCTCGCCGTCACCAGCGACGTCGTCACCGTCCACGCCGCCGATCCCGAGGGGGTCCAGGTGCCCGTGCCGCAGCCGTTCACGCGGATCGTCGCCGTGCGGCGCGTATCCGGCCCCGGCGCCGGCGCGATCGCCGTTCACCGGGTCTCCAACCACGCCGTCACGTTCGCGCGGTCCGGCGCGCGCGCGGCCCCCGTCCGCGTGCTCGGTTACATCAACGCCGACCCGATCGTCTACGACTTCAAGACCGTGCTGCCCGTCACGCCGCAGTTCATCCAGTCGCCCGCGGGCGGACCGTTCCTCCGCGTCGAGGGCGGCGACATCCAGGTCACCGTGCGCCCCGACTGCCCCGGCTATGCGAAGCTGGCCGACGCGAGGGCCTACGGCCGCGCGATCGAGGCGGAGGGCGTGCTGTCGATCGCGCGCGCCGCCTCCAACCCCGGCGGATTCGACGCCCGCCGCTACTTCCGGAACACCGGCGTCCACGGGCTGCTCTCGGCCGATTCGCGCGGCCGGCCCGAGGCGCCGGTCCGGTTCGTCGACCCCGCCGACGGCGCGCCGCCGCCGCACCGCAATGCGCTCGTCTCGTTCTCGCTCGACCTGCGCGACCGCATCACGCGCGTGATCAAGGCGACCATCCTCCATCCCGAGTCCGCCTTCATCGGCGGCGTGACGCTCGGCCTCCGCTACGGACTCCAGAACACGGAGTGCATCTTCAGTCCGGCCTACCGGGCCGACGGCTCGCCGCCGACGAAGGAGAACCCGGGGTGCGACGAACTCATCGCCAACGAGTTCAAGGCCGCCGGCGTCAACCACGTGCTCGCCGTCTCGGGCCTCCATGTGACGATCATCACCGTCATGTTCGTCGGCATCTTCGCGATCCTCCGCGTGCCGCGGCAGTACTACGTGCCGGTCATCCTCCTGGCCCTCGTCGTCTTCGCGATCATCACCGGCGCGCGCCCGTCGACGCTTCGCGCCGTGATCATGAACTCCCTGACCCTGATGACCTGGGCCTACATCGGCCGCGGCCTGCGGTCGTCCGTCCTCCTCGGCGTCCCCGTCGCCGCGTTCCTGATCCTCATCCACAACCCGCTCGTCGTCGTCGATCCCTCGTTCACGCTCTCGTTCGGCGCCATCCTCTCCCTCGGGTTGCTGACGACGCCCGCGCTGGACCTCATCCAGCCCCTCCGCGGCAACCGCTTCGCCGTCTTCGTCCTGCTCTGCGCCGGCCTCACGGCCGCCGGGATGCTGCACTGGCCGCTCGTGACGACGCCGCAGTTCCTCGTTCCCGCCGCGGCGCTCTTCGCCGGCCTGTTCGTGCTGGCGCGCCGGCTCGACGGGCGCGGGCGCGGCTTCCCCGGATCGTTCCGCTTCGAGAAGATCCCGCAGGGATTCGGGGCGTTCATCGGCTCCCAGTTCGCGATCCAGCTCGGGATGATGGTCCCGCTCTCGACGTTCTACTTCAGCCGCTGGCCCTTCGCCGGCGCGTACGCGAACCTGGTCGCGATCCCGCTGATCGGCATCAACGTCCAGCTCGGCGCGATCGGCGGCCTGCTCGGGCTGGTCCCGGGCGTCGGTCCCTGGATCGCGCTCGTGCTCGGCGCCGCGAACTGGTTCTTCTCGTGGATCTTCATCTGGATCGGCCACGCGGGCGCGACGTGGTTCCCGTACCCGTTCGCCCGCCGCCCCGGCCTCGCGTTCCTCGCGGCCTACTACATCCTCTGCGCCGCCTGGATCTGGTGGCGTCCGCTGCTGGATCGCGTCCGCGCGTTCGCCGACCGCCGCCGCATCCCGCGCCGCGCGCTGGGCTGGGCCTTCGGGGCCGCCGGCGCCGTCCTCGCCGCCCTGATCGTGGCCGACCTGCTCCCGGAGCGGCCCGCCGGCGCGCGCGTGACCTTCCTCTCCGCCGGCTACGGCGGCGCGACGCTGGTCGAAAGCCCCGGCGGGAAGCGCATCCTCGTCGACGCCGGCTTCGTCGAGTACGTCCGCGGCCGTCGCAACGAGGCGACGCGCACCGTCATCCCGTACCTCTGCCATCGCAAGATCCGCAGGCTGGATGCGATGATCCTCCTCTCCGCGCGCCCCGAGCGCGCCGGCGGGGCGGGGGACGTCCTCGAGCACGTCTGGGTCGGCGAGGTCGTCACGCCGCCGCTGCTGGCGGGGCTGACGACGGAGACGACCCCCGACGCCCTCGCGGCCGCGCTCGACACCAAGCCCGGCCTGGCCCTCGCGAACCGCGCCCACGAGACGCTGGTCGGCGACCCGCTCCGTCCCCGGCGACCCGCCCTCGCGCGCTCGCTGGCCAAACGCGGCCCGACCTGGGCGAACCGGTGGGCCGGGTGGACCACGACCCGCCGCAGCGCCGCCGCGGGCGACGTGCTGTACCGCGAGACCGGCCCCGGCGGCGAGTTCCGCATCGAGGTGCTCGGCCCCGCGCCCGGCGACGCCGCGGCCGCGGACCTCGACGACGGCTCGCTCGTGCTGCGCATCGTCCACGGCGACGCCGCGATCCTGCTGACCGGCGACCTCCGCCCCGAGGGCGTCGCCGCCCTCGCCGGGCGGAACACGCCCGACACGCTGCGCGCGCAGATCGTCACCCTGCCGCACCACGGCGCCGCCGCGCCGGCCGCCGGCGCGGAGAAGCCGCAGGTCGAGGCGTCGCTCGCCCGCGACCTCGCCGCCCTGCTCGGCAAGGCCGCCCCGGAGTTCGTGCTGGCCGAGTACGGCCGCCCGTCCGGCGTCCCCGGCGCCCTGACGAGCGAGCGCGAGACCGTCCATGAACTGACGCGGCGCTTCGTCACGACGCGGCTCGGTTCCGACGCGTGGAAGTCCACCGACCGCGACGGCGCCGTCACCGCCGAATCCGACGGCCGCCGCTGGACCGTCTCCACGCAGGCCGACGCCAACCGCGCCCAGGGCGGCGACGACGACGCCGTCGCCGACATCGCCGTGGGCTTCTGAGGTCCGGTGTCGCGGGGCCGTCGCCCGACGCCGGGCCGGCAGCTTTCGGATTCCCGCCATCATCCCTTTCCGCCCGGGTAGCCGCAGGGCTACGACCTGCGGTGCTGCGGCTCCCGCCGCTTCCGCCTTTCTCGTTGACGCGGCGGACGAATCGAACCAGCATGACGGGGTTCCGCGCACCGGACGTGGCGGCGCGGACGGGGAGGACCGGACGATGAACGATCGGGAGGCTTCGGGTGCGGGGCGCGCGACGCGTCGGGGTTTCCTCCGCACGGCGGCCGTCGGGGCGGCCGTGGCCGGGTTCCCGCAGATCCTGCGGGCGGAGACGCTCGGCGGGAACGGGCCGAACTCGCGGTTGACGATGGCCATCATCGGCTGCGGCAACCAGGCGGAAGTCGACCTCAAGGAGTTCCTCCCGCTCAAGAACCTCCAGGTCGTCGCCGTGTGCGACGTCAACAAGGCGAGCGGCGGCTACAAGACCGACCGGCAGTTCCTCGGCCGCGAGCCGGTGCGGGACATGGTCAACAAGCACTACGCCGCCGCGACCGCTTCCGGGTCGTACAAGGGTTGCGACATGACCGCCGATTTCCGCGAGGTGATCGCGCGGAAGGACATCGACGCCGTCGCCCTCATCGTGCCGGACCACTGGCACGCGATCATGACGATCCGCGCGGCGGCCGCCGGCAAGGACATCTACTGCCAGAAGCCGCTCGGCCTGACCGTGCGCGACGGGCAGGAGATGATCAAGGCGGTCCGCTCGAACCGGAGGATCCTGCAAACCGGCAGCCAGTGGCGGTCGACGGCGGCGATCCGGCAGTTCTGCGAGGCCGTGCGCAACGGCGTCGTCGGGCAGCCGCGGAAGGTGACCACCTACGTCGCCAAGAACAACTTCGACGGCCCCGGCCCGGGGTGGAAACCGGATCCCGTGCCCGGGGGCTTCGACTACGACATGTGGCTGGGCCCCGCGCCGAAGGCTCCCTACCACAAGGATCGCTGCCTGTACCGCTTCCGGTTCGTCGCCGACTACTCCGGCGGGCAGACGACGAATTTCGGGCACCACTCGAACGGCGTCGCGATGTGGGCGTTGGGCCTGGACGAGACGGGCCCCGTCGAGATCCGGAACATGGGCGCCGAGTGGCCCGCGGCCGGCGACCTCTTCACGACGGCGACCAAGGTCCATTTCGGCGCGCGCTATGCGAACGGGCTGGAGCTGGAGTGCGTGACGGATCCGAAATCGTTCGGCGTCCGCGTCGAGGGCTCCGAGGGCTGGATCGAGACGAACGGGAAGAAGATCCAGGGCTCGACGCCCGCGATCGCCGGGTGGACGCCGGGGGCCGATTCGAAGCGCCTCTACGACAGCCCCAATCACTACTCGAACTTCGTCGACTGCGCGCTGGCCCGGAAGGAGCCGGCGGAGCCGGTGGAGATCGGGCATCGCGTCTCGGCGCTCTGCCACATCGGCAACATCGCGATGAAGCTGGACCGGAAGCTGACGTGGGACCCGAAGGCCGAGCGCTTCGACGGCGACGACGAGGCGAACGGGATGCTGGAACGCCCGCACCGCGCGCCGTGGGGCTATGGAGAGCCGACATGACGAACCCGACCTCCGCCGCCGTTCTCGACCGCCGCGACTTCCTCCGTCTCGCCGCCGCGGGCGCCGCGGCGATCGGCGCGGCGGGCTGCTCGACGACGGCCGGCTCGCATGCGCCCGCCCCGGCGGCGGCCGCGCGGACGAAGCCGCTCCGGATCCGCGCCGTCGCGACGAACTTCGAGCGCAACCCGCTGATCCGCCCGTTCGGATTCAAGGGCGGCTACATGACGGAGATCTGGCAGAGCGCGGCGCGGCTCGAGGACGAGTCGGGGCTCCACGCCGTCGGCGTCTGCACGCAGAGCGTGCTGTGGAGCGACTCCGCCGTCTTCGCGGCGCATTCCGAGAGCGGCGGCAACGCGCTGATGTACGCGATGACCGAGCGCGCCGTCCGGCTGGCGGCGGGGCGGACGTTCGCCTCGCCGGAGGAGCTGCTCGACGCCCTGTACCCGGAGGTGCTGGCGTACGGGCGGGCGATCACGGGCCGCAAGAACCTGCGTCCGACGTTCGCGCTCAACGCGCTGGTCGGCGTCGACAACGCGGCGTGGATCCTCCACGCGGCGCAGAACGGGCTGAAGACCTTCGACGAGATCATCCCGGCCGCCTACCGCCCGGCGCTGGCCACGCGGCACGAGCGCGTCGCCGCGATCCCCCTGATGGCCTACGCGATCCCGGTCGAGGAGATCCGCGCCGCGGTCGACCAGGGCTACTTCTTCATGAAGATCAAGATCGGGCAGCCCGGCACGCAGGAGGAGATGCTCGAGAAGGACAAGGCGCGCCTGTCGGCGATCCACGCCGCGATCGGCGGCCGGCGGACGCCGCACACGCAGGACGGGAAGCTGCCGTACTACTTCGACGCGAACGGGCGGTACGAGAAGAAGGAAACGCTGCTGAAGCTTCTCGACCACGCGAAGGCGATCGGGGCGCTGGACCTGATCGTGCTGATCGAGGAGCCGTTCGCCGAGGAGGCGGACATCGACGTCCACGACATCCCCATCCGGCTCGCCGCCGACGAGACCGCCCACACCGACCTCCACGCCGTCGAGCGCATGGAGATGGGCTACCGGGCGGTCGCGCTCAAGGCGATCGCGAAGACGCTGACCATGACGATGCGCGTCGCGAAGGCCGCGCACGACCGGAAGGTGCCGTGCTTCTGCGCCGACCTCACCGTGAACCCGATCCTGGTCGATTGGAACAAGAACATCGCCGCCCGGCTTGCGCCGTTCCCCGGCCTCGGCCTCGGGTTGCTCGAGAGCAACGGCCACCAGAACTACCGCCAGTGGGCGGAGATGGTCGGCCACCACCCGCGCGGCACGGCGCCGTGGACGCGCGTGAAGGACGGCGTCTACGAGCTGGGCGCCGGGTTCTACGCCGAGAGCGGCGGCGTCTTCCTGCCCTCGCCGCACTACGAGGGGATGTTCCCGGCGGCGCACTGATCCCCGGCTTGGCCGCGGAGGCGCGACGCGGTACTCTGCACGCCCGATGCAAGCGCGCGTCATTGCGGTGGCGAATCAGAAGGGCGGCGTGGGAAAGACCACGACCGCGGTCAACCTCGCGGCCTGCCTGGTCGAGCGGCGGAAGAAGGTGCTGCTGATCGACCTCGATCCCCAGGGGAACGCGACGAGCGCGGTCGGGCTCGACAAGCTCCCCGGCGGCAGCGTCTACCAGGTGCTTCTCGGCGGCGGCGACCTCGCCGCGCGCGTCCGGCCGACGGCCTACAGGAACTTCGACATCATCCCGTCCGAACTCGATCTCGCCGGCGCGGAGGTGGAGCTGATCCGGTCGGACGATCCCTTCCTGCGCCTGCGGCGGGCGCTCGATCCGCTGCGCGCGGCGGGGACGTACGAGGTCATCTTCATCGACTGCCCTCCGTCGTTCGGCGCGCTGACGATGAACGCCCTGTGCGCCGCCGACGGCGTCCTGATTCCGCTGCAGTGCGAGTACTTCGCGCTCGAGGGGCTCAGCGTCATCGCCCGGATGATCGGGGACCTTCGCGCGGGGGCGAATCCGGCGCTCGACATCGACGGCATCGTCATGACGATGTATTCCGGCCGGACGAAGCTGGGCCAGCAGGTCGTGCAGGAGGTGGTGCGCCACTTCCCCGACAAGGTATACGAGACGCTGATCCCGAGGACGGTGCGGCTGGGCGAGGCGCCGAGCTTCGGGAAGCCGGTCATCGTATACGACCGCACGGGCATCGGCGCGACGGCCTACCGGCTGCTGGCGCGCGAGTTCATCCGGCGCCACGAGCCGCCGCCGCCGGAGGTCGCGACGGAGCCCCCGCCGGCGCCGTCGGGGCCGTCCGAGCCGGGCGCGGGCGCGGCGGCCGGCGTGCCGGCAGTCTGATCGTGTCCGGATCGGGGCCGGCCTCCGTGCCGGCCGCGGGACCGGGGTGGATGTGCAACCGGGCGTGCCGCGTTCCGGCGCGCCGATGGAAGGGGCCGACCATGGGCCGATACGCGGGGTTCTCCGTCCTTCTCGCCGTCGCCGTCGCGACCGCCGCCCGCGCCGCAGCCCCGACGGCTCCGGATGCCGCGCAGGTGCTCGAACAACTCCGACGCGCCCCGAAGAACCTGGTGCTGCTCGACCAGCTTCGGGGGGCGCTTGCGACCGCGCAGGATTCGGAGGTGGTCGCGCAGGGACTGGCGGTGTACTGCCTGGCCGCCGCATGGCTGGACCGCCTCGACGAGGCCCATGCGGCGCAGAAGTCCCTGGCCACGCGCTTCCCGGCCAGTCCCTATCTCAAGGCCCTCTCCTGGGAGGAGGTCAGCCGCGTCTGCGGGCAGTGCAACGGGTCCGGCGAGCGTCGCAACGCGCCCTGCGAACGCTGCAACGGGGCCAGGAAGTGCCCGGCGTGTCGCGGCAAGGGCAAGGTGGCGGTCCTGAGCAAGAATCCCCTCAACTGCTCGGCCTGCAACGGCACCGGCCGCTGCGCCGCGTGCGGAGGCTCGGGCCGGGGCGATTCCAAGTGCGCACAGTGCGGGGGCCGGGGACGCATCGTCGCCCGGACGCGCGCATTCCAGCTCTACACGGCGCTGCTGAAACCCGTCGACGCGCAGGTCGGGGTCGCTCCGTGAACCGGCGCGGCTTCCTTGCGGCCGCCGCCACGCCGCTGATGGCGTCTGCCGCGGGCGCCGGCCCCGGCGCGCCGGTTCCGTCCGCGCCGCCGGCCCCGCTCCGGCTCGCCGTATCGACGTACTCGTTCTGGCACTTCCGCGGGCCGCGCGTCGAGGTGGCCGATGTCGTCGATCGCGCCGCGGCGCTCGGCGTGTCCGGCGTGGACTTTCTGCACCGCCAGATGTCCCTGCCGGAACGCGAGCCCCTGACGGCGGAGCACCGGGCCTACCTGCGCGGACTGCGGCGGCGGTGCTTCGCCGCGGGCATCGCGCCCGTCTGCCTGTCGATCCACCAGGATTTCGTCGACGCGGATGCGGCCTTCCGCGATCGCGAGGTCGCGCACACGCTCCAGTGCATCGAGATCGCCCGCGAACTCGGCGCGCCCTGCATCCGGCTCAACTCGGGCCGGTGGAACACCATCCGGGACTTCACCGAGCTCATGAAGGCCCGCGGCGAGGAGCCGTTGCCGCCGGGGCAGACCGAGGACGACGGATTCCGCTGGTGCATCGAGTGCATTGAGCGATGCCTGCCGGCCGCCGAGGCCGCGGGGGTCGTGCTCGCCCTCGAGAACCACTGGGGACTGACCCGCACGCCCGCGGGGCTGCTCCGCATCCTCGACGCCGTCCGCAGCCCGTGGCTGGGCGCCATGCTCGACACCGGGAACTTCCTCGAGGACCCCTACGACAAGCTCGCCCTCGTCGCGCCGCGCGCGGTCATGGTGCAGGCCAAGACCTACGAGGGCGGCGGCGAGTGGTACACGCTCGACCTCGACTACCCCCGCATCGCCGCCATCCTCCGCGCCGCCGGCTTCCGCGGCTGGATCTCGCTCGAGATGGAGGGCCGCGAGGCGCCCGAAACCGCCGTACCGAAGGCCCTCGCAACCCTGCGCGCCGCGTTCGGCTGAACCGTGCCCGCGGCCGCACCACGCGCCGCTGCGCGTCGAGTGGCAGGCGGAGTGCGGCCCTCCCGGGATGAACGAATGGGAGGGTCGCGCTCCGCGCGACCGGATCGTGCACAGGCCTCTCGACGCGGGCGCTTCGGCGCTGCAGAAGCACGAAAAGGGCGGCACGGGCGGCGCCGATCCCGCCACGACGGTCCGCGAGGAACTGCCGGCCCTGCCGGACGGCCCTCGAGTCGGCCCCGCTTCTGCCCTCGGCGCCCCGGCCGTCGGGCCGCGCCGGGTCGAAGGTCGGCGCCCTGCACCGCCGCCTCGTCCGGGCCCTCCGCAGCCACCTGCAGCGGAGCTGCCATCCTGCCAACGGTGAAACGATCGCTGCAACGAACGAACGGCAGCGGAGGAGGGCTCAGCCGGAGGGGGCGGCGCGGTCGACGGCGAGGCGGCGGAGGCCTTTGACGTCGAGCTTGCCGGTGGCGGTCACGGGGATGGCCTCGATGCGCTGGTAGGCGTCGCGGGCGGGCTTCCACAGGTTCGGGATGCCGGCGGCTTCGATGATCGCGTGCAGCGCGGCCGGATCGCCGGCGGCCTCGGTGTAGAGCACGACGAGACGCTCGCCCTTGCGCTCGCAGGCGACGGAGGTGACGGCGAGGACCGTCTCGGCGCGGCCGAGACCGCGGAGGTACTCGTCCTCGACGGCCATGTGGGGGACCATCTCGCCGCCGATCTTGCTGAAGCGGGCGAGGCGGTCGGTGATGGTGACGAAGCCGTCGGCATCGATCGTCGCGATGTCGCCGGTCCAGTACCAGCCGTCGCGCACGACCTCGGCGGTCCGGTCGGGCTGCTTGAGGTAGCCCTTCATCACGTTCGGGCCGCGGATGGTGAGCATGCCCGGCGCGCCGACGGGCAGCGGGGCGCCGGTGTCGGGGTCGACGATGCGCGCGGCGACGCCGGGGACCGCCATGCCGACGCTGCCGGCCTTCCAGCCGGACTGCACGTACGGCCCGGCCCCCTCGTCGGGCAGACTCAGCATCGCGACGGGCGAGAGCTCGGTCGTGCCGTAGCCCTCGCGCGGCCGGATGCCGAACCGTTCCTCGAAGGCGTCGGCGACGCGCGGCTTGAGCTTTTCGGCGCCGGTGATGACGTGCCGCAGGGTGCGCAGGTCGTCCGGCTGCGCACGCCGCAGGTAGCCGAGCAGGAACGTCGGCGTCGTGAAGAGCGCGGTGCAGCCCTCCTCGCGGATCATCTGCGCGATGCGGCCGGTGTCGAGCGGGTTGGGGTGGAAGTCCGCCCGCATGCCGGCCAGCAGCGGGAACCAGAGTCCGCAGGTGTAGCCGAAGGAGTGGAAGAGCGGCAGCGAGGCGGCCAGCGCGTCGTCGGCCCGCGGCCGGAAGACGAGCGAAACCGCCTCCACGTTCGAGCGGATGTTGTGGTGGGTCAGCATCACGCCCTTGGGCTCGCCGGTGGTGCCGGACGAGAAGATGATCGTCGCGACGTCGTCCGGCCGGAACCCGCGCGACGGGGCGAGCCAGCCCGCCGGCGCGAGCCGCGCGGCGAGCAGCGCCGCGACCTTCCGCGCGGGCGTGACCTCCGCGAGCAGGTCCTCGAGGCAGACGAGACCGGGCAGGTCCGCCGGCGGCTTCACCTTCTCCAGCGCCGCGCGGGACGAGATCACGGTGCGCAGGCCGGACTGCTCCAGGGCCGACCGGAACGCCTCGGGCGACACGGTGAAGTTGAGGTTGACCGAGGTCTTGCGGAGCATGGCCAGCGCGACGTTCGCCAGGGCGCCGCCGACGGAGGGCGGAAGCAGGATGCCGACCGCCTCCTGGCCGCGCGTCCGCGGCGCGAGGCGGCGGGCGAGGGCGACGGCGCCGGTCAGCGCGCGACCGTAGGTCAGGCGGCGGCCGAGGGTGTCGGTCATCGCGGGCTTCGCCCAGTTGCGCCGGGCGGCCGCGACGAACGCGCGGCCCAGGGGCCGGCGCGTGCGGCGGCGGTCGTCGTAGTAGTCGCACGAGAGTTCCTGCACGGCCTGGCGGACGGCCCCGGCGGGCGAGTCGGGCGGCATCGGCTGTCCGAAGAAGACGCCGACCGGGTAGGGGATGCGGATCGGCACGCGCGTGTGGAAGCCGCGGTGGTAGTGGCTGAAGACGCTGCCCCACGTGCCGCCGATGTAGATGGGAATGATGGGGTGGTTCGTGCCGCGGACGATCCGCTCGAAGCCGGGCTTGAATCCGCGCATGAGCCCGTTCTGCGTCAGGGCGCCCTCGGCGAAGATGCAGACCATGTAGCCGTCGTCCAGCGCCTTCCGGGCGGCGCGCAGCGACTCCACGATGCGCTTGGGCGGATCCTCCATCGCGATGGGGATGGCCTTCATCAGCCGGAACAGGAAGCGGAGCTTGTGCGTCTCGTAGATCGGCCGGTGCATCAGGAAGCGGATGCGCCGCTGCTGGCAGGCGAGGATGTGGAGCGCGTCCATGTAGGAGACGTGGTTGGCGACCAGCAGGGCGCCGCCGTCGACCGGCAGGTTCTCGACGCCGACGGCGCGGATCCGGTAGAGCGTGCGGGTCAGCAGCACGGTGACGAAGCGCACGAGGAAATCCGGGAGGACGCGGATCGTGACCACCGTCAGCGCGAGCGTCAGGCCGCCCATCACGCCGAAGCCCTCGGCGGGCGAAAGGTGGAGGCGGTCGAAGAGGAGCACGAGCCCGGCGCCGCCGAGGACGCCGATCCAGCTGAGGAATCCGTTCGCGGCCAGCACCTCGCCGAGGCGGTCCTTCGGGCACCGCAGCTGGATGAACGCCTCGAGCGGCACGATGTAGAGCCCGGCGCAGACGCCGGCGGCGACGATGGCCACCGCGGCCGGCTGCCACCGCGTGATGCCGCCCATCGCGCCGGTCGCCAGGGCCAGCCCCAGCGCGGCGATCGGCAGCACGCCGAACTCGACGTTGCGGCCGGAGAGCCGTCCGGCGATCGCCGATCCGAGGCCGATGCCCACCGCGGCGCCGAGGAACAGGTAGCCGCCCTCGACCGCGCTCAGGCCGAGATGGCGCAGGCCGAACGGGATCAGGTTGAGCTGGAGGAACGACCCGATCAGCGAGAAGTAGGCGGCGGCGGCGAGCGCCATCACGAGATAGCGGTCGCCCCGCACGGCCCGGAGCGGGCGGATGACATCGGCGAGGAAGAACCACGAGGGCCGGCGCGTCGAGCCCGACGGCGGCACGCGGCCGATGCCGAGGCTGGTCGCCGTCCCGGCGACGGCCACGGCGACGCACAGCCAGACCACCGATTCGACCCGGCCGCCGGCCAGCGTCACGGCGGCGGGCGCGGCGAACGTCCCGATGATGATGGCCAGGTAGGTCGCCGAGACGATGCGGCTGTTCGCGAGCGAGAGCTGCGCCCGCTCGACCAGTTCCGGAATGATGCCGTACTTCGCAGGCCCGAACAATGCGCTCTGCGCGGACATCAGGAAGAGCACCGCGTAGAGCATCGGCGCCGATCCGGCGAGGAACGCGACGGCCCCGAGGCCCATCACGACGATCTCCAGCGCCTTGGCGAGCACGACGATCGTGCGCTTGCTGAACCGGTCCGCCAGCACCCCGGCGGCCGGCGTGAACAGCAGGAACGGCAGGGCGAACAGGAGCCCCGCGATGCCGGCCACCTCGCTGCTGCGCGCGGCGCCGAGGGCGCGGATGAGGAAGATCGACACGAGCAGCTTGAAGAGGTTGTCGTTCAGCGCGCCGAGGAACTGCGTCGCGTTGAGCCAGAGGAACCACCGGGACAGGCTCGTCGTCGGGGTCATGGGGCGGGAGGGGGTCCGCGGCGGCTAGCGGCCCGCGGACAGCGTGAAGCGGAGGTACTCGTTCGAGTCCATGTCCTTCACCACGTACGCCCCGCCGCGCAGGCCCATGCCCCGATACCGGCGCCCGTTGACCACGGTGTCGCAGCCGTCGACGAACTCCGCCTTCGTGCCGTCCGCGAACTGCGCCGTGTAGAGCAGGCGGGGACCGTTGCGCGAGACGACCACCTTCTGGACGCCGATGTTGGCCGCACTGACCGCCGCGCCGAGCTGGCGGGTCTTGAAGGCGGAGGGGATCGGCGGCCGCACCCCACCCCCGATCCCGACGGGCTGGGATTCGAACCGGGTCGGATAGGGGATCTCGCGCGAGGCAATCATGCCCGGCCGGACCGCGACCTTGTCCTGCGCGTCCGCTGCGGCTGCCGCCGCGACCGCCATCAGAATCCCGAGCCAGTGTCTCGTCATGGCGTCCCTCCGCCGGGCACAGCATACCCGCGCCCGGGACGCCTGCCAACCGGATTCTCGGGCGGGGTTCCCGACCTTGGACGCCCCGGGCCGCCGGGGTCCCAGGGGTTGGATGCGGGCTACTTCGCCGCGTCCGGGGCGATGCGGACGGCCTGGCCGCCGCGGGCGGGCAGGTCGATCGCCAGGGTCGATGCGGGCGTGACGGGCGTGCGCTCGATCCGCACGCGCGTGCGCGTCGTCATCGACGGGTCGTCGCGGTAGATGTGGGCGGTGCGCGCCGGGCCGGGGCCGAGGAAGGCGAGGGGCACCTCGAAGCGGCGGGGCGTGTCGGCGTTCATGGCGCCGAGGAACCACTCCGCCCCGCGGCGGCGCGCGATGACGGCGTACTCGCCGATCGCGCCGCGCAGCACGCGCGTCTCGTCCCACACGGTCGGCATCGTGTTCCAGAACTCGAGCTCGGGGTCGTCGCCGATCTGCGGGTTCGAGCCGCCCGCGCCGCCCTCCTTCGCGGGCGAGGCCGGCGGACGGTCGTACCAGAAGAGGAACTGCCAGGGGCTGAACAGGCAGACGGGCTTCGCGAGCTGGTAGGCGTGCGTGGCGAGGCGGTCGACGCGCGCGTCGTAGTAGCAGACGGTGTTGTCCGCCGGCCCGGCGAGGTAGCGCGTGAACGCGTAGGCCAGCGTGATGCGGTTGCTCGGGCTGCACTCGTCGCCGTGGACGCCCTCGACGGTCATCAGGTTCGGCCAGGTGCGCGAGTAGCCGGTCATGCGGTACTCGTCGTGCACGTCGAGCATGAACCGCTGCGCGCCGGCCTTGCGGACCGCCTCGTGGAGCCACGACGTCCATTTCTGCGACCCGACGTTGACGAAGCCGTACTTGATGCCGTCGATGCCCCACTCGCGGTACAGGGGAAGGATGTCGCCCAGCTGGCGCTCCAGCGCTCGGCGGTTGACGTAGACGATCACGCCGATGCCGCGCTCCTTCGCGTAGCGGATCACCTCCCGCAGGTCCAGCGGACCCTTCGAGCGCTTGGGGTCGACGGTCACGGTCGTCGCGTCGGATGCGTCGTCGTACTCGTGACCGTACCAGCCGGCGTCGTACTCGATGAACTGGAGGCCGCGCTTCACCGCGAAATCAACGCAGGCCTTGCCGCCCTGCGTCGTCAGCGTGACCTCGCGGATCACCTTGCCCGGCCGGATCCACGACGGGTCGGCGATCGCGCAGGGGTCGTTCAGGTTGAGGAAAAGGAAGTTGTTCTCGAGCAGCCGGCCGGGCGACTCCGCGGCCATCACGACGCGCCACGGCGTCGTCAGCGGCAGCGCGGCCTCGACGGGGCCGTCGAGCTTCGCCACCAGCGCGTGCGGCGCGCCCTTGAGGGGCTCGAACTTCATGCGCGCGTAGTCGACGAGCTTCGCCTCGCCGACGGCCGCGCAGGGGCCCTCGCCCGGCGCCATCTCGACCACCAGCGGCCGCTCGCAGCCGGGCTTGACCGCGCTGACGGGCACCTTCTCGTAGGCGCCCTGGCCGGAGTAGGTCGCCCACGCGGGCCAGTCGGCCGCGAAACGGAACTCGACCGGCTCGCGAGCGATCGTGACGGCGTCGAGGCCGGGCTGCCTCGGCAGCGTCTGGCAGAACGCGACGCCCTCGTCGTAGGCGCGGAACGTCACGCGAAGGACCCGGCCGGGCGCCGCCGTCTCCTTCAGGTCGACGGCGATCTCGTTGTACCGGTCGCGGATCGTCGCGCGCTCGCCGCACACCGGGGTCCACGTCGTGTCCGCGCTGCGGGCCTCACGGCCCGCGACGGCGAGGCCCGCGACGAGCGGCGCGCCCTGGATGTCGAGGCCCAGGCGCGACTCGACGATCACCGGCCGGCCCCTCCAGTCGACGCGGTAGACCGGCACGCCGGCGGCCCCGCCGACCGTCTTCACGTCGAGGACCACCGCGAACGAGCCGTCGGGCGACTTCACCTCGACCGCCGCCGGGGCGCGTGCGGGCCGCCCGCCGAGGCACGCGGCCGCGATGGCGCACGCCGTGGCGGCCGCGACCCGTGGTCTGGCGCTGGATTCCGCGGGGCCGCGGGCGGTCGGGCGGGGAAGGAAGCTCATGGTGTCGGGATCTCCTGCGGGTCGCGACCCGCCGCGAAGCGGATCGTAAGGTCATCGCCCGCCGCGTCAAGACCGCCGGTGGCGGTGCCGAGCGCCGCAAGCGCGGCGAGCCATTCGCGGGCGGCGGCGATGCGTTCGCGCTTGGAGGCGGAACCGTCGCGATCGCCGACCTGAAGCTTGAGCGACCAGATCGAGAGCGAGAGCCCCACGGTCTCGCAGGCGCGCGGAAGGTCGAGCCAGATCCATCCCGAACCGCCGGCGTCGGCCGGGCGCCGGGCCCACGGCGCGGCGCCGACCGGGGTGCCCGCGGCCGCGGCGGCGGAGAGGGCGCGAAGCGTGTCGGCGCTGGCCGAGATCGTGAGCCAGCCGTTCGTGGTCCACCACGCGACGCATTCGTTGGGGGGCAGGCCTGCGTAGGGGCCCGCGCCGGTGCCCTCGATCATCGAGAGCTCCGCCGCGCCGGGCACGGCGGCGCGGATGAGGCCCCAGCGGTGCGCGGCGTTGAGGCGGTCGAGCACGGGGTCCATCGCCTGCGGAAAGGCCGCGGCGTCGCGCACGGGCATCGAGACCGTCAGCCCCGGGGTGCGCAGGCCGCGGAAGCGCCCGCCGAGGGGGTCGCCGTGGATGGCGACGACGAGGGGGTCGCCCGCGCCGCGCCGCGCGGCGCCCCACAGCCACGACATCCACGGCAGGCGCCACAGCGGTTGCGCGAGCGTCTCGGCGACGGCGGCCGGGACGACGGCCGCGCCGGCCGGATGCGCCCCGAGAATCGACGCCGCGCCGGCGAGGTCGCCGGCCGGCGGTGCGACAGGCGGGAAGGGGACCTCCCAGCCGGACAGGCGCGCCGTGCCGGAGAGGCCGCGCGCATCGATGCGGTCGAGTTCGATCTCGATGAGGTCCGGACCGGGGCCGCGGCCGAGATCCCACAGGATGGCGTCGGGGCCGCGCAGGGCGCGCGCCCGGTCGGCCTCCGGCTCGCGCGGGGCGAAGCCGTCGTAGGCGTCGAGCATCCGCAGGATGTCCGCCGGGTTCGCCGAGGCGCAGGCGATGAGCATGCCTTCCTCGATCGCGAAGCTCAGGTGCCGGCCTCCGCCGGCGGGAAGGCCGGCGGCGAGCAGCCAGACCGTGCGGCCTCGGTGGTTGGAGAAGCGAAGGACGCCGGGCACGCGGCCCGTCTGAAGCAGGCCCCGGAGGTGCTGCGCGCGCCCGCCGACCCAGGACGCCGCGCCCCAGGCGCGGCGGTCCGGGCCCACGGGAAACTGCGCGAGCACGACCTCGTCGCCCGCCAGCCGGTCCAGCCATCCGGCGACGGACGCGTCCGCCGCCGTCGCGTCCCACTGCTGGCTCGACACGCCGGCGAGGCGGGCCGTCTCGCGGGCCAGCGGGCTCGCCGCGAGGCCGGGCCAGCGCGCGGCCAGTCCGCGGTGGACGCTCACCCAGCGCGCGCCGGCGGGGACGGCCCACGCGAGGCGGTCGGTCCGCCGCGGGACGTGGACGAACCAGGCCAGGGAGGCCGCGACGAAGACCAGGAGCAGGGGATAGAAGATCAGCCTGCGGACCCGCCGGCTCATGCCACGACCGTGCCGCGAAGCGCCGCGACGGACGGCAGCCCGTGGCGGACGAGGTGGCTCCGGATGCCCTCGACCACCGCGGGCGCGGTGCCCGGCTCGACGAAGTTCGCGGTGCCGACGGCCACCGCCGTCGCGCCGACGATGATGAACTCGATCGCATCGGCCGCGTCGCGGATGCCGCCCATCGCGATGACGGGGATCTTCACCGCCCGCGCGGCCTCCCACACGAGCTTCACGGCCACGGGGTGGATGGCCGGCCCCGAGAGCCCGCCGGTGATGTTGCCGAGCTTCGGACGGCGCGTCTCGATGTCCACCGCCATCGCGGGGATCGAGTTGATCAGCGAGACCGCGTCCGATCCGCACTCCTCCGCGGCGCGCGCGAAGGAGGCGATGTCCGCGACGTTCGGGGCGAGCTTCGGGATCACGGGCAGCCGCGTCGACGCGCGAACGAGGTCGACGACGCGCCGGAAGCTCTCGAGGTTCGTGCCGAAGGCCTTGCTGCCTTCCTTGATGTTCGGGCACGAGACGTTGATCTCCAGCGCGTGGACGCCATCGACTGCCCCCAGCCGCCGGGCGACGTCGCCGTACTCCTCGACCGTCCGGCCCCAGATGTTCACGATCACGGGCACGTCGTGGCGGCGGAGGAAGGGGAGGTAGTCGCGTACGAAGCCGTCGACGCCGGGACCGGGCAGGCCGATCGCGTTGATCAGGCCGCTCGCGGTCTCGACGGTGCGCGGCGTCGGGTTGCCGGTGGTCGGCTCCGCGCGGATCCCTTTCACGACGATGGCGCCGAGGGAGGCGAGGTCGACGAGATCGGCGTACTCGGGCCCGTAGCCGAAGGTGCCGGAGGCGACCATGACGGGGTTGCGCAGCGTCAGGCTGCCGATGCGGACGGCCAGGTCGGGCGTCGCGGTCATGGACGCTCCCCCGCCGCGGAATCGCGCCCGCGCATGCGGGCCGGAGGGACGTGCCGCGGCGTCATTCGTCCCCCTCCCAGACCACGGTCCGGCATTCCATGACGGGTCCCTCGCGGCAGATGCGGACCCACGACCAGCCGCCCGGCGCGTCCGGGTCGCGGATCTTCTGCACGCAGGTGAGGCAGGCGCCGACGCCGCAGCCCATGTGGCGGTCCATCGAGAGCCACGCCGTCCACCCGCCCGCCTCCGCGCGCCCGCCGACGGCGCGGAGCATGCCGTTGGGGCCGCACGCGAAGAACTCGGGGCGGAGGTCGCGTCCCCCGCCGGAAAGCCACGCATCGAGGGCGTCGGTGACGAGGCCGCGCTCCCCGCGGGAGCCGTCCTGGGTCGTCGCGCGCACCTCCCAGCCGAGGGCCTCGAACTCGGGGACGCACAGGATGTCGCCGGCCTTCGCGCCGCCGAAGAAGGCGATGCCGCGGCGCGGCAGCGTGCGGGCCTGGAGGTAGAGCGCGGCCATGCCGTAGCCGCCGGCGACGAGCACGGGCAGCGCGTCCGCCGCCGCGGCCGGGAAGCCGTTGCCGAGCGGGCCGAGGATGCTGAGCCCGTCGCCGGGCTGGAGGTGGCGCATCGCCGCGGTGCCGCGGCCGACGGCCTTGTAGAGGATCTGCAGCCGGTCGCCGTCGGCGCGGAAGACGCTGAACGGGCGGCGGAGGATGGCGTCCGCCGGGGCCGGCAGGCGGATGTGGACGAACTGGCCCGGGCGGACCTCCGGAGCGATCCCCGGCGCTTCGAGTTCGAGGCACCGGTAGTCGCCGCCGTAGGTTGCGTGCGCCAGGACGGTGGTGGTTTCGACCTTCATCGGTTTCGGTTCCGGAATCGCGCGAGTTTGGCGGGTTCGCGGCCGTCCGTCAATCGCCCGGCCGCCGGAAGGCGTACAGCGTCTTCGAGGCCGCGAGGAAGAGCGTGCCGCCCGCGGCGACGGGGGTGGTGTAGACCGCCGAGTCGAGCCGCACGGCGTGGAGGATGCGCTTCTCCCGCGCGAGGGCGAAGACGGTCACGTAGCCCTTCTCGTCGCCGATGTAGACCCGTCCGTCCGCCGCGAGCGGCGAGCCGAAGACGCGTGCGTCGAGGTCGTGGGTCCACAGCCGCCGGCCCGTTGCGGCGTCGAAGCAATGGACGATGCCGGCGTAGTCGGCAACGACGGCCAGGCCCGCGGCCACCGCCGCGCTCGAGAAGCTGCGCTGGACGTCGAAGCTCTGCCAGACCATTCCGCTCCGCGTGATGTCGCCGCGGCCGCCGGGATCGATGCACGAGAAGCAGCCCGGTCCCGGGCCGTGGCGGCTGTCCTGTCCGACGCCGACGAAGATGCGGCGCCCGTCGAAGACCGGCGTCGCGATGATCTCGCTGGGGCCCTCGTGGTTCTTGTTGTAGGGAAGGTGCCGTCCGTCGCGGACCTTGTTGTGCGGGGGGTTGGCGTCGAATCGCCAGACCTCCGTCAGCACGCCCGGCGCGCCGCCGGTGCCGGCCTCGAACCGGGTGTCGTAGGCGCGGCACACGCCGTCTCCGCCGCCCCAGGCGACCAGGTCGCGTCCGCCGGCGCGGAGGAGCGACGGCGAGGACCACTCGCCGTGGAAGACCTGGGCGCTGTAGGGGGCCGCGTTGGTCGCGAGCAGCGCGCCCGTGCGCCGGTCGAGCACCATCAGGTTCGGCGCGTGGGGCGAGGGGATGAACTTGTGGGAGCGGTCGACGCCGACCGACGGGCTGAGCCAGACGTGGTCGCCGAGCACGAGCGGAGAGCAGTCGACGGCGTCCTGCGCCCAGACGTCGAGGTCGCGGAGGAAGTCGAAGCACCAGACGATGTCGCCGTCCTCCTGTCCCAGGTCGGCCGGTTCCGGCGGTGGCGGGCCGTCGGCGGGGGCGAAGCGGCCCGGCTTGTCCGGGCGTTCGGCGGTGTCGGCGATGTAGCGGGCCTCGCCGGTGTACGGCCCGTCGTTGCCGTCGGCCTGTCCGTGCGTGTCGAGGCAGAGGGCCTCGCCGCGGCTGGAGACGAGGTAGAGCCGGTCGCCGACGACGGCGGGCGAGGAGCAGATGCCGAGCTTGAGGTCGTCGAAGTTGAAGAGCTTGTTGCGCGTCCTGAGCCGGGGGACCGGGAGCTGCCAGAGGCGCCGGCCCGACGCGGCGTCGAGGCAGAGGACCAGCCCGCCGCCGCTGCGGCGGACGCGGGGATGGTCGAGGTGTTCGTCGTTCGTGCCGAGGTAGACGCGCCCGTCCGCGATCGCCGGCGTGCTGTAGGTGATCGTGCCCAGCTTCGCGGTCCACAGCAGGTTGGTTCCGGCGGCGGCGGCCTCCGCGCCGGCGTTCGTGCCGCCGCCGGCCTCGCAGGGAGGGGCGAAGACCTCCGGGAGCCCGGTCTCGTCCGAGACGAAGTTCCGTTCGTTCCGGCCGCCCCACTGCGTCCAGTCGCCGGCGTTCGCCGCGACGGCGGCGAGCAGCAACCATGGACGGATGGCGACAGCGAGTGGACGGGGCCGTTCGGCGTGCATGGCCGCGCATCCTATCCTGTGGACTCGGCGGGGGGAAGGGATCCCGGGTGCAGGATCCCGAGCCCGCCGACGGGCGCGTTCCCGTTGCGGCCCTCCCCACGTCCCCGGGCTGACTTGATCGATCAGGAACGGACGATGCTTCGGGGGCCTTCCGCTCGGCGCCGACGGAGCGGCGCCTTCCAGGCCCGTCCTCCCGCATCTCCGTGGAACGGGCCCGGAGGGCCGCGCCCCGTCGCGGCCGTGTCCATGCGTGGTTCACACGGGTGGTCACCGGGAATCCGGAGCTTCGCCGATGATGGGGGCCATCCCGCGCGGCTTGCGGGACCTTCGCGGGTTCGACTACGATGTCCCCGCGCCGCGGGCGGTTGCCGCGGTACGCGCGGAGATTCCGGACCGCATGAACAAGAAGAACCCCGCCGGCCCCGGGCCCGACCTGAACGATCCGCTCCGTTTCGCGGCGGTCGTCGCGCACCAGCTCAAGTCGCCGATCGGCGCGGCCGACACGGTCCTGCGCACGCTGATCGACGAGCTGGCCGGGCCGCTCGCGCCGCGGCAGAAGGACCTCCTCGAGCGCGCCGACACGCGGCTGCGGGAGGCGCTGGAGACGGTCCGCCGGCTGTTGTCGATCGTGCGCAAGGAACGGGGCACGGAGGCGGTGTCCGACGCGGCGGCCGCGGTCCGCCGCGTGCACCAGCAGTGGCTCGACGAGGCCGGGCGGCGCGATATCGGGCTCTCGGCGGATGTGCGCCTCGAGCCGGCGTTCGTCCGGGCGGGCGAGGATTCGATCACGGAGGCGCTGCGGGCGCTGATCGAGAACTCGCTGAAGTACACCCCGCAGCACGGGCAGGTCCGGCTGCTCCTGACGGAGGACGAGGCGGAGGGCGGGATCCGGATCGCGGTCGGCGACTCCGGTCCGGGCGTCGCCGAGGACCAGCGGGCGAAGATCTTCGAGCCCTTCCACCGCGGCGCGCCGGCCGTCCACGGCTCGACGCCCGGCGTCGGGCTCGGCCTCTCGTTCGTCAAGGCGCTCGTCGAGGGCTCGGGGGGCACCGTGACGGTCGGGACCTCGGACCTCGGGGGCGCGGAGTTCGTGCTCCGGTTCTCCGCCGCCGCCGCCGCGGAGGCCCCGGCGGAGCGGAAGCTGCGCGTGGTGATCGTCGGCGGGGTTGCGGCGGGGCCGAAGGTGGCGTCGAAGGTCATCCGGCTGCGGCCGGACACCGAGGTCACGATCGTCGACCGCGGCGAGCTGCTGTCCTACGCCGGCTGCGGCCTTCCGTACTACGTCTCCGGCGTCGTGCGCGACCGCCGGCAGCTGGTCTCGACCCCGCTGGGCGCCGTGCGCGACCCGGTCTTCTTCCAGAACGTGCGCAACGTGACCGCGCTCAACCGGACGAACGCGCTCGAGATCGATCGCGCGGGCCGCCGCGTGCGGGTGCGCGACCTCGAGCGCGGCGACGAGCGGTGGGTCCCGTACGACAAGCTCGTGCTGGCCACCGGCGCCCGCCCGACGATCCCGGACCTGCCGGGCCACGCGCTGGAGCGGATCTACACGCTGCACGGCGTCCACGACGCCGAGGGCATCCGGCAGTTCCTCGCCGAGGGGCGCGCGGTGGACGTGGTCCTCGTCGGCGGCGGCCTGATCGGGGTCGAGATGACCAAGGCCCTGGCGACCCGCGGCTGCCGCGTGACGATCGTCGAGCGCCAGCCGCAGATCCTCGGCATCCTCGACGGGGAGATCGCCCGGCTGCTCGAGCAGCACCTCGAATCGAACGGCGTCCGCGTGATGACCAACGTCCTCGTCACCGGCTTCCGCGGCGACGGAACGGTGCGGGCCGTCCTGACCGACCGCGGCGAGATCCCGGCCGACCTCGTCGTGCTGTCCGCGGGCGTGCATCCCGAGACGACGCTCGCGCGGGCGGCCGGCCTCGAGATCGGGCCGACCGGCGGGATCCGGGTCGACGCGGGCATGCGCACGTCCGACCCCGACATCTACGCCGCGGGCGACTGCGTCGAGAACCACGACCTCCTGACCGGCCTGCCCGCCTACGTGCCGCTCGGCTCCACCGCCAACAAGCAGGGGCGCGTCGCGGCGGTGAACCTCTGCGGCGGGTCGGACCGGTTCCCCGGGATCCTCGGCACCGTCATCTGCCAGGTCTTCGACTACGGCGTCGGCCGCACGGGCCTGAGCGAGCGCGATGCGCGCGCGGCCGGGCGCGACGTCGTCACGGTGCTCTCCGCCGCGCCGGACCGCGAGCACTTCCTGCCCGAGGCGCGCCTGCTGATGATCAAGCTCGTCGTCGAGCGCGGCACCCGCCGGCTGCTGGGCGTGCAGACGCTCGGCCCCGGCCTCGGCGACAAGCGCATCGACGTCGCCGCGACCGCGATCACCGCCGGGATGACGGTCGACCAGGTCGCGCACCTCGACCTCGGCTACGCGCCGCCGTTCTCCCCCGCGATGGACAACCTGATCACCGCCTGCAACATCGCGCGGAACAAGCTCGAGGGGTTGCTCGACGGCGTCCCGCCCGCCGAGGCGCGGCGCCTGCTCGCCGACGACCGCGAGGCGATCCTCCTCGACGTCAGCACGCCCCGCGAATACGGGGAGATGCGCATCCCGGGCTCGCGCCTCATCCCGCTGGGCTCCCTGCGCGGACGCCTGCGGGAGCTGCCGAAGGAGGCGTTCATCGTCGTCTGCTGCCGCAATTCCATCCGCGGCTACGAGGCTTCGCTGATTCTCCGCGCCGCCGGCTTCGGGAGGGTCCGCGTTCTCGACGGCGGCGTCGCGATGTGGCCGTTCGAGAAGGTCTACGGGACGGCATGAGGGTGGACGATGGAGGACGCGGAGGGCGAGAGGGGGGGCGCTTCCGGCGCGGGGAGTGTCCGGGCCGGAGGGTTTCTCGTTGAGCCGCGCGCGGGTGCGCGGGTAGAATCGCCGCCGCAGCCGCCGCGCAGGGTGCGCGCCGGGCGCCGAACCTCGGGAGTCGTTGCATGAATACGCCGGTGACGAAGCTGATCGAAGCCAAGCAGGTCAACACGGTCAGCGTGGGGCCCGAGACCACCGTGTTCGACGCGGTCGGGCTGATGACCCAGCACCGGATCGGCGCGGTGCTCGTGCGCGACGCCGCGGGCGCTCCGGCCGGCATCTTCTCCGAGCGCGACTGCTTCAAGAAGGTCCTGCTGGCCGAGAAGTCCCCGAGGCAGGTGAAGGTGGGCGACGTGATGACGTCCGACCTCGTCACGACGGATGCCGACCGGTCGGTCGAGGACTGCCTGGCCGTGATGACGGACCGGCACATCCGGCACCTGCCCGTCATGAAGGGGCGGGAGGTGATCGGGCTGATCTCGATGCGGGACGTCGTCCGCCACCTCGTCGAGGAGCGCGGGCAGATGATCCGCAACCTCGAGAAGTACATCGGCGGGGCGATGTAGGCGGAGGGGTTCGGTTCCGCGTTTCAGGCTTCCAGTGCGGCGGGTATCCAAGCGGAGGTGGGCCATGAGCGAGCGCAAGCATGTGATCCTGGGTGTCCACATCACCGACCGCGTGAAGCGGGCGGAGCGGGTCCAGCACCTGTTCACGCAGCACGGCTGCCAGATCAAGACCCGGCTGGGGCTGCACGATGCGGACGAGTCCTACTGCTCCCCGAACGGGCTGATCCTGATCGAGGTTGTCGGCGCCCCGAAGGAGATCGCGGCGTTGGAGAAGGGGCTGAAGGCCGTCGCCGGCGTCGACGTCAAGAAGATGGTCTTCGGGCACTGACCCCGGCCGGCGGACGGGATCAGTACTGCCCGGGCATCATGCTGCCGGGCATGAGGAGCTGGCCTTCCCAGGACTCCTGCCGGTTCCAGGGGATGTCGGATTCGGCGTCGGGGTCGTCGGTCGTCGCGCACCCCGCCCCGGCCAGCGCCAGGGACGCGGCGGCGAACAGGCCGAGGATGACGCGGCGCACGCTCACGGATACGGATTCCTACTTGGGCGGCCACACCGACGGCGGCGCCTCGTAGCTCTTCAGCTCCAGCACTTGGAGCGTGATCTGCCCGCCGAAGCACAGCGTCGCCAGCACGACGAGAATCCCCATCAGCCTAATAAAGAACACGGTCGCCCTCCTGCAGCGGGGCGGAGACCCAGTCGTTCTGGATGTCCGCGATCGCCATGTGTGCCTGCGCGTTCGTGATCCGCACCCGGCCGATCAACTGGTCGGCGCGGTGCACGAGCATGTACGCGTTGTTCACGAGGCCTTCCTGGGTGCCGATGTCGAGCACGACGAAGTTCCAGTCGGGGTTCACGACGACGATCTTGCCGCTGAGGCCCTTCGGCATCTGCTTGACGATGTTCGGGTCGTTCAGGTAGCGGGCCAGCTCGACCTCGAGGCGCTGGTTCTCGTCGTTGATCTCGGTCTTCTCGGCCTCGATCTTCGCGATCTGCGCCTTGCGGTCCTCGATCGTCCGGTTGAGCTCGGCCATCTGCGTCTCGATCGCGCCGATCTTCTGCTGCAGGCCCGCCAGCTCCGTCTCCTTCTGGGTGATCCGCTCGTTGAGCGAGGCGATCTCCTTGCGGGCGGTGTCGAGGTCCTGCTTGGTCTGCGCAAGCTCGGCTTGCGTCTTCGAGAGCTCGTCCTGCGTCTTCTTCAGGTCGTCCTTGGTCGTGAAGAGCTGCTCGTAGCGGTTGTCGGCGAGGGTCTCGAGGACGCGGAGCTGGGTGCCCATCGTCGCCGAGTTCATCAGGCCGTTCTGGCTGATCTTCTGGTCGATCGCCTCGATGTAGGGTTCCTTCGGCGCGGTGAGGGTCTGGGCGATGTCCATCACCGCCTTCTCCAGCGTCTGGACGCTGGTCTTCCGCTCCACGCGCCTCTGGAAGAGCGTGTACTCCAGCCAGACGGCCGCGGCCGCCATCAGGAAGAGCAGGATCACGAAGAAGCGAAGTACCTTGCCCATGATCGAATCCCCGTTACTGGATGAACACCCGGTCGCCCGGCTGAAGCGGCGTCGCGACCCACGCCCGCTCGATATCGCCGACGGACATCTGGTCGCGCACGTCCGACACGCGGATCTTGCCGACGAGTTCCTCGCCGCGGTGGACGAGCATCTGCGTGTTCTTCTGCAGGCCTTGCAGCTTGCCGATGTCGAGCACGACGAAGTTCCATTCCGGGTCGACGAGCACGATCTGGCCGTTCAGCCCGCGGGCGAGATCCTTGTCCGGCAGCGGGGGCGGGAGGAAGGGCGCGAGGGCGTCCTCGAGGCGCTTCTTCTCCTCGAGCATCTTCTTCTTGTCGCCCTCGAGCTTGGCGATCTGGACGCCGAAGTCCTCGACCTGCCGCTTGAGCTCGGTGACCTGGTTCTCCAGCTCGCCGATCTTCTGCTGCGCCTGGGCGATCTCCGCCTCCTTCTTCGTCAGCTTCTCGTTGAGCGAGGCGATCTCCTGGCGCGCGGTGTCGAGTTCCTGCTTGGTCTGCGCGAGCTCCTGCTGCGTCTTGGTGAGTTCGTCGCGCGTCTTCTTGAGGTCGTCCTTCGTCGTGTAGAGCTGCTCGTAGCGGGCGACGGTGTTGGACTGCAGGACCGCGATCTGCGCGCCCATCGTCGCGGTGGCGCCGAGCGCGGCGGCGTCGACGCCGTTCGAGATCGCCTCGATGTAGGGGTCGCGGGGCGCGTTCACCTTCCCCGAGACGCGGACCAGGCCCGCCTCGAGCGTGGCCTGGCGCTTCGTCAGCTCCACGCGCTTCGAGTAGTTGAAGTACTCGAGCGTCAGGGCGCCGATCCCCAGAAGGAACAGCAGGATCAGAAAAATTCGCAGTACCTTGCCCATCGCAATGCCCCCCGAGCGGCGCCCGGTCAGGAACGCCCCGGTCGTACGGTGGATAATGAACCCGAAACGGGCGCCGGGCGCAATCGCAAAGTGACCCCCCCCTTCGTGCTTGGCGGCCGGGGGGCGCCCGGCTACCGTCGCCCCATGCAGCCCGCACACCCGTCCGGACCGTGGCCCGTCGCCCTCTCCATCGCAGGATCGGACAGCGGCGGAGGGGCCGGAATCCAGGCCGATCTGCGCGCGTTCTCCGCCCTCGGGGTCTTCGGCGCCACCGCGCTGACCTGCGTCACCGCGCAGAACCCGGGGGGCGTGTCGGCCGTCGGGGCCATCGACCCCGACCTCGTTGCCGCGCAGATCGATGCCGTGGCGGACGCCTTCCCGGTCGCCGCCGCCAAGACGGGCATGCTCTTCTCGGCCGCCATCATGGACGCCGTCGCCGGCGCCCTCGTCCGCCGGCGCATCCCGTCGGTCGTCGTGGATCCCGTCATGGTCGCGGCCAGCGGCGCCCCGCTGCTGGCGCCGGACGGACTCGCGGCGATGACCGGGCGGATCGTCCCCCTCGCGCGCGTGGTCACCCCGAACCTCGACGAGGCCGCCCTCCTGCTGGGACGGCCGGTCGGCGCCGCCGACGACCTGCGCGACGTCGCCCGGGACCTCGCCCGGCGCCTCGGCGTGGCCGCGATCGTCAAGGGGGGGCACCGCCCGGGGGCGCGGATCGCGAACGTCCTGTGCGACGGCGCCTCCGTGGAGGTCTTCGAGGCCTCGCGCGCCGAGGGGCCGAGCCCCCACGGCGCCGGCTGCACGTTCTCCGCCGCGATCGCGGCGGGCCTTGCCCGGGGCCTTCCGCTGGCTGCAGCCGCGCGGGAGGCCGTGGCCTACGTGGAGACCGCGTTCCGCGGCGCGCGCAACGCCGGGGCGCACCGGCTGCTGGACCCCTTCGCCGCATGGAGCCGCTGAGCGTTCAGCCGTCCGTGCCCGTCCGACGCCCGCTCGTCGGCATCGCCCTCCTGTTCATCGCCGGCATGGCCGCCGCCCTCGCGTGGCCGGGGACGCCGGCGGGTGCGTCCCTTGCGGTCGCGGCGCTCCTCGTAGCCGCCGGCGCCGCCGTCCGGCACACGGCCGTCTCCACGCCGCTCCTCCAGGCCGCGGTCCTCGCCGCCGGCCTCGCGCACGGGCTGCTCGCGACGCCGGGGCGCCCGGCCCTCGACATCCGCCGCTGCCTCACCCGTCCGCGCGAACAGGTCGACGCGGTCGTCTCGGCGGCCGGCGCGCCGTCGCGGCTGCCGTCGTTTCGAGACGACCGCGAGACCTGGACCTTCGAGGGCCGGGTCGAGGCCCTGCGTCACACCGGGCCCGGGTGGCGGACGGCCACCGGCCGGGTCCGCGTACGGCTCGCCCTGGCGTCCGGGATGCCCCCGCCGGCCTACGGCGACCGCTGGCGGATGAGCGCCGTCTGCGGCGTCGACCCGATGCGGGGCGACCTGGCGATGGACGTCGCCGCCGGCGCCGCGGAGCGGCTGGCCACGGGCGGCGGGAGTCCCCTGCTGCGCTGGTGCTACGCGCGGCGCGAGGCCAGCCGACGCCTGCTCTCGCGCGGCGTCGAGGACTGGCCCGCGGGCGCGGGCGTCGTCGCCGCCCTCGTGCTCGGCTATCGCGAGGACATCCCCGAGGCGGTCCGCGAGTCGTTCATGCGGACGGGAACGGGCCACATCTTCGCGATCTCCGGGCTTCACGTCGGCATCCTCTGCCTCGTCCTCCTCGCCGTGCTGCGCACCGCCGGCCTTCCGCGTCCGGCGTGGGCCCTGGGCCTGATCCCCCTGCTGACCCTCTACACGCTCGCCACCGGGGCGGCGTCCAGCGCCGTCCGCGCGCTGCTGATGGCCTCGGCCTACTGGGCGGCGCCGCTTGTGCGCCGGCGGCCGGACGTGCCTTCCGCGCTGGCGCTCGCGGCGCTGGCCATCCTCGCCGTCCGTCCGGACCAACTGACCGACCCCGGCTTCCTCTTCTCCTTCGTCGCCGTCGCGGGGCTGGTCGCGCTCGCGCCGGTCGTCCACCGCCCGCTCGCCGCCTGGATCCCGGCGCGCGAGACCGATGCCTCCGCCACCCGGGCGGTCCGCGCGGGCCGGGCCGTGGCCCGCTGGGCCGTGGGGCTCGTCGCCACGTCGGCCGCCGCGTGGCTCGTCTCGACGCCGCTCTCCGCCTTCTTCGGCAACCAGGTCGCCGTTGCGGCGCTGCCGGGGAACCTCCTCGTCGTCCCCGGCTCGTTCCTGATCGTGCTGACGGGCTGCCTCTCGCTCGTGACCGGGCAGGTGTCCGGCGTCGCCGCCGAGATCTTCAATCACGCCAATGCCGCGTTCTGCGCCGCGATGACGGGGCCCATCGATGCGCTCTTCCGCCTGCCGGGCAGCCACGCCTTCGTCCAGGCGCCGCCGGGCTGGGCGCTCGCGCTGACCTACGGCGCGATCGTCGGACTGCTCGTCCTGCGCGGCAGGCCCCGCGCCGTGCTGGCGGGCGCCGTCGCCGCGGTCGGGATCGCCGGCGCCGTGCGAGCCGCGACCGACGACCGCGTCCGCGTCATCCTCCCGCCGCCCGACCTCGCCCCGGCGGTCCTTGTCGACGGACCCGGCGGCGGGGATCTGCTGATCGATCCGGGCCCCGCGTGGAAGTCCGCGCGGACGATTCGCTGGCTCCGGTCGCGCGGGGTCGACCGGCTCGGCGCCGTCTGGCTGACGGCGGCGGATGCCGCGCACGCCGGCGCGGCGCCGGAGATCCTCGCGCGGATCCCGGTCGGCGCGATCCGCCGGACCGCCGATCCCGGCCGCTCGCGGATGGTGCGCGCGATGGTGGACGAATGGACCGCCGCAGGCCGCGACGTCGGCCTCCTCGCCGCGGGCGGCGGCGGGGTCCTGCCCGGCGGCGCGGCATGGGATGCGTTCCACCCGGATCCGCGAGGCGCCCACGCCCGCGCGTCCGACGGCGCCGCCGTCGTGCGGATCGGGCGCGGCTCGCAGGCCGTCCTTCTTGCGGGCCCGGCCGCGGCGCCGGTCTGCGCGGCGCTGGCGACGGGACCCTTCGACCCGGGTGCGACGGCCGTGATCATCGACCGCGAGCCCGGGGCCGGCGACACGGCCTGGATCGCCGCCACCTTCGCCTCGCGCGTCGTCGTCCGCCCGCCGCCCGATGGCTTCCACTCGATCCTCGGCCTCGCCGCCGCCGTTCCGGCCGGCGTACGCGTTGAGCGGCCGGACGCCGAGTGGATCCTGGACCTGAGGTGAGGGCCGGGCGGAAACCTGAGACTCGAAACCCGGAACGTGATACCCGGGAACCGGGCACGGGCTCAGCGGATGGCCTGGGTGAGGTCCGCGGCGAGCTTCTGGAAGTCGGTCCGGACGCGGAGGGCGTCGAACTCGGTCCGGTTGATCCAGAGCAGGGCGGCGCTCGCGTCGACGAGATCCACGCCGCGCTGGAGCGCCTTCATCGCATCGTCCGCGCCGCCGGTGTGCGACTTCGCCTCGGCGAGGCGGAAGAAGACGGGCGCGGAGGGCGTCACGCGGGCGGCCTCCTCGAGCGCGCCGGCGGCCTCGGACCAGCGCTTCAGCTTCAGCAGGGCGACGGCGTACATCAGGGAGGCCTCGGCGTTCTGCGGTGAATGGCGGACAACCTCCGCGAGCACCTCGGCGGCGCGGGTCATCTCGCCCGAACGGTAGTGAAGAAGACCCAGGTTCTGGCGTGCCGGACCGTAGGCCGGATCGGCCGTCAGGGCCTTGCCGAACGTGCGGGCGGCGTCCTCCCGCCGCTCCCGTCCCATCTGCGCGACGCCGAGGTTGTTCAGCAGCGGTGCGGAGCCGGCCCGCTTGGCGACGAGGGCGGCGAAGACGGCCTCGGCCTTCTCGTAGTCCTTCAGGCGCAGGTGGCACAGGCCGATCGACTCGTCGAGCCGCTCGATGCCCGGGAGGATCCGGCGGACCTCCTCGAAGGCGAGGCGCGCGCCGGTCCAGTCGCCATCCTCGTAGGCCCGCTCGCCGCGGCGCAGGTGGATCGCGGCCTGCTTGACCCAGTGCGGCGTCAGGGCGGCGATGCCGCCGGGCGGGGGCGACTCGGGCTCGACGTCGCCCAGCTCGTCGAGCACCAGCCGGCCCTCGGGATCGATGGTCAGCGGTGCGTTGTGGGTTCCCTGGGGGGCGAGTTCGACAGGTTGCAGGGCCTGCGCCGCGTTCCGGGCCCTGGCGAGAACCCGTTGCTGGTAATAGATCACCCCCAGCAGGATTCCCGCAAGCGCGATCAGCATGGCGACGAGGATGGCCGTCTTCCACTGCTCCTGCACCGCCCGGAACCAGCGTTCATCCGACGTGACGCGGGGACGGTCTTCCACGAGCGGACGCTCCCGCTCGCGGGCGCTGTAAATGTCTTTGGGGGCGTCGTTGTGCGGGCGGCCACGGCCGATCGCCGCGGACTTCGGATGCGACGGTAGCGGAACCCCCGGGGGATGGGCAAGGAGTTTGTCGCCGGAAACGGTTATTCTTGCATGGGATGCCGGCACGGCTCATGGTGGGCGGCGTCATGAAGGTCCTGGGCATCGAAACCTCCTGCGACGAGACCTCCGCGGCCGTGGCGGACGGCCCGCGCCGGGTCCTGTCGAACGTCATCCACACGCAGATCGCGCAACACCAGCCCTACGGGGGCGTCGTGCCCGAGGTCGCCGCCCGATCGCACGTCGAACGGCTCCCCGGGATCGTCGAGGAGGCGATGCGCCGCGCCGCCGCCGGATGGGACGGCCTCGACGCGGTCGCCGTCACCTCGGGCCCCGGCCTGGCGACCTCGCTGCTCGTCGGCGTCGCCGCCGCCAAGGCCTTTGCGATCCGCACCGGCCGCCCGCTGATCTCCGTCCACCACCTCGACGGCCATCTCTACTCCGTCTTCCTCGACCCGGCCTTCCCCGAGCCCCTCCGCGGGGCCGAGGGCCTGGCCCTCCTCGTCTCCGGCGGACACACCAGCCTCGTCCGCATCCGCGACGGCCGGCGCGCCGGCCTGCTCGGCGCGACGCTCGACGACGCCGCCGGCGAGGCGCTCGACAAGGGCGCCAAGCTGATGGGCCTCGGCTACCCCGGCGGCCCGGCCGTCGAGAAGACCGCGGCGGGCGGCGATCGCGACCGCCACGCCTTCCCGCGCGGCCTCGGCCCCGGCACGCAGAACGCCCCCTGCGGCGGCATGCGCCGCGACCTGTGCTTCAGTTTCAGCGGGCTCAAGACCGCGTTGCTCTATCACCTCCGCGGCCATCCGGAGGATCTCGACCCCGCGCGCGGCCTTCCGCATCTCGCCGCGTCGTACCAGGAGGCCGTGGTCGACGCCCTGATCGCCCGCGTGCGCCGCGCCGCGGACCTCACCCGCCCGGCCTTCCTCGCCTGCGCCGGCGGCGTCGCCCGCAACCGTCGCCTGCGCGAGAAGCTCGGCATGTTCGCCGCCTCGGCCGGACTGCCGCTGATGCTCGCCCCGCCGGAGTTCTGCACCGACAACGCCGGCATGATCGCCGCGGCGGCCGCCGCGGGCCTCGGGACGCCCGTCGACCCGCCCGGCGCCCTCGAGATCCGGCCGACCTGGCCGCTGCCGGTCGAGGAGGGTGCGTAGGGGGCCGCCTTCGTGTCCGACACGAGGGGAGGGGAGACCGCGGACCGACGGCTGGAGGGAGCGGCGGATGAAGGGACGAACCGGACCCGGGGCGCTGTTGCTGGCGGCCGCCATGCTGGCGGCCGGTGCCTGCGGAAGAGCGTGGGGCGAGCCGCCGGCGGTGCCGCCGGATCTGACGCGCAGCAACACGGTCGACCGGTCGCTGACCTACAACCTCGGGCCGACCGGGCTGCGCGGCTGGATCCACACGCGCGCGGCGAACAACCTCGACGCCCAGCAGGGGCGGACCACCGACGCCAGCCGGCAGATCCTCGTCACGCACGTCGGCGCGGGGTCGCCGGCGGACGGCGTGCTGGCGGTCGACGACGTGATCCTCGGCGTGGACGGACGGCCGTTCGCGGGTGACGCCCGCAAGGCGTTCGGCCGCGCCATCACGGAGGCGGAGAAGACGGAGAACCGCGGTGCGCTCCGTCTCCTGCGCTGGCGTCCGTCCGGCGGGACGGGGACGACGGCAAGCGTCGAACTCCGGCTCGAGCCGCTCGGCGCCTACAGCGCCACCGCGCCCTACGATTGTCCGAAGTCGAAGGCGATCCTCGACGCCGCCTGCCGCGTGCTGGAGAAGGAACCGCTGCCCGACGACCTGTGGGGTGCGGTCGGCTGCCTGGCCCTGATGGCGACCGGCCGGCCCGAGTACCTGCCCAGGGTGAAGGACTTCGCGCACCGGATGGGGCCGCGGAAGCTGCAGGAGGGGAAGCGGCTCGACGGCGGCGCGTGGGAACTCGGCTATCTCGGCCTGTTCCTCGGCGAGTATCACCTGCTGACGGGCGACCGCGACGTGCAGCCCGCGATCCGCGAGTGCACGCTGGCGCTGGCGCGCGGGCAGAGCCTGTACGGCACCTTCGGTCACGGCATGTCGGAGCTCACGGCCGACGGCAAGCTGCACGGCTCCATCCCGCCCTACGGCCCGGTCAACACGGCCGGGCTGATCGCGAACCTCGCGATCGTCGTCGGCCGGCGGTGCGGCGTGACGGATCCCGAGGTGGACGCGGCGATCGGGCGGGCCTGCCGCTTCTTCGGCTACTACGTCGACAAGGGCTCCATCCCCTACGGCGAGCACCTGCCCTGGCCGAGCCACGAGAACAACGGCAAGAACGCGATGTCGGCGGTGCTGTTCGCGCTCCAGGGCGGACAGGACGCGGCGGCGCGCTACTTCGCGAAGATGACGACCGCCTCGTACGCCAACCGCGAGTACGGTCACACGGGCCAGGGCTTCAGCTACCTGTGGGGCGCCCCGGGAGCGCACGTCGGCGGGCCGGCCGCGCTGGCCGCGTTCTTCCGCGAGGCGGCGTGGCATCTCGATCTCACGCGGCGGTGCGACGGCTCGTTCGTGTACGACGGCGACGAGCAATACGGCCCGGGCAGGACGGACGACAACACCTACTACGGGAAGAGCGGCTACTACGACCTGAGCCCGACCGCCTGCCACGTGCTGACGTATGCGCTTCCGTTGCGGAAGCTGCTCATCACGGGGCGCGACGCCTGCCCGGCCCTCCGGTTCGACGCGAAGGACGTGGCCGAGGCCGTCGCGTCCGGCCGCTTCGACGTCGACCGCCGGACGATGTCCGTTCCGCAACTCGTCGCGGCGCTCGGGGACTGGTCGCCGATCGCGCGGAGCTGGGCCGCGGACGAACTCGCCCGCCGGCCCGATGCCGCCGCGATGGTTCCGCGCCTGATCGAACTGGCCGAAGGCCGCGATGCGCGCGTCAGGCAAGGCGCATGCGAGGCGCTCGGGTACCTCAAGGATCCGCAGGCGCTTCCGGTGCTGCTGCGCCTGCTGGAGCACCGCGACCGCTGGCTGCGCGTCAAGGCGGCGGGTGCGATCAAGGCGATGGGGGACGTCGCGGTTCCGGCCCTGCCGGACATGCTCCGGTCCGTGGTGCGGATGGCGGACCCGCCGGACCCGGTCGCGTGGGAGGATCCGGTCCAGCTCGCCCAAGGCGAACTTGCCGACTGCCTGTTCGGGGGACCGCTGCGCAGGCACGTCGAGACGGTCGACGTGCGGCTGCTCTACCCGGCGATCCGCGCGATCCTGCGCAATCCCGACGGCATGGCCCGTGCGACGTTGCGCGGCTTCCTCGAGAACCGGCTGTCCGCGGAGGACGTGCAGGCGCTCGGGCCGGATCTGCTGGAGGCCGTGCGGACGCGGTGTCCGGCGGACACGATGTTCGGCAACGAGGTCCGCATGGGCGCGTTCAAGGCGCTGGTGAAGCATCGATTCGTCGAGGGCATCGAGGCGGGCGTCGGCTTCGCGCGCACGCAGGGCGGGCACGGCAGCGAGTGGCGGACCGGCGAGATCATGGCGGAACTGGTCCGCTACGGCGTGGCGGCGCGCGCCGTGGTGCCGGCGCTGCGCGGGCTGATCGGTGCGCTGAACGCGCAGTGCGAGCGCGGGGAGTTCCCCGCCGGCGAACTGAACGAGCGGCGCGTCAAGGCGATCGCGGAGGCGATCCGCGCGATCGAGGCGGCCACCGGGCAGCCCGAACTGCGGAGCCTCGCCGGTGCGGCGCCCGCCGCGCCGGGGCCGGCGGCGGCGCCCGCGGTTCGCGCGGCGCGGAAGGGGCCGGTGAAGGCGTTCGTGCTCGCCGGGCAGTCGAACATGGAGGGGCAGGCGGTCGTCGATCTCGGCGGAAAGGACTACAACGGGGGACGCGGCACGCTGGCGGAGTTGATGAAGGATCCGGCGAAGCTGCCGATGCTCCGCCACCTGCGGGATGCCGCCGGCGCGTGGGTCGTGCGCGACGACGTGTGGGTGCGCTACCAGCGCGAGAACCGGCCGTTGCTGGCCGGGCCGCTCGGGGTGGGCTACGCGGCCTACGTCGGCACGCACCACTTCGGGCCCGAGCTGCAGTTCGGCCACGTGATCGGCGACGCGCTGTCGAACCAGGTGCTCCTGATCAAGACGGCGTGGGGCGGCAAGAGCCTGTACCGCGACTTCCGTCCGCCGTCCTCCGGCGGCGCGGCCGGCCCGTACTACACGCGGATGATCGCGCAGGTTCGCGAGGCCGTGGCGAACCTGAAGAGCGACTTCGCGGGCTACGACGGCGGCGGGGTCGAGATCGCGGGCTTCGTCTGGTACCACGGCTGGAACGACGGCTGCGAGCCGAAGACCGCGGTGCCGGAGTACGAGACGAATCTCGTGAACCTGATTCGCGACGTGCGGCGGGACCTGGGCGTGCCGCGGCTGCCGGTCGTGGTCGGCGAGCTGACGGGGCCGTGGGTCGAGGCCCCGGGCGCGTGGGACACGCTCCGCAAGGCGCAGGCGGCCGCGGCGGCGCGGCCGGAGTTCGCCGGGACCGTGACGTGCGTCGAGACGCACGACTTCGTCCGCAGGCCCGAGGATTCGCCCAACACCGGCCACGGGCACCACGAGTTCGGCAACGCGGAAACCTATTTCCTCGTCGGCGACGCGCTGGGGAAGGGGATGAAGCGGCTGCTGGGGCTGCGATAGGCGGCCGGCCGTGATGCCGGGCACCGTCGTCGCGTCGGCGCCTGAACGGAGGGTTCAGTTTTGCGGTCCACCGGGACAAGCCCGGTGGGACCGGAACGGCAAGCCCGGTGGGACCGGAAGCGATGGTCTGGGCACAAACCCGGTGGGACCGGAGCCGTTGGCACGGAGGTGCGGGCGCAAACCCGGTGGGACCGGAGCCGCTGGCCTCGGCGAGCCCGGTGGGACCGGAGCCGTTGGCACGAAGGCACGGGCGCAAACCCGGTGGGACCGGAACGACAAGCCCGGTGGGACCGGAGCCGCTTCCGGCTACCGCTGGACGCGGGCGTTGCCCTTCCAGATGCTCCAGATCTGGTCCTCGTCGGCCGGCTGGGCGTAGTCCGTCAGCATGGTCGTCGCCAGCGCGCCGCTGGCCCAGCCGAACTGGATCCACTTCTCCGGCTCCCAGCCCTTGAGGATCGCGTAGAGCATGCCGCCGACGAAGCCGTCGCCGCCGCCGATGCGGTCCAGCACGCCGATGTCGCGCGGCTCGACCACGTACCAGTCCTTGCCGGCGGCCATGATGGCGCCCCACAGGTGATGGTTCGCGCTGACGACCTCGCGCAGCGTCGTGCCGTAGGTCGACGCGTTCGGGTAGGTCTTCTTCACGCGCTGGATCATATCCTTGAAGGCCGCGATCTTGGCCTTGAGCCCCTTGCCGCCCTCCTCGGGACCCTTGACGCCGAGGCAGAGCTGGAAGTCCTCCTCGTTGCCGACGAGGATGTCCGCCACGCTGGCGATCTCGGCGAAGATCGCGGACAGCTCCTTCTCGCGGCCCTTCCAGAAGGTGGCGCGGTAGTTGAGGTCGAAGGCGATCTTGGTGCCGTGCTTCTTCGCGGCGCGGGCGAGTTCGAGGCAGAACTGGCTCGTCTCCGGCGACAGCGCGCCGATCAGGCCGGAGAGGTGGACGATCTGCACGCCCTCCTTCCCGAAGATGCGGTCGAGGTCGAAGTCCTTCACGTTCAGCGTGCGGCCGACCTCGCCGGCGCGGTCGTTCCAGACGCGCGGCCCGCGCGAGCCGTAGCCGCTGTCGGCGATGTTGAACTGGTGCCGGTAGCCCCAGGGACCGCCCTGCGGAACCTCGGGGCCCTCGAAATCCATGCGCCGGGCGCGGAGGTTGTCCTTGATCATGTGGGCGATCGGGCTTCCCTTGACGAAGGTCGTCAGGATCTTGACCGGGAGGCCGAGGTAGGACGCCACGCTCGCGACGTTCGACTCGGCGCTCGTGACCTGCATGACGAACGCGCCGCCGCACTGGACGGGCTGCCCGGCGGGCGGCGTGATGCGGACGCCCATGCTGGTGGGCACGACGAGCGAGTACTTGCAGTTCTTCTTCAGTTCGATCTTCATCGGATGTCCCTCAATTGAGCGGGACATGATGCACGATCCGGTCCGGAATGACAATTCCGGGCTCGGCCGGCGGGTCGTCCTCGGCGGAGCGGGTGGCGGTCAGCGCGGCTGGCTGAGGTGGACGAAGATGCCCTTCTTGTTCGCCACGACCACGTCGGGGCGGCCGTCGCCGTTGAGGTCCGCCGCGGCGACCTGCGTGCCGACGCCGGAGTTGTCGTCGATCAGGTGCGGGACGAACGTCGCGCCGCCCTTGCCGTCGCGCCGCGTCTCGAGCCAGAACACGACGGCGGGGGCGTCGGGCTCCTTGTCGCCCTTCGGCCCGTGCGCCCAAAACCGCTTGCCGGTGAGAATGTCCTTCACGCCGTCGCCGTTCATGTCGACCAGCTCGAAGGCATGGAGCTGGCTCGGGCGGAACGCGTCGGTCGAGAGATCCGGCGTGGGCGCCAGGATGGTGTTCTTCTGCCATTCCACGGCGCCGCCGTCCTTGCGGATCTGCCGCCACCAGACGAGGCCGTAGTGGTGGCAGTGCCACGCGGTGACGATGTCCGCGACGTTGTCGCCGTCGACGTCGCCGACCAGGATCTGCGCGGCCGCCTCGGCGAACCGCTGCTCGTGGAAGCGCCAGGGCTGGTCCGGCTTCGCATCGGCCGGCTGCTCCCACCAGCCGATGGCCTCGACGAGGTCCGTGCGGCCGTCGCCGTTGATGTCGCCGAAGCCCGCGCCGTGGGTGAACTTGAAGTAGCGCTTGTCCTTGTTCGACACCGCGCGGAAGGGCCAGGGTTCGGTCGGCTTCGCCGGGTCCGGTCCCGCGAAGCCGTAGAAGCCGTCGCCACAGAAGATCAGCTCCGGGCGGCCGTCGCCGGTGACGTCGCCCCAGACGGGGGACTCGTTGCCGATGGGCGTGAAGACGACGTGCTTCGTCCACGCGTCGCCCTTGCCCGCCGGGTTGCGGTACCAGTAGCCCTCGATGCCGGGGAACGGGACGCACAGGATGTCGCACCAGCCGTCGCCGTCGAAGTCGCCGGCGTAGGTCAGGAAGTTGTCGGAGTAGCCCTTCGGATCGAACGCCTTCGCGGGGCGGTACTCGTGGCGCTTCTCGAACGCGGGGCCCTCGAACCAGAACGGCCCGGCGACGACGTCCGGCTTGCCGTCGCGGTTGAAGTCGCCGTGATAGGCGCCCTCGGCGAAGAACTCCTCCGAAAGGCGCAGGGTCTTGAAGGCGTCGCGCGCGGGCAGCTTCGCGGGCACGACGGGGGGCGCCAGGGCCTGCGCGCGGCGGACGGTTTCGGCGGCCTTGCAGCGTTCGACGACCTTCGCGGCGGCCTCGGCGGCGGGCTTCGGGTGCGCGGCGGCGAGTTTCTCCGCGATGGTCACCGCGGCGAGCCCCGCCTCCTCGGCGACCGCGGCGTCGGAGAGGGCGGCGACGGCGAGTCCGAGCGCGGCCGGGGTGTGGATCGCACCGAGAAGCCCGAGCGCCTGCTTCTTCTCGTCCGGCCGCGAGGCCACCTCGATCGCCTGCCGCAGCAGGTCGAGGCGCTTCGCGGCATCGGCCTCGCGGCCCGCGATGTCGAGGACGCCGCGCGCGGCAAGGACCTTCACCGACGCGTCGGACGCGGCGCGGGCCCGGTCGAGCAGGGCGGGGACGGCCGACGCGTCGGGCCAGCGCGCGAGCGTACGAACCGCCTCGGCGGCAAGGGCGGCGTTGTCCGACGCCGCCGCGGATTTCGCGGCCTCGAGGGCGTCGGCGGAGCCCAGCCCGGGCAGCAGCGACAGCATCGGCGCGCGCGCCGCAGGATCGAGCCGGCCGATCGCGTCGATCACGGAGCGGGTCGCGGCGGCCCGGTCCGGCGCCGCCTGGCAGACCGCCTGCAGCGCCTGGAGCACGGCGGCGCGCCGGTCGGCCGGCGCCCCGGCGGCGAGGTCGAGCAGGGGGGCGAGCGTTCCGGGGAGGGCGAGGGCGCGCAGGGATTTCAGCGCGGCCGTGCGGACGGCCTCGTCGTCGGCCTTCGCGTGGCGGAGCAGGACATCCGCCGATTCCCGGTCGGCGCGGGCGCCGAGCAGGGCCAGCAGCTCGGCCTTCTCGCCCGGGGCGGCGGCGTCCATGCGGGCGAGGAGTGCCTCGCGGATGCCGGGGCCGTCGATGCGGGTCAGCGCCTCGCGCGCGGCGTCGCGGTCGGCGGCGTCGCCCGCGGCGGCGAGGGGCGCCAGCAGCGCGACCGCGGCCGGGTCCTTCAGCCCGGAGAGCGCGGCCCACGCGGCGTGCCGTACGAGGGCGTGCGGGCTGGCGGCGGCCTTGCGGACCGTCGGCGCGGCGTCGCCGCCGAGCCGGAGGTGCGCGTCCATCGCGGCGAGTTGCGCTTCCGGCGGCAGGGTGTCCCACCGGGCGAGGACCGCCTGCAGGAGGGGAAGGTCGGCGGACTCGCGCAGCCATCCGATCGCGGCGACGGCCACGGGCCGGTCGGCACCGGTGAGCGCGTCGGCGACCATCGCGGTGCGGGCGGCGGCGTCGGAGGCCACGACGATCTGCCACGCGGCGGCGCGCAGGTGCGGCGTGGACCCGGCGTCGAGCAGGCTGCGTCCGGTGGCCGCCGCGCCCGCGGCGTCGCCCGCCGCCAGCCGGTGTTCCGCGCACTGCAGCAGGGCCTCGCGCACGACGGGACGGGCCGCCTCGGGCGCGGTGTCCCGCGCGGCCGTCAGGGCGGCCAGGGCCCCGGGGGTCCCGATCCGTCCGAGCGCGGCGGCGGCGGCCGTCGCGGTGACCGCATCGGCGTCGCGCAGCAGCGGGGCGATCGCCGGGACGGCGTCCGCGTCGCGCCGGCGGCCGAGGGAGTCCACGACGCCGACGCGGGCCAGCCCGGCGGCTGTCCCCAGCGCAGCGCAAAGCGCGGCGCCGGCCTCCGGGCCGGGCATCGTCTCCAGCGCGTTGCGTGCGGCCTGCGACATCCGCTCGTCCGCGAGGAGGCCGGCCAGCGCCGGGACGGATGCGGCGGTGCCGGCGACCTTCAGGCGCGTGCAGGCGTCGCACTTGGCGGCCGGCGCCGCGTCGGACTTCAGGATGGCGAGGAGGTCCTCCTCCTCGCCGGCGCGCGCCGTTCCGGAGGCCAGCAGGACGGCGGTGGCGGAGAGGGCTGCGAGAAGGGCTGTTCGGTTCACTCGTGCGTGCATGGTTCGATCTCCCAGGATTTCCGGACGGATCACGTTCTCCACGGGGCCCGCGCCGCGCGCGACAGCAGCCGGTTGGCCGCGTCGTCGCCGGTGAACGTCTCGCGGACCGGGTCCCACTTCAACGACCTGCCGAGCCGGTACGAAATCCCCACGAGGTGCCCCAGCGAGGCGGACCGGTGCCCGATCTCCTCGTGCGAACTCGGCCGCGCGCGCGTGCGCATGCAGCCGAGCCAGTTCGCGTGATGGTTGTTCGCGTAGGACTCCACCCGGTCGAGACGCAGCTCGTCGAACAGCGACGCCGGGGCGGCCTCGATGTCGCCGCCGCCGGTCATGCTCGTGATCCAGCCGCGTTCGCCGACGAAGAGACCGCCGAAATTGCCGGCGAGACGCGCGGACTCGGGGACCGCCTTGTAGACGCTCTTCACGAGGCCCCAGTGCTCGACGTGGTGGAGCAGGGAGCCGTTGGCGTAGCGGCAGGTGAGCGTCGGGAACTCGCCGGTGGAGGGGTGGACGATCTCCACCGGGCCGCCGGTCTCGACGCCGAGCGCGTACTGGATCACGTCCGCCGCGTGCGAGTGGTAGCCCGTCACGGCGCCGGCGCCGAACGCGTCGCAGAAGACCCACGGCACGACGCCCGGTATCGGGTTGCGGTGGTAGGCCGCGTTGTAGGGGCGCCACCCTGCGGGTCCGACCCAGAGGTTCCAGTCGAGGCCGTCCGGCACCGGCTCCTCCGGCAGCGCGGGATCGTGGGTCACGAAGTCCGGCGGTCCGCCCGGCACGTGGACCTTCGCCCAGATCGTGAAGGCGGCCTTCACCCTGCCGAGGCCGCCGGAGCGGACGAACTCGCAGACGCGGCGGATGCGGGGGATCGAACGGTACTGCGTGCCGGTCTGGAACACGCGGCCGTATCGGCGGACCGTTTCGACCAGCCCCCGGCTCTCCGCGACGGTCAGCGAGACCGGCTTCTCGCAGTAGACGTCCTTGCCCGCGCGCGCGGCCTCCATCGTCATCGGCGAGTGCCAGTGGTCCGGCGTGACGATCACGACGCCGTCGATGCCGGGCCGGGCGAGCAGGTCGCGGTAGTCGTTCAGGGCCTCGCAGCCGCGGAACGCGCCCGCCGCGCGGCGGGCCGCGCCGGCCTCCTCGACGACCGCCTTCGCCGCGTCGCGCCGCGAGCGGTCCACGTCGCAGACGGCAAGGACCTCGACCTCCGGCATGCCGGCGAGGACGCGGACGTGGCCGGAGCCCATCATGCCGAGGCCGATGACGCCGACGCCGATCCGCTCCGACGCGGCGACGGCGCCGTCCGCGCCGAGCACGGAGGCGGGGATGATCCACGGCGCCGCGGCGGCGCCCGATGCGGTGGCCGCCCGCCCGAGGAACCCGCGGCGCGTGAGCGTCCGCAGGGCGTCTCCGGGCCGGCGGGCCGGGGCGGTCACGACGCGCGGCCCCCCGCCAGCTGCAGGCCGAGCGTGTTGACGAACTCGACGCAGCGCGCGATGTCCGGCAGCGATTCGAGCCAGTTGTACGAGTATTCGAGTCCGATCATCGTGGGCCGCACGCCCAGGCGGTGCATCTCGCGGAGAAACTCCGCGGTGCGCCCGGCGCCGGTGCCCCACGGCACGTCGTGGCCCTGCGGCGTGAGTTCGTGGAGGTCGTGCACCTGGACCGTGATCAGCCGCTTCCCGAGCGTCCGCAGCCCCTCGATCGGATCGATGCCCGACCGCATCCAGTAGCCGAGGTCCGCGCAGGCGCCGAGCCGCGGCGTGCGGCCCTCGCAGGCCCGGAGCACGAGTTCGGGCTTCCAGTAGTTCGGCGAGCCCTTCGCGTCGTGGTTGTGGATCGCGACGTTGATGCCGTACTCGTCGCAGCAGCGCGCGATCGTGTCGAGCGCCTCCGGCTTCGGCTCGGACATGAACGTCTCGATGCCGAGCTTGCGTCCGAACTCGAAGACGCGCCGGCAGCCGGCCTCGTCGCCGGGGATGTCGCCGATGTAGTAGGTCAGCATCCGGACGCCCTCGTCGTCGAGCTTGAGGCGGACGTCGCGGATCTCGTCGTCGGAGAGCGCCGGATCGAGGTTCTTCGGCATCGCGGCGCTGACCTTCTGGAAGCTGAGCCCGCCCATGAACGGAAGGCCGAGCCGCGAGGTCTTCTCGGCCGCCTCGAAGAGCGTGAACTTGTGGAACGTGTAGGCCTCGACGCCGAGGCGCCAGCCGAGCGCCTCCTGCGCGCGGATCGCGGGAGTCAGGCGCGCGCTCGGGATCGTCGGCGCGGGCAGGTCGCCGAGCGCGAACTGCGCGGCGCCGAGGTAGAACTTCAGCATCGTCGGATCCCAGAACGGGTCGGGATGATGGGCGATCGAGCTGTAGAACACGCGGCCGCGGCCGTAGTGGCGCACCCAGGCGACGGCGTAGTCGCCGTCCTTGCGGAACGCCTTCAGCGGCGCGCCCTGGAGCGTCTCCGACGCCGCGTTGTCGAGGCTCATCAGGACGCGGACGCGGTTTCGCGAGAACGGGTCGCCGAAGCGGAAGAACTCGCTCCGGTGCTCGAAGCCCTTTCCGCCGAACGGACGGTTCAGCGGGTGGTCCGGGTCATCGAGCTTGAGGACGGCCCGCTCCTCGCCGTTGCCCGGCATGTGCGCCGCGCCGCGCGCGCCGAGCATGCGGCCGAACTCGGGCCAGTCCTCGACCGCCCCGGGCCAGCGGGTGAAGGCGACGGAGGTGCCGTGGACGCCCATCAGGCCGCCGCCGCCGAGGACGAACTCGACGAGGCTCCGCCGCAGCGCCGGATCCTCGAAGAGATTCCCGACGTTGTTGTTGAAGAAGACGGCGTCGAAGCCCTTCAGGCTCTCCGGCGCGAACACGGCCGGGTCGCTGCTGACGACGGTCTCGAACGCGCCGGTCTTCCGGCCCATCAGTTCGCACGCAAGGCTGGCATGCGCCGCGGACCGGTGGCCGCCGTAGTTGACGTTGAGATCGAAGATCAGCAGCCGGCGGGGTTTGGAGGGGCGGGCGGGTGCCTCCGCCGGAAGCGCCGCCTCGATCCTCCGCCGCTCGTCGTCGCCGACGACGGCCCCCGCGTGCGCCGGGGCGAAGCCCGTCCACGCCAGGGGCAGCGCCCCGGCGCCCGCAAGGAACCGCCGCCGGTTCATCAGACCTTCTCGGGGACGACGAACGGGGCGCGGTACTTCCGCGTCAGCAGTTCGTTGGCCGCGTCGTTGTTCTCGAAGCGCTCGGTCTTGGGGTTCATCTTGAGCCAGGGGCCGAGGACCGCCTTGGTCTCGTCGAGCTTGATGCCGTTGGCCGCGAGGTGCTCCTTGAACCGGCCGAAGGTCTCGGCGCCGTCGCGGCTGCCCTTGATCTGCTCGAGGACCGCGCCCGGCTCGGACTGCTTGCCGACGAGGTAGGAGACGTTCGGCGTGTGGCACAGCGCGCTCGAGAGGTGGCCCTCGAGGATGTGACCGGTCAGCTCGTTCGCCTTGCGGCTGCGGACCGCGCGGATGAAGTTGCCGAAGTGGTTGCCGTCCTCGGCGAAGTCCATCACGACGCCGCTCGCGGCGCCGGCGCCCGTCGCCTTGGCCTTCCCGCCGCCCTTGAAGCGCTGGATCTCCTTGCCCGCGGAGTCGTAGGCGATGGCCTCGCTGTAGCTCGGAATCACCATGTACCCGTTCTCGCAGTGGATCACGCAGCCGACCGAGGCGCCGAGGAACTTGTCCATCGACTTCGACTCGTTCTTCTCCGGCAGCCCCCGCACCTCGAAGATCAGCGGCGCGCCCGGGTAGTCGTGGTAGGCGATCTGCGTGTTCGGCGTCTCGCCGTCGTCGTCGTAGCCGAAGCGGCCGCCGACGCTCATGACGCCCGGCGAAAGCGTGTCCACGCCCAGCGCCCAGCGGCAGATGTCCATCTGGTGGATGCCCTGGTTGCCGATGTCGCCGTTGCCGGTCGGCCACACCCAGTGCCAGTCGTAGTGCAGGCGCAGCCGGCGCAGCGGTTCCTTCGGCGCGGGGCCGCACCAGAGGTCGTAGTCGATCGCCGCCGGGATCGGCTGCTCGCCGACCGCCTTGCCGATGCTGTCGCGCCGCTTGTAGCAGAGGCCGCGCGAGACGAGGATCTTGCCGAGCTTGCCCGCGTGAAGGAACTCGATGCCCTGGCGGATGCCGACGCTCGAGCGGCACTGCATGCCGGCCTGGACGATGCGCCCGTACTTCTCCGCGGCCTTGACCGCCTGGCGGCCCTCCCACACGTTGTGCGAGACGGGCTTCTCGACGTACATGTCCTTGCCGGCCTGGCACGCCCACACGATCATCAGGGAGTGCCAGTGGTTCGGCGACGCGGTGCTGACGACGTCGATTTCCTTGTCTTCAAGCATCTTCCTGACGTCGCTGTAGGCGGAGACCTTCTGGCCGCGCTTCTCGAACTCCTTGACGCCCTTCGCCAGGACCTCGGAGTCGACGTCGCAGAGCGACACGACCCGCACGCCGGGCAGGCCGCGGAATCCGGAGATGTGCGATCCGCCGCGGCCGCGGATGCCGATGACGCCCACGCGGATGTCGCCGTTGGCGCCCACGGGATCGGCGTGAACCCATCGCGGAACCGTCAGCGCGCCCGCGGTGGCGAGGGTGGAGGTGAGGAACGAACGTCGGCTGATGGTGTTCTTCATGGCGCCTTCCGTTGTCTTGCCGGCAGGGAGCCGCGATCGACGGCCACGGGCACGCGCCCGACCAGGCGGACCGAAGCGACGTCCTTGCACCGCGGGTCAGGCTACCGGAACGCGCGGGCGGAGGCAAGGGCGGGGTCGTTCATGCGCCCCAGGGCGGGCGGGGACTGTAGGCGAGCAGCCGGTTGGCCTCGGCGTCGCCGGGGAACTCCCCGCGGGCCGGATCCCACCGCAGCGAGCGCCGCAACGCGAGCGCGATGCCGCCGGTGAGGATCGCATCCATCGTGCGCGTGGCCGTCTCCGGGTTGCCGATGGTCGGGCGTCGCGTCCGGACGCACTCGAGGAAGTTCCCGGAGTGACTGTCGATCGCCGCGAGGCGCGTGGCCGGCGCCGGTGCGTCGCGGAGGAGCGAGGCCGGGTGCGCGACGATCCGCTGGCGGTCAACCGCGATGCGCCCCCCGGTGCCGACGAAGCAGGCGCCGCCGTCGGGGCCGACCGGCTCGCCGGGATACGCCGTCGAATGGACGACCACGCCGTTCGAGTGGCGGTAGTGGATGCGGCCGTCGTCGTACCGGATATCGACCGGCGCGGCCGGATCGGGATTCACCGTCCACTGCACGATGTCGTAGTGGTGCGGGCTCCAGTTCACGTCACCGACGAAGAGCCCGGAAAGCGTGTGGCCCGCCTCGCCCCCGTAGGGACGCCAGGGCAGGGGGCCGAGCCAGAGATCCCAGTCGAAGCCGTCCGGCACGGGCTTCGAGGCCTCCGAAGTCCACGCCGCGGGGGCGAACGCCCCCGGCGGGCGGTACGCGAAGACCTCGGTCAGCCGGCCGATCCGTCCGCCGCGGACCAGTTCGCACGCGAGGCGGAACTTGCCGCCGTACTCCGAGCGCTGCTGCATGCCGGCCTGGTAGACGCGGCCGAACCGGCGGGCCGCGGCGACCAGCGCGCGTCCCTCGTGAACGGTGATCGCGACGGGCTTCTCGCAGTAGACGTCCTTGCCGGCCCGCATGGCCATCGTCGCCATCGGTGCGGCCCAGTGGTAGGGGACGGCGATCAGGACGGCGTCGATGTCGCGCCGCGCCAGCACCTCGCGAAAATCGTTCACCGCCGCGACCCCGTCGTAGCCCGGCCGGCCGGTCCGCTCCGCGTAGACTTCGTTGCAGCGGCGCCGCGCGGCCTCGCGGCGTTCGCGGCGGACGTCGCAGACCGCGACCACCTGCACGTCGCCGCGCGCGACATAGCCGCCGGGGACGTAGGTCCACGCGCCGCCCAGCAGGTGCCCCGTGCCCTGGCCGCCGAGCCCGATGAAGCCCATCGCGATCCGGTCCGACGGCGCCGTCGCGCCGCCGAGGCCGAGCGCGGATGCCGGGACGATCGCGGGCGCCGCGGCGGCCGCGGCACGGGCGAGGAACGAACGGCGCGTGAGGGATGGGGTGTTCACGGTTCCTCTTCTCCTCACGGCTTGTCGAGCAGCAGGCGCTCGACGGACGGGCCGGTCTTCTCGACGCGCCGCGGGTCGGCGACGGGGACGAACTCCACGTGGTGGGTCCGCAGCGAACCCTTGGGCAGGTACTCCCATTCCACCGTCTGCGGCCCCGACGGGACCACCGGCCGGATCTCCTTCCGCCGCCGGACAGCGTCCTCCGTCCTCCGCGCGATTCGCGCCCTCGACTCCGCCTCGGGAAGCACGTCCGCGCTCTGCCATCCGGTGCCCGTCTTGGTCTGGCACGCCACGACCCCCGGGATCCAGGCCTTCGCCTCCGCGCAGGTCTTGTCGTCCCCCGAGACCATCACGACCGGGATGCCGTGCTCGCCCGCGATCGCCGCGTCGATGCCGATCTCGCCCACCTCGCGCCCGTTGAGCCGCATGCGTTGGATGGAGGCCGACGAGTAACTGTGCGCCAGCACGCCGCCGGGCGTCAGCGACATCGCGTGGTAGCCGAGAAGAATCACCGCTTCCGCGCCGTCGAGGTCCTTGTTGCGCACGCCGGGCGTCGGCCCCTGGATCAGCCGCGCGCGCGGATCGATCCGGGCCGGGTCAACGTTCGTGCCCCCGCCGTGGCCGTCGCGCACGACGACCTCCGTCGCGCCCGCGGCGAAGCACCCCGTGACGCACGTGTTGATGTCGCCCTCCATCGCCCGCTTCCCTTCGTCGGCGCGCGACCCCATGATCTGCTCGCTCCCGGTGACCCCGGTGCAGCCCTCCATGTCGCAGAAGACGTAGACCTTGAAGGCCTCCGCCGGCCCCGCGGCGAGCCAGCCGGCCACCACCGCGCCCAGCCATGTCCACGGGTCTCTCATCTTGCCCGATCCCCTTTCGTCTTCCGCCGCCGGCTACTCCGTCACGATGTCGAGTTCGGCGACCGCGGCGAAGGGCTGGCTGTCGAAGCCCTTCTTCGCCACCAGGCGGATCGCGCGCGCCGTCACCGGACGGTCGAACGTCACCGTCTTCGCCGCGGCCGTCCGGTCGAACGCGCCCGTTGCGACGGGTGCGCCCCAGTCCTTTCCGTCGGCGCTCGCGAGGATCTCGTAGTCGCGGATCAAGCCGTTGCGGTTGCCGTCCTGGCGCGGGAGGATCGTGAGCCCGCGGACCGGGGTCGCGTCGCGGAGCCAGAGCGTCAGCGCGTGGGGGAGCGGGGCCGGCGCCGGCTCCCAGGCGGTGTGCCACATCGTGTCGGGGTTGCCGTCGATCGCCAGGCGCGCCTCGTAGCCGGACTGGTCGCTGTCGGCCTTCGTCCAGGCCTCGAGGCGGTCGAGGGCGCGCGGCGGGCGCGCGAGGGCGCGGACCTGCTCCGGCGTCACCTCGGCGGCCGGCACGAAGGCGGAACCGCCGAGATAGGCGAGAAGGCTCGACCGGAACTGCCGCGCGGCCGGACGGCTCGCGAGGTCGCCGTCGAGGTCCATGCTGCAGACCGCCAGCCGGCCGCCCGCGCACTTCGCCTCGAAGAGGAGGCCGAGGCGCCGGTTCCTGAACCACGTGTCGATCGGCTGCACGAGCGGCCGCAGGCCCGGCGGCAGGCCGTCGAGCACCATCGCGCCCGAGTTGTGGATCAGCTCCCACCACTGCCAGTTGCTGTGGGATTCGGTCGGGAACGAGGCGAAGGCCGGGTGCTTCGGGTCGCACAGGATGCCCAGCGTGTGCGGCGGCTGGTTCCGCGTCCACGCGGTGTTCCAGAAGATGCTCGAGAAGCCGATCGCGACGCCGCCCTTCACGCGCTTCCCGTCGAGGCACAGCAGAACCGTTCCGCCCGCGCGGAGCTTCGCCAGGGCCGCGTCGTCGAGGTCGCGCGCGACGTGCACGCCGGCCGGAGGGTCCGCCGGCGCGGCCGGCGGATAGACCCAGAGGTCCCAGTCGTTTTCCGCGATGCCCTGCGCGCCCATCCCGTGGACCTCGCCGACCGAGACGACCAGCCGGTAACGGGCCGGGGCGGGAAGGGGTTTCAGGTCGATCTCCGCCGTGCCGGCATCCCGGAGGAGACCGACCGGCAGCACGCGCGAAGTCGAATGGCCGCGAGCGACCTCCGCGCCGGCCGCATCACGCAGGCTCCAGACGACGGCGCCGTTCGTGATCGGACCCGGGCCGAACTGCGCCACATCGAGGCCCGCGCGGAACGTCTCGCCGGACGTCCACACGCGCTTCGCCATTCGGGCCAGCGGAACGACGGGGCCGCAGAACCGCGCGTATTCCGCGGCCGTGATGTAGCCTTTGGATTCCCAGAACGGGTCGAGCACGCCGACGAGCGCGGTGCCCTGCCCGGGGAAGTCGTGGAGGTCGAGCAGTTCGAAGCCGCCCATGCCCGGCGTGCGCAGCGCGCTCTCGATCTCCTCCTTGTAGCAGAGCGCCTGGAGCTTCCCCGAGGCCATCAGGAAGGCGCGGGCCTGGTCGCCCATGTGGTTTGCAACGAGCGTGTCGCGGAAGATCTCGAAGTTCCGGGGCTTCAGGGGCCCGGTGTACTTGGCGATCTCGTCGAAGTTCGGGTAGACGCACCACTGCCCGATCTCGTGGCTGACCACCGGCACGCCCCGCGCCGTGATGAAGTCGCCGTAGTCGGTCGTCGTCTCCGGCGGCCGCGCGTTGATGCGCGACTTCAGCCCGCCGCCCCACGACTGGATCCGCGGCTGCGGCACGCAGTGCCACTGGTTCTCCGGCAGTTCCGGCCAGCCGGCGCCGCTGGTCCACAGCCGGCGCGGATCCCGGGCCTTGAAGCGTTCCACGTAGGCCGCAAGCCACGCCTTGTGGTTCTTCCCGCCCGGTTCGTTGCCGTAGGCCATGAGCACGAACGACGGATGGTTGCCGTAGGCCTTCAGGATCCGCTCCGTCTCCTCGATGAGCCACGCATCGACCGGCTTCCCGTCGCCGAGCGTCGTGGACATGTTCGCCCACGACGACGCCTCGACGTGCAGGTAGAAGCCCAGTTCGTCCGCCGCGACGAATGCCGCCTCGGGCGGGCACCACGAGTGGAACCGGATCAGGTTCAGTCCGTGCGCCTTCGCGACGCCGATGATCCGCTTCCATTCCGCCACGTCCGTCGGCGGGTGCCCGGTCTTCGGGAAGATGCAGCAGTCCAGCGTGCCGCGGAGGAAGACCGGCCGGCCGTTGATCGCGAACCGCGTGCCGTCGGCGGCGAAGTCGCGGACGCCGAAGACGAGGTGTCGAGTGTCGGGTGTCGGGTGTCCGGACGAGCCGTCACCCGGAACGAGAGTCACTTCAAGATCGTACAGGTTCGGGGCGAACTCATCCCAGAGAGCGGCGCCGGGACCGAGGGGCAGATCGCCCGTGGCGGTACCGACGCCCTCCGCCCACTTCATCTCGATGGCCATCCGGTGCGTTGTGCCGGCCCCATCCCGTTTCCGGACCGACACCCGGCACTCGGCACCCGACACCGCCCCGGGAGTGCCGGTCTTCGCCACGATCTGCACCCGGGCGGTCTTCCGCGCGGCGTCCGGGACCACCTGCACGTCCTCGATCCACACCGGCGGCGTCGAGCGCAGTTCGATCCGGCCGACGATGCCGTTCCAGTTGCCCTGCGTGTGGTCGCTGACGCTGTGCGAGTTCTCGCCGACGTCGATGACCATGCGGTTGTCGACGCGGATCGTCAGCGTGTGCTTTCCCGGCGCCAGCAGGCCGAGGTCGTGGTCGTGCGGCGTGGCGAGGGCGTTGTTCGTGCCGACGCAGCGGCCGTCGATCCAGACGCGCGTCTCCCAGTGCGGACGCTCGAGCGACAGCACGGTGCGTCGCCCCTTCCAGTCCGCCGGGATCTCGAGGTCGCGCTGGTACCACGCCGCGCCGGCATAGTACGTCTCGGGCTGGAGCCAGAACGGGACCTTGACCTTGCCGGGCTTGCGGTAGGGCTCGTACTCCGCGTCGGTGAACCAGGACTTGTCGACGATGCCGCCGATCCACTTCGTGTCGACCGTCACCGGGTCGCCGAGGCGCTGCACGGCCAGGGAGCCGGGCAGGCGGACCTTTCCCTCGAGCGGCCGCGCGTGCCACGACTCCGCGAGGCCCGCGTCGTTGCGGTCGAGGGCGAATCGCCATTCGCCCGAAAGGTCGAGCGTGCCGTCCGCGGCCGCTGCCGCGCATGCGGAGGCCAGCAGAAGTCCCAGCGTTCTCATGACCACCTCCCGCGTAGCGTCGCCTACTCGAAGTCGTAGACCAGCACGCGGATCCAGTGCTTCGCGCAGGTCTTCACGAACTTCAGGTGGACGGGGTCGGCCTGGTAGGCGTCGTGGCCGGCCTTCGAATCGAAGACCACGGTCAGGCCGCGGTCGTACGTGCGGTCGATGACCGGCCGGTCGGTGTCGGCGGGTTTCCCGACATGGCTCCGGCGGATCGTCTTGATCGCCAACAGCGACTTCAATCCGGCGTCGAAGGCCTTGCGGTCGGCGGCGGAGATTCCCTTCCTCAGCCAGAAGAACACGGTATGGACGAACATGGCATGGTCTCCTTCACGTGGACGTTGCCGGAGACGATACACCACGGATTGCACGGATTGCACGGATAAGTGCGGGGGGGCGCATGCCGATCCGCCGTGGTGGCCTACGGCCGGGCACCCCCGGGGACCAGCCGCACGAAGCTCACGCCGTGGCGGGGGACGTCGGCCTTCCACTCGCCGTCGGCCGTGCCGGCGTCGGCGCAGCGCCACACATCGCGCACGCGGCGCGGCCCCGCGACCCCGAGTTCCTTCCACGATACGGCGATCGTCTGCCGGCCGCGCCCGAGCGCGAAGAGGCCGACCGCGACCGATCCGTCCTCGAGCGGCTTCGCCAGCACCAGCTCCGTGTCGGTCTGCCGGACGATGCGCGCCTGCTTCCCGAGCACGTCCTGGTTGACCTCGATCACCTCGGGGTTGCACAGCACGTTCACCGTGAAGGCGTCGAGCTTCGACATGTCGCCGCTGAAGAACAGCGGGGCGGCCATCAGGCTCCACATCGACATGTAGCTGTAGGACTCGTTCGGTGTGAGCGGCGCCTTCTCCGGCTCGCGCAGGCCGTGGGCGTTGCCGTACCAGCCGATGAGGATGTAGTCGGGGTCGTTCCATGCGCCGGGCCGCGCGAACTCGTGCAGTTGCGCGTTGCGAAGGCCGATCGAGTAGAACCCGGGCAGGCGCGACGCCCTCTCGAGGCCGAGGTCGCCGGTCGTGCGCCACGAGTGGCCGCCGACCTCCGCGCCCCATCTCCACACCTCGCCCATGCCGTACTGGCAGAGGTTGAAGACGATGTCGCGGTCCTGCCGTTTCAGCAGTTCCCCCATCTTGCGGAACGGGTACTGGTAGCCCGCGAGCGTCGGCGGACCCTTGTCCCAGGCGGGGATCGCGGGGTCGGTCGGGCTGCCGGAGGCGGCGATGCGGCCGTAGCTGCACCAGTCGTACTTGAGGAAGTCGTAGCCCCAGTCGGCGAAGGTCTTCGCGTCCTGCGCCTCGTGCCCGAGCGCGCCGCCGAAGCCGGCGCAGGTCAGCGGGCCGGGCGAGGTGTAGAGGCCGGCCTTGAGGCCCTTGGCATGGATGAAGTCCGCGAGGCCCTTCATGTCGGGGAAGTAGGTGTTGGGCTGGATGGTTCCGTCGGGCCTCCGTTCGGCCCCGATGCGTTTCGGGTCGCGCTGGTACTTGCCGACGGCGGGGGCGTTCATCCAGCAGTCGTCGATGTTGACGTACTGGTAGCCGTGGTCGGCCATGCCGCTGGAGATCATCACGTCGGCCGCCTCGCGCATCGTCGCGTCGGTGATGCGGTTGTAGTGCGTGTACCAGTGGTTCCAGCCCATGGGCGGCGTGAGCGCGAGCGTGTCGCCGGCGACGATCGTGAAGGTCCGCTCCGCGGTCCCGTGCGCGTTGCGGGCGGTGAACGTCACCTTGTGGTCGCCGCGCGGCGGCGTCGTGCCGCGCACGATTCCGCCCTGCGGGTCGAGGTCGAGGCCGGCGGGCAGGCCGCCGGCGGCGAAGACCATCGGGCGCTCGCCGGTGGCGGGGATGCGGTAGAGGAACGGCTTTCCGGGGCGCGCGCCGTAGACCTTCGGCCCGTGGATCCGCGGCGACTTCGGCGCGGGCGGCGTCAGGATCACGGCCTCCTCCTCCGGCACCGCGGGCGCGGCGATGGCCTTCGGCGGCTCGCCGGCGAAATCGATCTCCGCGGCGGCCCAGTCGGCGTGGTCGTGGCTCCGGCCGTCGCCCGCGTCGGACACCTCGAGGATGAGCTGCTTCACGCCCGCGAGGGGCACGCGGACGGACTTCGCCGGCTGGCCCGCCTTCATCACGCCGCTGCGCCAGATCTCCGTCTCGCCCGCGATCACGAGGAACTCCACCGATCCGGGCTGGCCGGGCTTCACCTGGGCGTCGACGCCGACCTCGGCGCGGAACTCCGCGGCCTTCCCGTCGAGCGCCAGGACCCACTGGCTCGGCGCATGCGTGCCGATGCCGCGGTCGTAGGCCTTGCCGCCGATCGACAGCGGGTTGGTCGTGACCGCCTGGTTGGCGATCGCGCGTCCCCAGCCGCCCGACATCAGCTTCAGGTCCAGCGTCTCCAGCGACACCGTGCCCGCCGCCGCCCGAAGGGCCATTGCACCCGCCACGATACCGATTCCCATCGATCGCATGACCTGTCTCCTTGCTTGCGGCGCCCGCCGGCCCTTCTTCGTTCCGTTCACCAGAAAACGGCGTAGAACACCGCGACGCCCGCGAGGACGGCGGCGCCGGCCCAGCGCACGATCGGGGCCGTGGTCGTGTCGAGGTCCGCGCGCACCGGCAGCGACTTCGGCTCGGCCCGCGGGAACGCCAGGGTGATGAGGCCCATGATCAGCAGCACGAGCTGGAAGACGAGGGCGACCTGGATCAGGAAGTGCATGTCCTTCGCGTGGAACTGCAGCAGGCCGTAGAGTGCCGGTCCGGAGAGCATGCCGGCGACGCCGGCGGCGCCGGGGGCCGTGGGGACGAGGATGCCGAACACGAAGACGGCGGTGACGCCGGGCCAGATGTAGCCCTGGAACTGCTGGATGAACTTGAAGACGCCGCCGAACTTCGGGTCGTCGAGCCGGGGGGCCAGCAGGCAGGCGATGATGACGAAGAGGACCGTCAGCACGCGCCCGAGCCACACCAGCCGTTTCTGCGGGGCGCGCCGGTCGATCAGGCGGTGGTAGATGTCCATCGTCGAGATCGTCGCGGCGGAGTTGAGCATCGAGGCGAGCGAGCTGATCACGGCCCCCGCGATCGCGGCGAACATGAAGCCGCGGACGCCGGCCGGGATCAGGTTGCGGATCAGGGTGGGGAAGGCCTCGTCCGGCGTGGCCATCTGGGCGCCGTAGAGCTGCTGGGCCATGAGGCCGGGCATGACGATGGCGAAGGGGACGATCAGCCACAGGGCGCCGGCGAAGATGACGCCGAGCTGCCCGTCGCGCAGGGTCTTCGCGGCGAGGTTGCGCTGGACGATGAACTGGTTGAGGCCGCAGTAGTAGAGTTCGACGATCCACATGCCGCCGAGCACGCCGACCCAGGGAAGGTCCTTGTGGCCCGCCGGGAGGACCATGTGCAGCTTCGCCGCGTTCGACGTTGCGAAGGCGTCCCAGCCGCCGACCGCGTGCAGGCCGAGGAGGAACGTCACGATTCCGCCGACCAGCAGGGCGCCGCCCTGGAAGAGGTCGGCCCACGCGACGGCCTTGAGGCCTCCCCACGCGGTGTAGGCGACGGCGATGAGGCCGATCATCCAGACGCCCTTCAGCAGCGGCACATCGAAGACCGTCCGCAGCACCAGCCCCCCGGAGTAGAGCACCGCGGTCAGCATCACGGTCACGTAGATGACGACCGTGATGGCGGCCATGATCGACCGCGTCGCGGTGTTGAAGCGGTACTCGAGGAACTCCGGCATCGTGTAGATGCCCGCCTTCAGGAACCGGGGCAGCAGCGTGAAGGCGATCAGCACGACGGCGACCGAGCCGAGGAGCTGCCAGTTGCTGGCGGCGAGACCGACGCCGCCCGCGCCCTGGCCGGCCATGCCGACGAACTGCTCCGTGGAGATGTTCGCGGCGACGATGGAGATGCCGATGATCCACCAGGGAAGGCTGCGGCCGGCGAGGAAGTAGTCCTCGCTGCCGCTTTCGCGGCGGCTCTTCCAGAGGCTGACGCCGAAGATCAGCGCGTAGAACGCGACGAACACGGCGATGTCGAACCCGCCCAGCTTCATCGGCACCCCCCGCGCGGCACGGCCGCCCCGCGCGCCCTTTATGCCCCGGCCCGCGCCGGATGTCCACCACGCCCAATTCGGCGGTTGTTATCGGGCGCCCGGGGGCGTATCCTGCCGCGATTCCGCCATGCTCAAGAAGATACTCCACACGTTGAAGTCGCTCGGCCGCCGCGTGAAGGGCGGGGGCGACGCGAAGAAGGAAGACGCCCGCGGTCCGAAGGCCGATCGGCCGGACGATCCCGGTCAAGCCCAGCGCCCCGGGGGGGCGCACGCCCACGCGGCTCACCGGCACGGTCCTCATGCGATCCGCGGCCACGCCGAGGGCCACGGTCACACCGGGGGGCGCGGCTCCACCGACGGGCGCGGCCACGGCGAAGGCCGGACCTCCGAGGGCCGTGGACACGCCGCGGGCCGCGGCCATTCCGGGCCTCGCGAGGCCGGTGCGTACGACAGTGCGTCCGCGCGCGACGCCGGGACCGCATGGACCCCCGGCGCGGACGATCCGGCGAAGCGCCGCCGCCGGCGCGGGGGGCGGGGACGCCGCCGCGAGGAAGGCGCCGGGGTTGCCGGCGAGGCAGCGCCGGTCGCAGCGGAACCGCCGCCGCCGCCCGGGCCGCCGTGGGATCCGGCCTCGTACGTCGTTCCGCCGGCCGAGGGCAAGACGCGTTTCCAGGACCTCGGCCTGCCGGTGGAGATCCTCCACGCGATCGCCGATCTCGGCTTCCAGTACTGCACGCCGATCCAGGCCGGCACGCTGCCGGCGACGCTGGAGGGCCGCGACATGGCCGGCCGGGCGCAGACCGGCACGGGCAAGACCGCCGCCTTCCTGATCACCGTCTTCACCCGCTTTCTGCGCAGCCCCGACCGCGAGGGCCGCAGGCCCGGCTCGGCCCGCGCGCTGGTGCTGGCGCCGACGCGCGAGCTGGCGATGCAGATCGAGCGCGACGCCGCGGACCTCGGGAAGTACTGCGGCGTCCGGTCGGTCGCCGTCTACGGCGGCGAGGACATGGACCGCCAGCGCCGCCGGCTCGCCGCCGGCCCCGTGGACCTGCTGATCGCCACGCCCGGCCGCCTGCTCGACTTCCACGCGCGCCACGAGATCCACCTCAACCGCGTCGAGATTCTCGTCATCGACGAGGCCGACCGCATGCTGGACATGGGGTTCATCCCCGACGTCCGCCGCATCGTCTACAGCACGCCGCACAAGGACCGCCGCCAGACGCTTCTCTTCAGCGCCACGCTGTCCGAGCCGATCCTGCGGCTCGCGTCGAGCTGGACGCGCGATCCCGCGAAGGTCGAGATCGAGCCCGAGAACGTCGCGGTGGATACCGTCAACCAGATCGTCTACATCGTCACGGCCGCCGAGAAGTGGCCGCTGCTCTACAACCTGCTCACGCGCGAGAAACCCGAGCGGGTGCTGGTCTTCGTCAACCGCCGCGACACGGCCGAGCGGCTGGACGAACTGGTGAAGAGGGCCGGCTTCCCGTGCGCGCTGATCTCGGGTGCGCTGGCCCAGAACCAGCGGACGCGCGCGCTGGAGGATTTCCGCGAAGGCCGCATCCAGGTGCTCGTCGCCACCGACGTTGCCGGCCGCGGCCTTCACGTCACGGGCATCAGCCACGTGGTGAACTTCAACACCCCGATCGATCCCGAGGACTACGTCCACCGCATCGGCCGCACCGGCCGCGCGGGCGCGTCGGGCACGTCGGTCACCTTCGCGTGCGAGGAGGAATCGTTCTACCTCCCGCCGATCGAGGAGTACATCGGCCGGTCCCTGCCGTGCACGGTTCCCGAGGAGGAGTGGGTCAAGCTGCCCGAGGGCGTGCCCAATCTCCCGCCCAGCCGTCCACGGGGTCCCTCGCCCTTCGGCCATGGCGGCGGGCGCGGCGGACCGCGTCGCGGGCCCCCGCGCGGCGGTCTGCGGCGCGGCCGGTAGGGCGGATCGGCGGGTGCCTCGAGGGCCCGGCTCCGTCCGGGCCGTCCGAACGGCCGACACGGAGGTCGGCCCTCCAGACCATTGCCACGGGACCCCTCGTTCGGTCGACACGGAGGTCGGCCCTCCAGGTTCTCGCCAAGTGCATGGAGGGCCCGGCTCCGTCCGGGCCGTGAATGGATCCAGGGAGAAACCCCGGCAACGGGACTTCCGGGATACAAAGATGAGATCACGCGCGCACTACGACGAGGAACTCGCGTACGTGCGAATGAACCCGGCCGTCCGAACGGCCGACACGGAGGTCGGCCCTCCAGGCCGTTGCCACGGGACCCCTCGTTCGGCCGACACGGAGGTCGGCCCTCCAGGCCGTTGCCACGGGACCCCTCGTACGGCCGACACGGAGGTCGGCCCTCCAGGCCGTGCTACCGCTTCGCCGCCAGCCAAAGGGTGAGGGCAAGCAGGGCAACCAATCCGGCGGCGATCCAGAGCATCTGCCGTCTCCAGCCGCCCGGCGCCAGTTCCTCCCCGAACTCCCGCTTCACGAACTCGTCGTAGTTGAAGTCGTCGTCGGGCAGGTCGAGCCCGTCCGCCGCGGTCGCCTCCTCGTTCCAGCCCGTGTCGTGGTCCGCGCCGCAGCCCGGACACGCCGCGGCATCCTGCGGTACCTCCTCCCCGCAGACCGGGCAGACCTCGGGCGGAGCGGGAAGCGATGAGTCCTGAGGGATGCGGGAGGAGCGGCCCGGCCTGGCGATTCCTCCGTTCATCGCTCGTCCCTCATCGCTTGCCGCTTTCCAGGGACTGGTGCAGCAGTTCGGCGGTGTGCCAGGCGCGGCGGCCGGCGCCGTCGCGGATCTGCTGGCGGCAGCTCGTGCCGGGGGCGCAGACGAGCGCATCGGGGCGGTTCCGGATCGCGGGCAGGAGGACCTGGTTGGCGACCTCCATCGACAGTTCGTAGTGCTCGCGCTCGTAGCCGAACGAACCGGCCATGCCGCAGCACGCGGTGCCGAGTTCGGTCAGGGTCAGGCCGGGGATCAGGGCGAGCGCCCGGCGCGTGCCCGCGGTGCCCGCGATCGCCTTCTGATGGCAGTGGCCGTGGAAGAGGACCTCGCCCTCGGGGAGTCGTCCGAACGCCAGGCCGGCGAGCGAGCCGGCGTCCGCCTCGCGCGCGAGGAAGTCGTCGAAGAGGACGCACCGCGCCGCGACCGCGAGCGCCTTCGCGCGCAACGCGGGCGGAACGAGGTCCGGCGCCTCGTCGCAGAACGTGAGGATCGCGGACGGCTCCAGGCCGAGGATCCACGTGCCGTTCCCGGCCTCCGGCGCGAGGGCTTCGATCGCGCGCACGATGCGCCGGCGCGCGGCGCGGAGGAAGCCCTTGGAGATCTGCGTGCGGCCGGACTCGAGGCCGTGCGTCAGCCGCACGCCCCAGCCCGCGGCTTCCAGCACCTCGACCGCGGCGATGCCGATCTCCGGCTCGCCGTAGTTCGTGAACTCGTCGTTGAGAAGCAGCACCTCGCCGCGTGTGCCGGCCGCCGCGGGCGGGCGGCGGTCGCGAGCCCACTGGGCGAGGGTGCGGCGGGCGTAGGGCGGCACGCGGCGCCGCGGGGCGATGCCCAGCAGGTGCTTCATCGCGGCGGAGTCCGCGATGCGCGAGGCGAGACCCGGCGCGATGCGCGCGGCCCGGGCCGCCGTCGCGTAGAAGCCCATGGCGAGGCTGCGGAGCGAGGGGCCCTTCCGGTCGTTGCGCTTCTGGAGCCACTCGGCCTTCATGCGGGCGAGGTCGACCCCGGACGGGCACTCCGGCTTGCAGCCCTTGCACGAAAGGCAGGACTCCATCACGGCCGCCAGGTCGGGGTCGGTCCACGTCGCGTCCGGGGTGCCGGAGGTCAGCGACTGGCGCATCAGGTTGGCGCGGGCGCGCGTCGTGTGGGCCTCGTCGCCGGTGGCCATGTAGGTCGGGCACATCAGGCCGCGGCCGGTGCTCTGGCGGCAGACGCCGGCGCCGTTGCAGGCCTCGGCGGCGCGGACGAAGCCGACGGTGCGGGACCAGTCGAACTCCGTCGCGATCTCCGGTGTCGGCGTTGCGGGCGAGGTGCGCAGGTCGGCCGTCAGCGGGGCGGGGTCGACGATCTTGCCCGGGTTCAGGATGCCGCGCGGGTCGAAGAGGCGCTTCACCTGCACGCACAGGTCGTAGAGGTCGGGCGTCAGCGCCTCGCGCAGGAAGGGTGCGCGGAGGCGGCCGTCGCCGTGCTCGCCCGAGAGGCTGCCGCGGAAGCGTCGGACGATCGGCACGATCCCGGCGCAGAGGCGCTCGAAGGTGGCGAGGTCGTCGGCATCCTTGAAGTTCAGCATCGGGCGGTAGTGCAGCAGGCCGACGGAGGCGTGGCCGTAGTAGACGCAGGGACAGCCAAGGCTCTCGGTCAGGGCGTCGACCTCCGTCACGAAGTCTGCGAGGTCCTCCGGTGCGACGGCCAGGTCCTCGATCGCGGTGACGGGCTTCACGTCGCCCGGGATGCCGGTCAGCAGGCCGAGCCCGGCCTTGCGCAGCGCCCAGACGCGGGCAATCCGGGCGGCGGGGACGACCGGGTGTGCGAAACCGAGGCCGCGGGCGCGAAGATCGGCCAGGAGGGACTCGGTGGCCCGGTCCGCGGCGGCCTCATCCTCCGCCCACAGTTCGATGGCCAGCACGCCGCCGGGCTCGCCTTCGATCCAGAACCGGTTGGGGGCCTGGGCGGGATGGTGCAGGGTGGCCTCGAGGAGGGCGCCGTCCATCAGTTCGATCGCGGCCGGGTTGTGGGCGAGGATGGGGACGGTGGCCCGGCAGGCGTCCTCCACCGAGGCGAAGTGCGCGCAGACGAGGCGGCGTGCGGCGGGGCGGGGGACGAGCCGGACCTCGGCCTCGGTGACGAGCGCGAGCGTCCCCTCGCTTCCGCACAGGAGGCGCGCGAGGTTGAACGGCGCGCCGTCGGGATTCCACGGCCGGCCGCCGGCGAGGGCGTCGAGGGCGTAGCCGGCGTTCCGGCGGCGGACGGCGGGCTTGGGCGAGCGTTCGAGGATGAGCGCGCGGTGCCGGTCGACGAGGTCGAACACGGCGCGCGTGAGGCGGCCGTCCGGCGAGTCCTCGCGGAGCTTGGCGTCCAGGGCGGGGCCGTCGAGCGGGCCGAGGCGGGCCGGCGAACCGTCGGCGAGGATGACGTCCACCGCGTCGACGTGGTCGCGCGTGGTGCCGAAGCGGACGGAGAAGGCGCCGCACGAGTTGTTGCCGATCATGCCGCCGATGCCGGCCTGCCTGGAGGTCGAGGTGTCCGGCGCGAACATGAGGTTGTGCGGGGCGGCCGCGTCGTTGAGGTCGTCCTGCACGACGCCCGGTCCGACGCGGGCGGTGCGCGCGGTGGCGTCGACCGACACGATGCGGTTCATGTGCCGGGAGACCTCGACGACGAGGCCGGGGCCGACGCACTGTCCGGCGAGGCTGGTGCCGCCCGCGCGCGGGATCAGGCTGAACCCGTGGGTCGCGGCCGCGCGCACAAGGGCGGCGCAATCGGCCGCGTCGCGCGGCCGTGCGACACCGAGCGGGAGCTGCTCGTAGATCGAGGCGTCCTGGCTGTAGAGCCTTCGGGCCAGCGGGGAGAGATCGAGGTTGCCGCCCAGGGCCGCGCCCAGACCGGCGGCCCACCCGGGCGCATCGTGCTTCCAATCGCTACTCATCATGACGAGACTAGCAGAGAATCTGGGCTTGGACCATGGTGTCGGACTTAATAAACTCCGACACCATGAACGCCATCCAGCTTCATCCGACGTTGTGGCGCACGTGCAGGGTTCTGACCGGTCTCACCCGGTTGCGGCTTCTCCGCTTGCTGATGACGTCGCGGACCCTGTCGGTCACGGAGGCGGCCGGGCGGCTGCGGCTGAGCATGCCCCGCGCGAGCCAGGAGTTGCGGCGTCTGAACTCGCGGGGCCTGCTGGCCGCGACACGTCGCGGGCCGGAGGTCTGGTACAGGCTCCAGCCCGATCCCGAAGTGCCCGACGCGGCGGCGATCACGGAGGCGATCCGTGCGGCGCTTCGACGCAAGGAGCCGGCCGTGGACGCGGAATTCGCACGCATCGCGTTCGGATACACCTACCCCCGACGCCTCCAGATCGTGCGGCGTCTGCTCGACCGGCCGATGGGGCCGGCGTCGTTGGCGAGAGCCACGGGCATCCCCCTGCGGTCCCTGAAGCGGCATCTGCGGATCCTGGCCGACCGGCGGCTCGTGCGCGCGGTCGACGGGTTGTACCACGTTGTCTCCCATCCGCATCCTCTCCAGAAGGTGATCCTGCGCCAACTGCGGAACTCGCCGCCGCCTCGCCCGGGTTCCTGATGCGACCGAACCAGGATGTCGGAGTTAATTAACACCGACACCCTGTGGTGCGCCGGGTCACGGCTGGCGGGGGACGCAGGGATCGCTCGTTCTCCGGTTTCCGGCCGCATCATGGCGGACCCGGCGGGGCGAGCAGGCCGGGGCCGGCGGCAGGCAGCCGCTCCCGGGCCGCGCGGCCGGTCGGCGGAACCGCTTCTCGCCTCGTCCCTCCCGAACCTGTACAGTCGCCGCCACGGACACCCAGGAGAAGGAACCGCACGCATGAAGCCGGACATGCCCCGCCGGACATTCCTCGCCGCCGCCGCCGCCCCCGCGTTCACCCTCCTCCCGCGCCGCGTCCTCGGCGGTCCGGGCCAGACGGCGCCGAACTCGAAGACCACGCTCGCCGTCATCGGCTGCGGCGGACAGGGCACCATCGACCTGATGAATCTCCTCGCCTTCGACGAGATCCAGGTCGTCGCCGTCTGCGATCCGAACCGCGAGGGCGGCGGCTACATCTCCTGGGACTGGGCCAAGGGCGGCGAAGGCCGCCCCGCCGGCCGCGAGCCCGCCCGGCGCATGACCGACGAGCACTACGCCGGCAAGGGCGGGGGCCGCGGCTGCCGCGCCTATGCGGACTACCGCGAACTCCTCGAGAAGGAGGACGTCGACGCCGTCGTCGTCGCCACGCCGGACCACGCCCACGCCGTCATCACCATGGCCGCGCTGAAGAAGCGGAAGCACGTCTACTGCGAGAAACCGCTGACGTGGTCCGTCGCCGAGTCGCGCGCCGTCGCCGAGGAGGCCCGCAAGGCCGGCGTCGCCACGCAGCTCGGCAACCAGGGCCAGGCGACCGAGGAGGACCGCGTCGTCCGCGAGATGATCGCCGACGGCGCCATCGGCCACGTCCGCGAGGTGCACGTCTCCATCGGCGCGCGCTTCTGGCGCTACCCGGCGCTGCAGGACCGCCCCGCCGACACCCCGCCCGTCCCCGACGGCCTCGACTGGAACCTCTGGCTCGGCCCCGCCGCGGAACGGCCCTACCATCCCGAATACCACCCTTGGACCTGGCGCAACTGGTGGGACTTCGGCACCGGCCAGCTCGGCGACCTCGGCTGCCACAAGCTCTCGACCGTCTTCAAGGCGCTCGACCTCAAGCACCCCGTCAGCGTCGAGGCCTGCTCGACGAAGATGTTCCCCGAGGTCTACCCGCTGGGCGTCATCGCCCGCTTCGAGTTCCCCGCCCGCGGCGAACGGCCGCCGGTGAAGCTGAACTGGTACGACGGCGGACTGCTCCCTCCGCTGCCCGCCGACCTGGAGCCCCGCGCCGGCCGCAGCTACGAGACGATCTACGTCGGCGACAAGGGCACGATCTACGGCCACCGCATCATCCCCGAGACCAAGATGAAGGCCTATGGCCGCGCACCGAAGACCCTCCCGCGCTCGCCGGGGCACTACAAGGAGTTCGTCGACGCCTGCCGCGGCGGTCCGCCGCCGGGCGCCAACTTCCCCGATCACGCCGGCGTCCTCACGGAAACCTGCATGCTCGGCAACGTCGCCCTGCGCGCCGGGAAGAAGCTGCTCTGGGACGGCCCGGCACTCAAGGTCACGAACGACGAGGACGCCAACAAGCTGCTTCATCGCGAGTACCGCGCGGGGTGGGGGCTGTAGACGGCGCGGCCGCGAACGACGATCGCGGCGGCAGCGGAGGAATGCCGGACGACGGAATCGCGGAAAGGAAGAACGCAACGATGAACTCGACACGACGGGATCTTCTCCGGGGCGCGGCGGGCATGGCCGCGCTGTGCGGCCTCGGCGCCGCGGCGGGCGCGGGCGCGGCGGAGCGCAAGGCGGGCCTCAAGATCGGCATCGCCACGCTGGGCTTCGGCGACCACTCGAACGCCGACCTCGCGAAGGAGCTGGCCGCGGCAGGCATCCGCATCGTGCAGCTCTTCCTGAGCCAGAAGGAGAGCAAGTTCTGGAAGTACAACGGCCGGTCGGACGTCTCCAGCCTGACGCCCGAGCGCTGCCGCGGGATCGCCGCCGCCTATCGCGATGCCGGCATCGAGATCCACAGCATCGGCGTCTACACGAACCTCATCCACCCGGACGAGGCCGAGCGCGCCGCCAACCTCGCCTACTTCGACGCCATGATGGCCGTCGGCGGGCACATGGGCGTGAAGACGTTCATCACCGAGGCCGGCCACTTCCACGACGACAAGGCGCCCCCGCCGCGGATCGCGATCGAGTTCCAGGACCCGGTGTGGCCGCAGACCGTCGATGTCGTCCGCCAACTCGCCGCGCTCGCGGAGAAGCATGACGCGAAGATCCTGCTCGAGCCCTTCTACCGCGGCTTCCTCGCCAGCGCCAAGCGCGTGCGGACCTTCGTCGAGGCCGTGAACTCGCCGCGCGTGCGCGTGCTGCTCGACCCCGCGAACCTGATCGAGCTGAACGACCTCGACGAGATGTTCGCGCAGCTCGGCCCGTACATCGACTGCCTGCACGCGAAGGACCGCAAGCTGCACGTCGAGAAGGGCGTCGCCGCCGGCCAGGGCGACGTCGACTACAAGCGCTTCGTCACGCTCGCCGCCGAACGGACGCCGCACGCGCCGCTCGTGCTCGAGTACGTCGGGCCGAAGGACTACAAGGACGCGCTCGCGCACCTGAAGAACGCCATCCGCGCCGCCGGCCTGTCGGAGGCGTGAGGCGCGGCGGCGACGGATGGGTATCGCCGTCTCCACGGGTTCCGAACTGTTGGGCCGCGCCTCGGCCCGCCGAAGCGCTGTGGCGAAGGCGGCTCCACCGTCCACCGAGTCTCCTGGAGGGCCGCGCTCCGTCGCGGCCGTCCGGGGTTTCCAATCCTTGGAACCCCCGTCACGCCGGGCTTCCAAGGGTTGGACGTTCCGGGGAAGCGGCGGCCGAAGGAGTCAGTCCTCGGCGGGGTGCCAAAAGTAGTCCTCACGCGGAGCGTGAGGACCACTATGCTCTTCCGCCGCGGCGGAATGAGCAGATCCTGGGCAGGGGCGGATCTACATCGCAGTTCGGCGGTTGATGGGCGGGACTCCTGACGCTGCGCGTCAACGTTCTCGCGGGCCGGGCCGGTCGCGGCTACAGTTCCGCAACGAGGCGGTTCCCGGGGTCCTCGTTCCCGGGTGGGCGCGTGGGGACGCCGCGGGCGATCGGAGGGCGACATGAAGACGATGCGGCGGGTCCTGCTGGCGGCGGCGGTTGCGGCCGTGACCGTGGGCGCGACCGCGGACGGGCGCCGGCCGAACCTGGTGATCATCCTGACGGACGACCAGGGCTACGCCGACGTGTCGGCCAACGGCGGGAAGGACGTGCGGACGCCGAACACCGACCGCCTGGCGCGCGAGGGCATGCGCTTTCCCGCCATGCGCTCGAACTGCACGGTCTGCTCGCCGTCGCGCGCCGCGCTCCTGACGGGCCGTCACCCCGACCGCGCGGGCGTGCCGGGGGTCATCCGCACGCAGGCGGCCGACTCCTGGGGCTGGCTGTCCCCGTCGGTCCCGACCCTCGCGGACTGCCTGAAGAAGGCGGGCTACCACACCGCGATCGTTGGGAAGTGGCACCTCGGCCTCGAGGCGCCGAACCTGCCGAACCAGCGCGGGTTCGACCATTTCCACGGCTTCCTCGGCGACATGATGGACAGCTACACGACGCACCTGCGCCTCGGGAACAACTACATGCGACGGAACGGGGAGACGGTCGATCCGCAGGGCCATGCGACCGACCTCTTCACGACGTGGGCCTGCGAGTACCTGGAGGGCCGGTCCCGCGCGGGGGAGCCGTTCTTCCTCTATCTCGCCTATAACGCCCCGCACTTCCCGGTCGAGCCGCCGGCGGAATGGCTTGCGCGCGTGACGGCGCGCGATCCCGCGATGCCCGCGCTCCGGGCGACGAACGTCGCCTTCGTCGAGCACCTCGATGCCGGCATCGGCCGCGTGCTGGACATGCTCGACCGCACCGGGCTCGCGTCGAACACGCTGGTCGCGTTCGCCTCCGACAACGGCGGGTCGCTGCCGCACGGCCAGTGCAACGACCCGTGGCGCGACGGCAAGCAGAGCCACTACGACGGCGGGCTGCGGATCCCGTTCTTCGTGCGCTGGCCGGGCGTGATCCGGGCCGGCTCGAGCTGCGAGTACGCCGGGCAGACGTTCGATCTCTTCCCGACCCTGCTCGAGGCCGCCGGCTCGCCGCTGCCGCCGGACCTCGACGCCGTCAGCCTGCTCCCCGCGCTCCGGGGCGGGGAGCCGCCGGCCCCCCGCGACCTCTACTTCGTGCGGCGCGAGGGTGGGCCCCGCTACGGCGGGAAGAGCTACGAGGCCCTGATCCGCGGCGACTGGAAGCTGATGCAGAACGACCCGTACTCGCCGCTCGAACTCTACAACCTGAGGGACGATCCGCAGGAGACGCGGGATCTCGCCGGTTCCGAGAAGAAGGTCTTCAACGAACTGGCCGCCGCCCTGCGCGCCCGGATCCAGCGCGGCGGCTCGGTGCCGTGGCAGGCGCCCGGCGGGGCGGCTCCAAAGTAGTCCTCACGCTCCGCGTGAGGACGCTCAGATCCGCGCCGGCGTTTCAATGCCCAGGAGGCCGAGGCCGGCGCGGAGGGCGGCGGCGACGGCCGAGCAGAGGCGCAGGCGGCTTTCGCGCACGCCCTCGGGCGCCTTCAGGAACGGCACGTTCTGATAGAAGCTGCTGTAGAGCTGCGACAGCGAGAAGAGGTAGTCGGCCAGCACGTTCGGCTTGCACGCGGCCGCCGCGTCGAGCACCGCCTCCGGGAACCGCGCGAGGTGCAGCGCGAGCGCCCGCTCGACCGCCTCGCCGAGCGCGACCGGCGCCGCCGCGAACGAGCCGCCGGGGAACTGCTCGGCGTACTTGTCGAGCACGCTTGCGATGCGCGCGCAGGCGTATTGCAGGTAGGGCGCGGAGTTGCCTTCGAGCGCGAGGGCCTTGTCCCACGTGAACGTCACGAGGCTCTGCGGGTTCTGGCTGAGGTCCGCGTACTTCACGGCGCCGAGGCCCACCGCGCGGGCGACCTCGCGCTGCACGGCCTCGGGCATCTCCGGGCTCGTCTGCTTCACGATCGCCAGCGCGCGCTCCTCGGCCTCGTCGAGCAGGCGCTCGAGCTTGATGACATTGCCCTGGCGCGTCGAGAACGTGCCCTCGGGCAGGCGCATCAGGCCGAACCAGACGTGGACCAGCCGCGTCGTGACACCGAGCGCGCGGGCGACATGGAAGAACTGGCGGAAGTGGAGCTGCTGGCGCTCGTCGGTGACGTAGATCACCGCGTCGGGCGCAAACTCCTCCGCGCGGCTGAGCACGGTGGCGAGGTCGGTGGTGGCGTAGTTGAAGGCGCCGTCGCTCTTCCGCACGAGGCACGGCGCGGGCTTCCACTCGCCGTCCTCCTGCTTCATCAGCGGGTCGTCCTTCGGCGGCAGCGTGCCGTCGGAGAAGACGCACACCGCGCCGTCGCTGTCGCGCGCGAGGCCGAGTTTCTCCAGCCGCGCCACGACGCCGGGCAGGCGCTCGTTGTACCAGCTCTCGCCGCGGACGAGGTCGAACGTCACGCCGAGGCGCGCGTAGATGCGGTCGAACTCGCGCATGCTGTGCTCGACGAACGACTCCCAGAGGCGGCGGTTCTCCGCGTCGCCGGCCTGGAGCTTCACCAGCTCGGCCTTGGCGGCGTCGAGCCACGAAGGATCCGCCTTCGACTGCTCGTAGCTCTTCACGTAGATGCGCTCGAGCTCCTCGATGGGCGAGGCCTCGTAGGCGGCGGTGTCGGCGAAATGGCGGAAGCCCATGATGAGGAGGCCGAACTGGGTGCCCCAGTCGCCGAGATGATTGTCGGCGACGACGCGGTAGCCGAGGAACCGGTGCAGCCGGTCCAGCGCGTTGCCGATGACCGTGGACCGGATGTGTCCGATGTGCATCGGCTTCGCGACGTTCGGGCTCGAGTAGTCGAGGACGATGGTCCGTCCGTCGCCGGGCCGCGGCGTGCCGAGCCGGGCGTCGGATGCGGCGGCCTCGACGCGCCGCGCGAGCCACGCGTCGTCGAGCGTCAGGTTGATGAAACCGGGGCCGGCGATCTCGGCCTTCGCGACGGCCGGATGCGTGCCCGCGGCGGCCAGCGCGGCCTGCGCGACCTCGCGCGGGGCCTTGCGCAGGCGCTTGGCGAGGCCCATCGCCGCGTTGCACTGGTAGTCGCCGAAGCCGGCCTGGGCCGTCGGAGCGACGGCGATGACGGCGTCCGCCGGGAGCTCCGGCAGCGCCGAGCGGAATCCGGCGGCCATCCAGATTCCCAGTTCGTCGCGAAGGGTGGGCATGTCGTTCATCGTTCGTCCCCGTTCAAAGGCGCGCCATGCTAGCCCCCGAGGCGCGGTGCGGCAAGCAGGACGGCGCGGCGAAGACCGAGCGGCGAACGCCGAACATCGAACACCGAACATCCAACATCGAAGTCCGGACTCAACACCCAACATCCAACAACCAACACCCAACAACCAAGATCCGACACCGCCCCACCGCCCCACCGCCCCACAGCCCCACCGCCACACCCCCCCACCCCCCCCCCCCC
>VGWF01000005.1 GCA_016873715.1 Lentisphaerota bacterium | reverse complement strand
CTCACCTCCTCCTCCGACCTCACCCATACGTGCACCGCGTTCCATCCCTCCACCCTTTTCACGTGCATTCCGGGCAGACTGAGCACACTCTCTTCCCAAGGCATGGCATCCTCCGTTCTTCTCTTCTAGGCCTATCGTATAGGCCTACGGTTGATGCCGTGCCCCCTTCTTTGATGGAGAGCCAGACGCGATACGGGTCCAAAGACAAGTCTTTTGGTATCCTGTGGGTGTGGGCGCTCGGAAATGGTGAACGGAGAAAGGAAACTCAGCATGAAGACGATTCCCTCCCTGGTCAGGCTCGTGGCGCCGGTCCTGGCGCTGGCCGTGTGCGCGTCCGTGTCCCGGGCCGACGGATTCCGCAATCCGCCGCCCGGCGCCGCCGGCCTTGGCCGGGGCAATGCCTTCGCGGCCCAGGTGGACGATGCCTCGGCCGTCAGCTACAACCCGGCCAACCTGGGCTTCCTCGCGGCTCCGGAGGTCGAGGTGGCGCTTTCGCTCGTCAGCATGGAGACCGAGGTCCGGGCCGCCGTCGGCTACGCCGCGGCTTCGGACGACGCCTGGCAGGTCCTGCCGAACGTGTTCATCGCGCTGCCGCTGACGGACCGCGTGGTCGGCGGCCTGGGCCTGACGACCCCGTTCGGCCAGTCGGTCGAGTGGGCGCAGGACAGCGGCGTCGCCATGGTCTCGCCCTACTACGCCCAGATGTCGCTGCTGAACATCAACCCCTCGGCCGGGTGGCGGATCAACGACCGCGTGGCGCTCGGCGCCGGGCTCGATCTCTTCGCCTCGACGCTGGAGTTCCGCCAGGTCGTGCCCTGGAGCTCGCTGCCCGGCTTCCCTCCCGGCCTCCCGGCCGGCGAGGCCCGCGTCGAGACCTCGGGCCTCGGCGTGGGGGCCAACATCGGGCTGACGGTCAAGCTCGCCGACGCCCAGCGGCTCGCGCTGACCTACCGGAGCCCCGTCTCGGTCGAGTACGAGGGCGATTTCGACCTGCACGGCGCCCCGCCCGCCCCAGGCCTCGGCAACAGCGATTTCGAGACCGAGATGGATTTCCCCGGCATCGCGACCCTCGGCTACGGCATCGAGCTGACCGACACCGTCCGCGTCGAGGCCGACGTCGAGTGGCTCGGCTGGTCCGCCATGGAATCGCTGCCGGTCGACGCCGGCGCGAACCAGCCGCTGGCCGACCCCTCCGGCCTCGGCGCCGTCCCGTACGACTGGGACGACACCTGGACCTTCAATCTCGGCGCCGACTGGGCGGTCGCGCCGAACTGGATCGTCCGCGCCGGCTACAGCTTCCTCCAAAGCCCCGTCCCGGACCGGACGTTCTCGCCGCTGCTGCCGGACGAGGACCGCCACGTCGTCGCGCTGGGCGCCGGCTACCACAAGGGCCGCCACGCCGTGGACGTCGTCTACACGCTGAGCATCGTCGAGGACCGCACCATCGCCGGCAACCAGAACCCCGCCTTCGACGGCGTCTACGATCTCGACCCGCAGCTCGTCGCCGTGAGCTACCGCTACCGGTTCGACTGATCCATGAGCGCCGTCCCCCGCCGCAGGGTGCTGGTCATCGACGACGAGAGGGGTCCGCGGGAGAGCCTGCGGATCCTCCTCAAGAACGAGTACGAGGTCGTGCTCGCCAACGGCGTCGCCGCCGGCCTCGAAGCCCTGAAGGCGGCCCGGCCGGACCTCATCATCAGCGACATCAAGATGCCGGGCATGACCGGCATCGAGGGGCTTCGGCTCATCCGCGAGATCGACCGCGACACGGCCGTCGTCATGCTCACCGGCTACGGGGACCTGACGACGGCCCGCGAGGCGATCCGGCTCGGGGCGAACGACTACCTCTGCAAGCCGTTCGACGTGGACGACATGCTTCGCGTCGTCCGCGAGAACATCAAGCGCACCGACGAGCGGCGGGGCAAGGCCGGCGCCGTCGGCGAACTCGAGCGCCTCAACGAGGACCTCAAGCAGCAGCTCGCCAACACCCGGCGCATGGCCGTGCTCGGGCTGACGTCGTCGCAGATGGTCCACGACATCAGCAACCCGCTGACCATCGTCGTCGGCTACCTCGACCTCCTGCAGATGACGCTGGAGGGGACCGGGAGCGGCGCCATGCCCGCCGAGGCCAAGCAGTACCTCGCGTCGATCGAAGGCAACCTGCGGCACTGCACCGAGGTCCTGCAGACGTGGAGGTCGCTCGGCAACAAGGCCGCCCTGAAGCTCGCGCCCCTGCGCCCGGCCGAGATCGTCGGCGACATCGTCCGCGACCTCGGCGTCTCCTCGAAGGCCTCGCGCCTGAGCCTCGAGATCACGCCCGAGGGGGGCTCGGTCACCGTCGCGGCCGACCGCACCCACCTTCGGCGCGCCCTGCAGAACGTCATCCACAATGCGCTGCAGGCCGTCGACGCGACCAGCGGGCGCGTTGCGGTCCGGTGCGGACGCGCCGACGGCATGGCGCGCATCGACGTCGTCGACAACGGCTGCGGCATCCCCGAGGCGAACCTGAAGCGCGTGTTCGAACCCTTCTTCACTACGAAGAAGGAGGGCAAGGGCACCGGGCTCGGCCTGTTCATCACCAAGCAGGTCGTCGAGGACCACGAGGGCCGGATCGAGATCACCAGCCGAACCGGCGAGGGCACGCGCGTCTCCATCCTGCTCCCCGCGGTGTCATGACCCCGGGCGCGAACCCGGCCGTCGACGCGTGGCGGGGGGCCCTGGGCGAGGCCGCCGTCTTGACCGACGAGGCGTCGGTGGCCGCCGCGCGACGCAACGCCGCCGCCCTCGACCGGCGCATCCCCTGCATCCTCCGCCCGCGGTCCGTCGCGGACGTGCAGGCGGTCGTCCGGATCGCCCGGGCCCACCGCGCGCCCGTCCACCCCGTCAGCCGCGGCTGCAACTGGGGCATGGGGTCGCGCCTCCCTCCGCGCGACGGGACGGCCGTCGTCGATCTGTCCGGCCTCGACCGCATCCGCGAGGTGAACGCGCCGGGCCGCTACGCCGTCGTCGAGGCCGACGTGACCCAGGGCCAGCTCCACCGGCGGCTCGCGGGCGACGGCCTCCCGCTGATCTTCAACGTCACCGGCTCCTCCACCGGCACCAGCCTCGTCGGCAACTCGCTCGACCGCGGCGTCGGCTACTTCGACTCCCGCGCCACGCTCCTCTCGGGACTCGAGGTCGTGCTCGGCACCGGCGAGGTGATCCGCACCGGCTTCGGCCACTACGACGGCGCGCGGACCACCCACCTCTACCGCCATGGCATCGGCCCGTGGCTCGACGGCCTCTTCGCCCAGGGCAACTTCGGCATCGTCACGGCCGCCGGCGTCGAACTGCTGCCGAAGCCCGAGCGCGAGACCGCCGTCATCGCCCGCATCGACCGCGAGGACGCCCTGCCCGCGCTGATCGACGCCTTCGCCGGCCTCCGCCGCCGCGGCGTCATCGGCGGCGTCGCCCATATCGGCAACCGCGCCCGGAGCTGGATGACCCTCGCCCCCCTGCTCATGGAGCAGCTCGTCGCCCTGCGCCAGTGCCCCGCCGACCGCGCGCGCGAGGCCGCCGAGGCCGTCCTCGCGGCCGAGGGCTTCGGCCCCTGGAGCGCCGTCGCCGGCATCGCCGGTCCCCCGCGCATGCAGGCCATCGCCCGCGCCGAGATCCGACGCTCCCTGCGCGGCATCGCACGCGTGATCTTCCTCGGCGCCGGCCTCCGGCGCACCGCGGAGCGCCTCCTGGCCGCGCTGCGCGGGATCCCCGCCTGCGCCCGCAAACTCGCCCTGCTGCGCGCCGTCACGCCCGTCCAGGAACTCGCGCTGGGAATCCCCACCGACGACACCCTCCCGGCCGTCGGATGGGCCGTCCCGGGCGCGGCGCCGTCGCGCGACGATCCCGACCGGGGCGACGCCGGCCTCCTCTACTGCCTCCCCATCGTCCCGGCGGACGGCGCCTTCGTCCGCGAGGCGCTCGACGCCGTCCTCTCGATCTTCGCACGGTACGGGTTCGAGGCCGCCATCACCGTCAACCTCCTCGACGACCGCTCGATGGAGGGCGTCATCAGCCTCGCCTTCCGCCGCGACGACCCCGCCCGCGCCGCCGCCGCGCAGTCCTGCATCCGCGAGGCCGAGGAGGACATGCTCCGCCGCGGCTGCCCGCCCTACCGCGTCGGACTCGGCTCCATGGACCTCGTCGTCCGGCCCGACGACCCCTTCTGGCAGACCGTCCGCTCCCTCAAGACCGCCCTCGATCCGGACGGGGTCATCTCCCCGGGCCGCTACAACCTCGCCTGAGGGCGCCTCGGCGGTTCACGGACCGGATCCCGCGGGCGCCTCCCGGAGTCCGCAGGGCCGCCGGGATCCGTCGAACGGCCGGGCCGGAGATGCGCCGCTCGCCGGACCCGCCTCGCGGCCGGACTGGATTCCGCGCGCCGTTGCCGTACAATGATCCGATTTGGGGAGCACCGGATGGCCTGGGAATACAGCGAGAAGACCAAGCAGATCTTCATGGACGCGGTCCACGGGAAGCCGGGGACGCACATGGGCGAGATCGAGAACGCCGACGGGTTCGGCGAGCACGGCTCGATCGTGTGCGGCGACGCGCTGCGGTTCACCTTCCGCGTGGCGAAGGACCCGGCGGATCCGCTCGGGGACGTGATCACCGAGGCGCGCTACCTCACGTTCGGCTGCACGTCGGCCATCGCCGCCTCCGAGGCCCTCTGCGCGATCATCGAGCACGGCCGCTACACGCCCGTCCAGGCCCTCAAGATCACGAACCGGGACATCGTCGATTTCCTCGGCGGGCTTCCCAGCCAGAAGATCCACTGCTCCGTCATGGGCGCCGAGGCCCTCGAGGCCGCCGTGTTCAACTGGTCGGTGAAGCGCGGCGTCAACCTCGACGCGCTGGGCGTGCGGCTGCGCATGAAGGACGAGGACGAGGGCCGCATCGTCTGCAAGTGCTTCACGATCACCGAGCCCTACCTCCGCCGCCGCATCCGCGAGCTGAACCTGCGCACGATCCCCGAGATCACCGCCGCCCTCAAGGCCGGCGGCGCGTGCGCGTCGTGCCACCACGCCCCCGGCGGGCTGCAGGACCTGCTGGACGAGACCTGGGGCCGCGCGGACACGGTCGTCAAGGACGCCCCCCGGCCGCCCGATCCCGTCGCGACCGCGCCGGCCCCGGCGGACCTCAGCCCGTTCCAGTTCATGCGGCGCGTCGAGCAGGTCATCGAGGGCGCCATCCGGCCGCTGCTCCAGGCCGATGGCGGCGACCTCGAACTCGTCGACATCAAGGACCGGATCGTCTACTGCCGCCTGGCCGGCGCCTGCGCGGGCTGCGCCGGGGCGCAGATGACGCTCAAGATGATGGTCGAGCGGACGCTCAAGGAGCAGGTCGACGAACGCATCCGCGTCGTCGCCGTCTAGGGAACCGCCGATGCGCCGCGTGTACGCCGACAACAACGCCACCACCGCCATCGCCCCCGAGGTGCTGGAGGCGATGCTGCCCTTCCTCCGCGAGCGCTTCCACAACCCCAGTTCGCTCTACGCGGCCGCGGGCGACGTCACCCGCGCGATCGAGCACGCCCGCGCGGCGGTCGCCGCCCTGGTCGGCGCCGCGATGCCGGGCGAGCTGACCTTCACCTCCGGCGCCACCGAGGCGAACAACGCCGCCCTTCGCGGGGCCGCGCGCGCCCGCCCCACCCGCCGCCACATCGTCACGACCGCGGTCGAGCACCCGGCCGTCCTCGAGGTGTGCCGGGACCTCGAGCGCGAGGGCTACGACCTCGCGGTGCTGCCCGTGGACCGCGGGGGCCGCCTCGACCTGCGCGACCTGGTCCGCGCGCTCCGCCCGGATACGCTCCTCGTCAGCGTCATGCTCGCCAACAACGAGACCGGCGTGATCTTCCCGCTGGCGGACGTCGCCCGGATCGCCCGGGAGACCTCGCCCGACATCCTCGTCCACACCGACGCCACGCAGGCCCTCGGCAAGATCCCGGTCGACCTCGCGTCGCTGCCGGGCGTCGACATGCTCTCGCTCTCCGGCCACAAGCTGCACGCGCCGAAGGGCGTCGGCGCCCTCTACGCGCGGCGCGGCGCGGCGGTGCGCCCGCTGCTGATCGGCGGGCACCAGGAGAACGGCCGGCGCGCGGGCACCGAAAACGCCGCCTCCATCGTCGCCCTCGGCCGCGCCTGCGAACTCGCCCGCGACCACCTGCCGCATGCGGCGGACGTGGCCGCCCGAAGGGACCGCCTCGAGACCGCGCTGCGGACCGCCATCCCCTGCCTGGAAATCAACGGCGAAGGCGCCCCGCGCCTGCCGAACACGCTGAACCTCGCGTGCCACTACATCGAGGGCGAGAGCATCCTGAACGAACTCGACTCGGCCGGGATCTGCGCGTCGAGCGGCTCGGCCTGCACGTCGGGCTCGCTGGAGCCCTCGCACGTCCTGCGCGCGATGCACGTCCCCTTCACCGCCGTCCACGGTTCGGTGCGCTTCAGCCTGAGCCGCTACACGGACGACGCGGACGTCGACCGCATCGCCTCGGTCTTCCCCGGCATCGTCCGGGCCCTGCGGCGCATCTCGCCCTACTGGGATTCCGCGAAGGACGCGCCCCGGCCCGACGCGCCGTCGATGACCGCCGCCGCACCGTGACGGCTCCCGCCCCAGCGCCCTCCGGCGGGGCCGAGGGGCTGCGGCCCGGCGCGCACGCCGGCCGCGACGGCACGACGTTCGTCCTGCGCTGCGCCCCCGCCGCCCGCGCATGGCTCCTGCTGTTCGACGCCGCAGGCGACGCCCATCCCTCGCGGGAGGTCGCCCTCGAACGCCGCGACGATCTCTGGCACGCGCACGTGCCGGCCGCCGGCCACGGGACGCCCTATGCCTTCCGCCTCGAGGCGCCGGGCCTGGCGCCCGACCAGTGGCTCCTCGACCCCTGCGCGGCGGCCGTGGCGACGCCCCGGCGCTGGGGCGAGACCGCCGGTCTCGTGCCGGGGCGCTGGCCGCGGCACGGCGCCGCGTTCCCCAAGGCGCTGGTGGTCGACGACGCGCGCTATGACTGGGGCGGCGACCGCCCCCCGTGCACGCCGCTGCGCGACACCGTCCTCTACGAGGCGAGCGTTCGCGGCTTCACCGCGCACGCATCCTCCGGCGCCGCCGCGCCGGGCACCTACTCCGCCTTCGCGGAGAAGATCCCGCACCTGGTCCGGCTCGGCATCACGGCGGTCGAGGTCCTCCCGGTGCACGAGTTCGAGGAGATGGAGTTCTTCCTCGAGAACGGCCGGCGCAGGGCGCTTCGGAACCTCTGGGGCTACAGCCCGGTCGCCTGGTCCGCCCCCAACGCCCGCTTCGCCGCCGGCCACGCCCCCGGCGCGGCGGTGGACGAGTTCCGCGACCTGGTCCGCGCGCTCCACGACGCGGGGATCGAGGTCATCCTCGACGTCGTCTTCAACCACACCGCCGAGAGCGACCGCCACGGCCCGGTCCTGTCGCTCAAGGGGCTCGACCGTTCGCTGTACTACATCCTCAAGCCCGGCTCCGGCGACCTCGCGGACTTCACCGGCTGCGGCAACACCGTCAACGCGAACCGCCCGGCCGTCACGGAGATGATCCTCGACTGCCTCCGCCGCTGGGTCCTGCAGTTCCATGTCGACGGCTTCCGCTTCGACCTCGCCTCCGCGCTGACCCGCGCGCCCGACGGCCACCCCCTGCCCGCCCCGCCGCTGATCGACCGGATCGCCAACGACCCGGTCCTGCATCACGTCAAGCTGATCGCCGAGCCGTGGGACGCCGCCGGGCTCTACCAGGTCGGCGCGTTCCCGGGCCTGCGCTGGCAGGAATGGAACGGCCGGTTCCGCGACGACGTCCGCCGCTTCTGGCGCGGCGATGCCGGGATGCTCGGCCTGCTGGCGACGCGGCTCGCGGGCAGCTCGGACCTCTACCACCGCCATGCGCGCGGGCCGCTGAGCGGGGTCAACTTCGCCGCGTGCCACGACGGCTTCACGCTGGCCGACCTCGTCCGCCACGCCCGGACGCACAACGAGGCGAACGGCGAGGGCGGCGCCGACGGCGAGAAGCACAACCATTCGTTCAACGGCGGCGTCGAGGGGCCCTCCGCCGACCCCGCCGTCGAGGCGCTCCGCCTGCGCCAGCAGAAGAACCTGCTCGCGACGGTGTTTCTCTCGCAGGGCGTCCCGATGCTGCTCGCCGGCGACGAGTTCGGCCGCACCCAGCGCGGCAACAACAACGCCTACGCGCAGGACAACGACCTCTCGTGGGTCGACTGGTCGCTCGCGGACCGCAACGCCGGCCTGCTCGACTTCACGCGGCGGCTCCTCCGCCTCCGCGCGGCGCACCCCGCCCTGCGACGCGAGGCCTTCCTCACCGGCCATTGCGGCCACGGAGCGCCCGCGGATGTCCAGTGGATCGGCCCCGGGGGCACCGCCCCCGACTGGCACGCCGGCCGCGCGCTGGGCATGCGGTTGAGCGGCTGCGCCCGCTGCACCGGGGCCGCGGCCGACGGCCCCGACCTCCTCGTGCTGATCAACGGCGGCGTGGAAGGGGTCCGTTTCGCGCTCCCCCCGGGGCCCTGGGCCCTCGAACTGGCCACGGCCGAGCCCGGGCCGGTGGCGAGCGACGGCGCCGTGTCGCTGCCGCCGCACTCGCTCGCGGTGCTCGCGGTCCCGTGCCCGTAGCGCACCGGGCGGTCAGTCGTCCGACGTCAACCGCCGCTGCGCCCACTCGACGACGCCCGCGACAAGGCTGTACATCGCCGGCACGAGGCCGAGCGTCAGCACCGTCGCCACCGTGAGACCGAAGATCACCGCGACCGCCATCGGAGCCCACCACGCGCTCGACTCGGCCCCGCTGACCAGCGTCCACGGCCACGTGTGGATCTCCAGGCTCCACCCGACGGCCATCGGGATCAGGCCCAGCACCGTCGTCGACGCCGTCAGCATCACCGGGCGCAGACGCCGGATGCCCGCCGCCACGATCGCCTCGCGCAGCGGCAGCCCCTCCTCGCGCAACTGCCGGATGCAGTCGATCAGCACGATCGCGTTGTTCACGACGACGCCCGCCAGCGTGATCACACCGAGCCCCGTCATGATGATGCCGAACTTCATCCCGCAGGCGACCAGCCCCCACATGACGCCGACCAGCGAGAGCACGACCGACGAGAAGATGATCCCCGGCACCAGCACCGAGTTGAACTGGATCACGAGGATGATCAGGATCGCCGCGCTCGCGATCATGAAGGCCCGGAACAGGAACGCGCCGGACTGCTGCATCTCCTGGTTCTCGCCCGTGAAGGCCACCGCGTAGCCCCGCGGGAGCGCCAGCCCTCCCACCCGGGCCTTGACGTCGGCCAGGATCTTGTCGACCCCGCGGCCCGCATCGTTCGCGCTGATCTTGATCACGCGCTTCTGGTCCTTCCGCTGGATCGCCCCGCGGCCGGCGGAGTAGCGGAACTCCCCCAGCGACGTGATCGGAACCGTCGCGCCCGACGCGGTCGGGATGCGCACGCGGTCGAGCCACTCCAGCGTGTTCCGCTGGTCGGCGGGCAGGCGGACGGTGATGTCGAACTCGTCCTTCTCGCCCCGGAACTTCCCCCCCTCGATGCCGTAGAGCGACATTCGCAGGAACGTGCCGATCGACCGCGTGTCGGCGCCCAGCAGCGCGGCGCGCTCCCGGTCGACGTGGAACTGCAGTTCGGGGAGCGCGTCCTCGAAGTCGTCCCGCAGGTCGACGACGCCCGGCGTCGCCGCCACCATGGCGTTGACGTCCGACGCGACCTGGCGGAGCGTCTCGAAGTCGTCGCCGGAGATCTCCACCTCGACCGGCGCGCCGGTCGGAGGTCCTTCCTTCTCGCGCTCGACGAGGATCTCGGCCCCGGGGACCACCGGCATCGACTCGCGGATGCGGTTCACGAGCGCGAGGCTGCTGCCCTTCCGCTCCTCCATCTTCCGGAACTCGACGTGGATCTTCGCCTGGTGCGGCCCACCGGTCCCCATCCCGAAGAGCGCGTCGCCGCCGGCGGACGCCCCCACGGTGGTCAGCACGAACTTCACGTCCGGATCGGCCAGCAGCGGCTCGATCCGCCGGACCATCGCGTCGGTCCGATCGATCGTCGTGCCCTGCGGGAACTTCACGTAGATCTGCGCGTTGCGCGGCTCCACGGTCGGGAAGAGCTCGACGCCCAGGTCCAGCCGCCCGTAGACCACGACCGAGAGTACGAGGAACAGGAACCCGAGCAGGAGGGACGGGACCCGGTGCGTGAGCACGCCGCGCAGGAACCGCTCGTACCCGCGCACGAACGAGTGGCGCCGCTCGGCCGTGTCCCGCGGGCGCGCCTGGATGAGGAACGAGCAGATCGCCGGGTTCATCACGAGGCCGACGAACAGCGACGACGAGAGCGTGATGATGATCGTCCACGGCATGAACCACATGAACTGCCCCATGATGTCGGGCCAGAACATCAGCGGGACGAAGGCGCCGACGGTCGTCAGCGTCGACGTGATCACCGGCCACGCCACCTCGGCGGCGCCGGTCCGCGCGGCATCGAGGCGCGCGCGGCCCTCGGCGCGGAGCCGGTAGGTGTTCTCGACGATCACGATCGCGTTGTCCACGAGCATGCCGACGGAGAGCACGAGACTAAAGAGCACCATCATGTTCAGCGTCGCGCCGTACAGCCGCATCACGATGAACGAGACGAGCATCGACAACGGGATCGCAAGCCCCACCAGCAGCGCGTTGCGCAGGCCCATGAAGACGAGCAGGACGAGCACGACGAGGACGAACCCGGAGAAGATGTTGTTCTCCAGCTCGGCGATCATGGTCGCGACGTAGTCGGACATGTCCATCACGGTCGTCAGCCGGACCTCGGGCGGCAGCAGGAAGCCGTCCAGGACCTGCTTCACGCGGCGGATCAGCTCGACCGCGTTCTCGCCCGCGCGCTTCGTGACGGAGATCGACACGCAGGGCTTCCCGTCCAAGCGCGAGATGGAGTCGCGGTCCTTCGTCGTGTCCTCGATCGTCGCGACATCGGTCAGGTAGACCGGCCGCCCCTCGCGGGTCGCCAGCAGGATGCCCTGCAACTCCGACGCCAGCCGGAACTCGCCCGGCACCCGGACCTGGAACTTGCTGCCGGCCACCTCGAGGTTGCCCGCGGTGACCGTCGCGTTCTCCTCGGAGAGCCGCTGCAGGACGAGCGGCAGCGTGACGCCGTAGGCCGCGAGGCGCGACTGGTCGACCACGACCCGGATCTCCCGCTCGAGCGTGCCGGCGATCTCCGCCTGCCGGACGCCGGGCACGAGTTCGATCCGGTCCTGAAGCTGCTCGGCCAGGCTCTTCAGGCGCACGGCGTCGGCGTCGCCCGAGACGGCGAACGTGAAGACGGGGACATCGGTGCTGAAGTTCAGCGCCTCGACGACGGGTTCGTCGAGGTCGTCCGGAAGGTCCGGCCGCGCAAGGTCGACCTTGTCCTTCACGCGGATGCGGGCCTGCTCGATGTCCTGGCCGGCCATGAACTCGACATCGACGATGCACGCGTTCTCGGCGGCCGTCGTGCGGAGCGTCTTGATGCCGTCGACGTCGTTGAGCTTCTTCTCGAGCGGGATCGCGATCAGCCGCTCGATCTCCTCCGGGGACGTGCCGTCGTAGACCGCCGTCACGTAGACGTGCGGGATCGTGATGTCCGGGAAGCCCTCGCGCGGAAGCGACACGTAGCTGTAGCTGCCGCCGATGACGGCCATGACCACGAACACCAGCACGGCGACGCGGAACCGGATGGCGAGATTCGAGACGATCATGAACCCGCCCCCGCCGCGGCCGGAGAGCCATCCACGACCTGCAGCTCGACGCCGTCCGCAAGCCCGCGGTGGCCGTCCACCACGACCGCCTCCCCCGCCGCGACCCCGCCCGACAGGATGGCCTGCCCGCCGGCGATGCGGTCGAGCGTGACGATCCGCCGGACGGCGCGCCCGCCCGCGGCCACGAAGACGACGTGTTCCCCGCGCCGCGGCACAACCGCCGCGAGCGGTACGGCGATGTGGCCCGGCGCCACGGGTCGCTCGACCCGCACCCGCGCGATCGTGCCGGCCCGGAGGGCCCCGCCGGGATTCGGGACCTGCGCCTCGACGCGGAACGTGTTGCTCCGCGGGTCCGCCTCGGCGGACACGAAGCTCACCGCGGCCGTTCGGACCGACGCATCCACGCCCTCGGTCGTGAAGGTCAGCTGCCGTCCCGGAACGACGTCGGCCGCGGCGCGCTCGGGCAGGTCGAAGACCAGCTTCACGGAGGCGATGTCGACCACGCGGATCACCGCCCGGCCCTCCGTCGCATGCTCGCCGGCCTCGACAAGCTTGTCGGTGACCTCGCCGTCCAGGGGCGAGACGACCTCGCACTGGCGCACCTGGGCCTTGGCGTCGGCGAGCGAGGCGTCGGCCCGGTCCCGGCGCGCGGCCGCCGCATCGAAGTCGCTCTGCGAGACGGCCCCGGTCTTCCGCAACTCCTCGATACGGGCCAGGTCCCGGACCGCCTCGCGAAGCTCGACCTCGGCCATCCGGAGGCGCGCGTCCCACGCCTCGCGGTCGAGCCGGACCAGCACCTGACCGGCCTTCACGCGGTCCCCGCGATCGGCCTCGACCGCCACGATCCGCCCGGGCTTTTCCGCCGCCAGCGTCGCGGCCATCCGCGGCTCGATCCGGCCGGGCAGCTCCAGCAGATCCGTGAAGCCGTCGGCGCGCGCCGTCATCGTCCGGACGGGCACCGGCTTTCGCGCGGTCTCCACCACCGCCTCCTCCCGCTTCGGCGCGAAGACGATCGCCGCGACGACCGACGCGGCCACGACGGCGACCAGGGTCCAAAGGACAACCCCGGCGCCATGGCGGCGCCACCAGGACCGGACGACGGGCGGAGTCGCGGCGGCGGGATCCGCATCGCCGGACGGGGGACGATCATGGCTCATGGACGCTCCTCGGGGGCGGGCATCCGCGTGCGGCCGGTCGCATGGGCCAGCCGGGCGGACGCCGCAAGGTGATCGCGCAACGCCGACGACCGCTGCAGACGGGCGCGGCGGACGGCGAGATTCGTGTCGGTGAACTCCAGGTAGGTCGACAGCCCCGCGTCGAAGCGGGCCTTCGCAATCTCCAGGCTCTTCTCGGCCAGTTCGACGGTCCGCCCGGACGACTCGACGGACTCGGCCGCCTCGCGAAGCTGCAGGCAGGCCTGCTCGACTTCGAGGGCGATCCGCCGCCCCGTCTCCTCGAGCTCGGCGCGCGCGGTCTCCAGCACGATGGACTTCTCCCGGATCCGGTTCTCCCGGAGCATGCCGTCGAACAGATTCCACTCCAGCGTGACGCCGGCCTGCCAGCCCCAGTCCCACCCCTCCTCCGTCGACGCGAACGACTCCGGGTTCTTGCCGAGGTAGCTTCCGTGGAGGCGGACCGACGGCGAGTAGGTGCCCTGCTCCGCCCGGACGTCGGCGACCCGCAGGTCCACCGCCTTGCGCAACTCCTCCAGTTCATGCCGCTCCCGGAGCGCCGTCTCCCGCGCCCGGGCGGCGTCGACGTCGACCGGCGCGTAGTCCAGCGCTCCGGCGAGCGCGAACTCCCCCTCGTCCAGCCGAGCCAGGTTCCGGAACGACGCGCGGGCGACGCCCAGCTCGCGCCGCGCCGCGGCCAGCGCCGGCAGCTCGTTGGCGAGCCGGACCCTCGCGCTGAGCGCGTCGAACTCGGCGACGGCGCCTCGCCGCACCTTCTCCTCGGCCTGCTCGGCGAACTTGCGCAGGACCTCGACCGCGTCCTCCTGGACCTTCACCGCCTCCTCGAGGAAGAGCAGGCCATGGAACGCCAGCGTGATGTCCCGGACCAGTTCCGCGCGGACGCGCGCCTCCGCCTGCTCCTTCTGGCCGCGGTAGGACTTCGCCGCCCGCAGCGCGGCCTGCACGCTGCCGCCGTCGTAGACGAGCTGGCTGACCTCGACCGATCCGCTCCAGTTGTCCAGCCGCCCGAACTCCATCCTCTGGCCGCCGAAGTCGAAGGCGTCGAGCTCGTCGAAGCGCAGGTAGTCGCCCTTGGCCTTCAGCTCCGGCAGCACGCGCGCCCGCGTCTGGCCGATGACCGCCTCCGCGGTCGCCCGGTCGCGGCCCGCGTTCTGCACCGCCACACTGCGCTCGAGGCCGCTGCGCAGGCACTCGTCCAGCGTGTATCGCCGCGCCGGACCCGTCGCCGGACCGTCCGCGGCGGCAGCCCACGCCGTCCACCCCAACGCCACCGTCACCGCCACCCTCCGCGACGCGCTCATCGTCCACCCGCCCCGCGCCGGTCCGGCACTACGTCGATCTGCTCCACCGCGGCCCTCATCGTCCGGAGGAAACGGGTGCGATCCGCCGGCGCCGCCGGTGCGAACATCCGGGCGATCGTCTTGCGCCGCTCGCCGTGGAAGGCCTGGACCACGCGGCGGCCCTTCGCCGACACCTCCGCAACCACGGCCCGCCGGTCGGCCTCCGCGCGGCCGCGCCGCAGGAGGCCGAGCCGGACCAGGCGGTCGACCAGGCCCGTCACCGTCGGCGGCTTCATCCGGAAGACGGCGGCGATCGCCCCCATCGTGCAGCGCCCCGCCCCCGCGACGTAGTCCAGCACCGAGAGCTGCGGCACCGTCAGCCGGCCCTGCGACAGCGCGTTGCGCTCCTGGCCCATCACGTTGCGGAGCAGCCTCGGCATCAGCCGCCCCAACCCGTCGGCAAAGGCCTGCAGGTCCATATCGTTTCTGTGAGCTGAATATTTCACGTTGCGAAACTATATGGGAATGCGGCCCGCAATGCAAACCCGGCCCCGGCAGCGGTCGGGGACTCCGGCCCTCCCGCCGGGCGGCGGCGGGGAACCCGGCGCGCGATGGCCGGGGCGGCGGACGCTACGATCCGCCGGCGCCGGCCTCCTTCAACGCGGCCTGCACCTGCGCCAGCAGCGCGATGCACGCGGTGTCGGCGCGAAGGATCCGCGTCCCCATCCCCGCTCCCCCGAAGCCGTGGCGCGCGAGCAGATCCAGTTCGTACGGCGTCCAACCGCCCTCGGGGCCGACCGCCAGCAGCACGCGGCGATCGCCCCGGCCCGCGAGCGCGGCGGTCACCGGCCGGGCGAACGAGGGATCGGCCGCCACGCGGCAGGTCCCCGGACAGAGACCCTCCACCTCGTCCTCGACGAGCACCTTGAGCCGCCGATGCACCGTCACCAGGGGCATGCGCGTGTCGCAGGCCTGCTGCAGCCCCTCGATCAGCCGCTCCCGGATGAAGCCCGGATCCAGCACGTGGGTGTCGAAATACATCCGCTCGACCTTCTCCGCGTTGGTCACGAGCACCCGCCCGACGCCCATCGCCGCGAGCTGCGCCCACAGCCGCTTCATGACCTTGGGCCGCGGCATCGCAAGTAGCAGATCGACCGGCGGGCGCGGCGGGTGCGGCCCCGCGCATTCGAACCGCAGGACGACCCCGTCGGCCGAGACGGCGACCACCTCCGCGGTCCCGGCCCCGCCATCGACGATCCCCATCCTCACCCGATGCCCCGGCCCGACACGCAGGACCCGCCTCAGGTGCTCCGCCCTGCCGTCGCGGACCTCGACCACGCCGTCCGCGCCCATCTCGCCCGCCTCGACAAGGACCAGGTTCATCGTCGGCTCATCCCGCGCGCGCCATCGGGCAACGGAACTCGCCTCCGCCCGGCGGAACCGCCGCCTCCGTGCCGTCGGGCAGGCGGGCGACACCGCCGATGCCCGGGGGCAGTTCGACGCGAAGGCGGAAGACGCCGGACTCGATCGTCCATGCGGCGAAGACCCGCCCCGCGACGGTCTCGATCGAGGCCTCCGCGCGGGTCAGCGGCCCGGGCTGCGGGGCCACGCGGACCGCGCGCCAGCCGGGCGCCGCCGGCTGCAGGCCGGCCACGTCGCGCAAGAAGAACGCCAGAGCCCCCGCGCCCCATGCGTGGCTGAGCGAATGTCCGTTCGGAACCTTGTCCCCCCCGCGCGAGTGGCTCTTCCAGTGCTCCCACGTCGTGCCGGACTCGACCTGCTCCGCGTAGCGGGCCTTCAGCATCGGGAAGACGAGATCCGCCCGGCCGTGCCGGCCAAGCGCCTCGAAGACCGCGTTCATCATGAACGGGCTCGCCCGGATCGGATCGCCCTGCGGCTTCGCGAAAACCGACTCGATGATCCGCACCGCGCGCGGCGAGCCGGGCGCCTCCAGATGCACGAGCGCGTTCGCGTTCGCGCCCTCGGAGAGGGTGCCGAACCGGCCGGCCGCCTCGAGGGAATCGCGATAGGCCCCGGCCGCGTCGTCCCACAGCACCGCGCGGATCGCGGCCTCCAGCCGGGTCGCGCGGGCGGCGAGACCGGCGGTGGCGGGATCGGACGCCCCAAGCGCCGCCGACGCGAAGCGCAGGGCCGCGAGGTAGTAGAGGTTGAGCGTCGTGTTCACCGCACCGACGGACGGGATCCGGCCCGGGTGGGCTTCGCCCAGGTCGATGTACATCCAGTGCGGCACCCGCTCGAGAAGTCCGTCCGCCCGCTCGAACGCCGTGAACCATCGCAGGACATGCGGAATCTGCGTCCGCCACTCCGCCACGAGGGACGTGTCGCCGGTGAAGCGCCCGTAGTCCCCGAAGGCGAGCACCCACTGGAGCGCGTAGAGCGGGATCGGCGACACGTTGACGTTGCCGGTCGGGAAGCGCGGCACCATCGAGCCCGCCCAGTCGATCCCCTGCCCCACCTGGTCGATCAGCCGGCGGTGCAGCACGGCGGCGTTGAACCGGTGCTGCAGCGTGACGGCGGTGAAGCGGCCGTCGCCGATCCATTGCTGCTGCTCGCGGCTGCTGCTGTCGAGGATGCCATCCTGAGAGCAGAGCCTCAGCGTGTGCTCGCAGATGCCGTCGAGGCGGTTCAGGAAGTCGTCGCTGCACCGGAAATGCCCGGCCGGCCCCATCGGCAGTTCCAGCCGCCGGAGGGTGGCGTCGCGGATCTCCAGCGGCCCCGGCGTCCAGATCCAGAGCTGCGCGAACCGGAACGCGATCCAGTTGAAGGCGGTCCGCAGCGTCTGACGCCCGTCGCGGAGGATGAACCGGTTCGTGTGGACGCGCGCGTTTCCGGGGATCGGAACGCGGCCATCGACGAGAAGCTCGGTGCAAAGCACGTCGATCACCGCCCCGGCAGGGCCGGTGACGTCGATCGCGAGGTAGCCCGCCTCGGTACGGCCGAGATCGAGCGTGACCACGCGCGCCGCCGCGCCGCCGTCGACCCGGACCGGAAACACGGACTCCGTGCCGCCCGGGGCGGCGGGGCGGACCGATCCGAGTTCGTCGACAGGGGGCAGCGGCATCGCGACGTCGATCGACCGCACGGCACGCGGGAACGGGTGGTCGGTCAGCGTCCGTGCCGGCAGCGGCTCGGGCGCGAAGTGGTACCAGGGCGTGTTCGTCAACGACGGCTTCGTGTAGTCGCTCGCCGCCCACGCGGCATCGTCATGACCCGGCAGGTGCCAGCCTTCGTCCGCGCGGCGGAGATCCTGGACCTCGGCGCAGCCGAGCGTCGCATGCAACCGCGGCGACGGACGGACGAACTCGTCCGCCGGACTCGCCTTCCACGAACGGTCGCTGACGACGTGCGAGCGTTTGCCGTCGGCGGACTCCATCTCCAGGTGCGCCAGCAGCGCCTGCATGACGCTGCGGCGTCCGCCGGTGCCGAACCCGTGGAACAGGGCGAGCACCGCCAGCACGTTGCGGCCGGGCTTGAGCAGCGCGGCGACATCGTACGTGTCGAACAGCGCCCACGTCGTGTCGCTGCGTCCCGGTCCGCGCCCGACCTCGACGCCGTTGAGCCATGCGATGTAGTGCGTGTCCGCAAAGAGCCGCAATTCGGCGCGGCGCGGCGGCGCGGCGACGTCGAACGCGCGCCGGAACCGCATGAACCGGTTGCGCGGATTCTCGAAGAAGACGCACTCGCCGGCCATCCAGATCAGGCCCGTCCCCTTCGCCCACGCGAGGTCGAGACACGCCGGCCGCTTCCGGCCCTCCGGAATCGCGCCCGGCGCCCCCGCCGCGGACACGCCGTCCGCGGCGCCTGCCGCCTCGCCGACGCCCAAGGCCCCCGCCGACGCAAGCGACATCTTCAACAGGTCCCGCCGCCGCATCCCGTCGTGGTTCGTCGACCCGCTCATCTCGCCGCCGCCTTTCGCTTCCGCCGCACACGCTGCGGCCGTTGCGCCGAAGCTAGCCGCCCACGCGCGGACTGTCCACCCCTAGCGGCCACACAGCGAACCGCCTCGCCGCTCCGCCCCGTCTCCGCGCCATCCGAGGTCCAACTCCGGATGTTGCGTATCGGCTGTTGGTTGTTGGACGCTGGCTGTTGAAACCTCCGTCCGCACTTCGGTGTTCGATGTTCGGTGTTCGGTATCGGGTGTTGGATGTTCGCCCCGGGATCGCTCCCCGCCGTCCGAAGTCGGAGGCATTCCTTCTCGTACGCCCACGACTCCGCTATGCTGCCCGCTCCGGTCACGCCGGGCGGGGATCCGGCTGCACGGAGCGGAGAGACGGATATGCACGCGTTCAGAGCGGCGGGGATCGCACTGGCCATGGCTTCCGCGGCGTGGGCGGCGGAGACCGAGATCCTGCCGCTGAGCGGGAGCGGGCCGGACGACGCGGTGCCATGGGAGTTCTCCGTCACCGCCGGCCGGCGCGCGGGCGAGAGGGCCACGATCCCGGTGCCGTCGCAGTGGGAGCAGCACGGCTTCGGCAGCTACAACTATGGACACGACAAGGCGAAGTCGGCCGAGCGCGGGCTCTACCGCCGCTCGTTTCACGCCCCCGCCGCCTGGGCCGGCCGCCGCGTGCGGCTCGTCTTCGAAGGCGTCATGACCGACGCCGCGGTCACGCTCAACGGCCGCAGCGCGGGGCCGAGACACCAGGGCGGCTTCTACCCCTTCGCGTTCGATGTCACCGACCTCGTCGCCTGCGGCGCGTCGAACACGATCGAGGTCGCGGTGGACAAGGTCTCCGCCAATCCGCGCGTCGAGGACGCCGAACGCATCGCCGACTACTGGGTCTTCGGCGGCATCTTCCGGCCGGTGCGCATCGAGGTCCTGCCGGACTCCTTCGTCGACCACGTCGCGATCCGCGCCGAGGCCGACGGCGCGTTCGAAGCGCACGTTCGCCTCCAGCGCGCCGCGCCCGGCGACCGCGTCGCGGTGCGCATCCTCGACGCCGCCGGAGCCGTGGCGGGCGCGGGCGAGGCGGCGGGCGGACCGGCCGCCGCGTCCGCCGTCGTCGTCTCCACGCGCGTTGCCGCGCCGAAAGCCTGGACCGCCGAGACGCCGGCCCTCTACACCGCCGAGGTCGAACTGCGACGCGGCGCGCAGGTCGTGCACCGCGTCCGCGAGCGCTTCGGCTTCCGCACCTTCGAGGTCCGCCCCGGCGCCGGGCTCTTCCTCAACGGGACGCGCGTGCTGCTCAAGGGCACCTGCCGCCACGCGTTCCGCCCCGCGACCGGCCGCTGCCTGGGCCGCGCGGACAACATCGAGGACGTGCGCCTCATGAAGTCGATGAACATGAACGCCGTCCGGTGCAGCCACTACCCGCCCGATCGCCCGTTCCTGGAGGCCTGCGACGAACTCGGCCTCTACGTGCTCGACGAACTGGCCGGCTGGCAGAAGGAGCCCTACGACACCGCGACCGGCGCGCGCCTCGTGCGCGAGATGGTCGAACGCGACGTCAATCACCCGTCGGTTCTCTTCTGGGACAACGGCAACGAGGGCGGCTGGAACACCGATCTCGACGACGACTTCGCCCTGTACGATCCCCGCAAGCGGCCCGTGCTGCATCCGTGGGACAAGCACTCCGGCGTCGACACCGATCACTACGAGGGCTTCGCCAGCGTCGCGAAGAAGCTGCAGGATCCGACGCACGTCTTCCTGCCCACCGAGCACCTCCACGGACTCTACGACGGAGGACACGGCGCCGGCATGGCGGACCACTGGGGGCTGATGAAGGGCTCGCCGAACTGCGGCGGACTGTTCTTCTGGGTCTTCGCGGACGAGGGCATCGCGCGCACCGACCGCGGCGGCGCGATCGACGTCGACGGCCTCCACGCGCCCGACGGCATCGTCGGCCCGAACCACGAGCCCGAGGGCAGCGTCTTCACCGTCTCCGAATTGTGGTCGCCCGTCCAGGTCGCGCAGGCCCGGCGCCCGCTGCCCGCGGACTTCGACGGCGCGCTGTCCGTCTCGAACGAGTACAGCTTCCTCAACCTCTCCCGCTGCCGCTTCGCGTGGCGGCTGGACTCGTTCGCAAGGCCCGGCGGAAAGGGCGGTCGCGCTGCCGAGGGGACGTCGGAGGCGCCGGACGTACCGCCCGGCGGCAAGGGCACGCTGCGGATCCCGCTGCCGGCGGACTGGCGAACGCACGATGCGCTGTCCGTGACGGCGAAGGGGCCGGACGGTGCGGACCTCTGGACATGGTCCTGGCCGCTGCAACCGCTGTCCGAGGGCTTCGATGCGGCATCGGGCCCCGCTCCCAAGGTCACGGAATCGGGAGATGAGATCGCGATCGAGGCCGGCGGGCACCGCTTTGTGTTCGACCGCAAGGACGGCCGGCTCCGCTCGGTCGAGGCCGGCGGCGCGCGCCTTCCGCTCGCCAACGGCCCGCGCATCGCGCCCGCGGCGGCCGCGATCAGCACGGTCAAGGTCGCCCACGGTCCCGCGAAGGACGGGCACGAAGTCACGGTCCGTGCGGCGGACGGTTCCTCCGACTTGCGCTGGCTGGTCCGCCCCGACGGCAGTCTGCAGCTCGACGCACGTGCGCGCGGCCCGGCCGCGCCGGTGCCGTTCTTCGGCCTCACGTTCGACTGGCCCGAGGCGCGGATGAAGTCGGTCGAATGGCTTGGCGAGGGCCCGTACCGCGTCTGGAAGAACCGGATGCACGGCACGCGGTTCGGTCTGTTCCGGCGCGACTACAACGACCCGGTGCCGGGCGAGTCGTGGATCCAGCCCGAGTTCAAGGGCTGCTACGCCGGCGTGCGCCGCGCGACGCTTGCGGCGCCGGACGCGACGATGACCGTCGAGTCAGCTACGCCGGACCTGTTCCTCCGTCTCGGCACACCGCGAAAGCCGCGGGAGGATGTGCCCGGCTGGTCGAAGAAGGCGATCGAGAACGTCTTCCCGCCGCTGCCCGACGGCGACGTCTCGTTCCTCGCCGCGATCCCGCCGATCGGCACGAAGTTCAGCAAGCCCGACGACGGCGGCGCCTCCGGCAAGCCCAACAGCCTCGCCGGCCGCGACGTGACCTTCCGGCTGCTGTTCCGGTTCGAGGCGGGAAGTCCGCGCCACTGATGGTTCATGTCAGTGCCGGGCATGAAGTCGTCCGGGAACGTCGTACCGACGCCGAATTCGAAGCCTGTTGGCGGGATGGCCAAACCGGGTCGCATCTGCGCGCAGGCCCCCTCCCACACGGTTGAAGACGACATGCTGTCCGATTGGCGGTCGAAGCGGCCCACGGACGCTTCGCCGGAATCTCCACGGGACGTTTGGCCCGGAATGATATCTTGCGCGCCGAAACCGGTGTACGTATAGTGTACATATGATGGAAGTGCGCTTCGAGTGGGATGAGGCGAAGAACCGGGACAACCGGCGCAAGCACAAGGTGACTTTTGAGGAAGCGCAGACCGTCTTTCTCGACGAGAGCGCCCTTCGCTTCTTCGACCCGGACCATTCGGCGGATGAAGACCGGTTTCTGATGCTGGGCGTCAGTTTCCGTTTGCGGGTGCTGATTGTCTGCCACTGCTTGCGCGTGAGCGACAGCGTGATCCGCATCATCTCGGCGCGCAAGGCAGACAGAGCGGAAGAGGCCGACTACTGGAATGCGAGGTAACGCCATGAGGAAACACTACGATTTCGGCAAGATGAAGGGAGAACGGAACCCTTACGTCAAGGCGCTGAAGCAGCCGATCACGATTCGCCTGGACCAGTCAACCGTCGCCTACTTCAAGGGGCTCGCGGCCGAGTTGGGCATGCCCTATCAGAATCTCATCAACCTCCACTTGCGCGATTGCGCCCTGAACCGCAAGCACCTCGAACTCAAGTGGACATCCCAGCCGGGCCGAGTCGGCGGGTGAATTCGACCCACGGCCTGACCGTGGCGCGTCGTGTGCCCCTCACCCACGCCCGACGGGCGAGGCGAGAGTGCCGGGTTTCACCACCCAAGGCGATGTCGCGCGCTCCCGATCGGCTCGCAGAACTGACTCCGGGCTTTCGCGAAGCACCAGCCCCGACAGCTTCCGGTCCAGGTCCGATACGCGCCGGCTGTAGGTGGCGCGCCGGCGTGCGGTCTCCTTGATCTCGATGAACGTTCGCAGCGCCTCCTTCACCAAGCCGGCCCTTGTCCGCGCCGACGAGAAACGCCGGGCCTCGCGGACAAGATCGTCATTCAGCATGTTGACATCTCGGGCCCGTTCCTCTTGCATGGGCGCACATGAGGATGACGGGGCTTGATCGAATCCGCCCGACGGCATGGGCGGTGGCGATGGTGCTGGCGACGGCGTCAGGCGCCATCGCGGAGATGCGGTCGTGGGTGCGGGCGGATGGGCGTCGGATCGAGGCGGAGTACGTCGGGTCGTCCGGCGACCGCGTGCTGCTGGTGCTCCGCGGCGGCATCAAGCTGTCCATGTCCCTCGCGGACCTCAGCGCCGTCGACCAGAGCCACATTCGCACCCTGATGGCCGGAGGAACGGTCGAGGGGCGAGGGACGGGGGACGAGGGGAAGACGACGGACATCCCACCCGGGGCCCCGCGACCCACGAACCTCTACCCCCGCCCCACGCCCTCCACTCCAGACCTTCCACCCTCCGCCTCTTCCGCCGCCGGCTCCCGGCTCCCGGCCTCCGGAGCTCCGTCCAACTCCGCCTTCAACCCCCTGCCCTCCTTCCGCACTCCATCGCCGTCCCGCCCCACCGCGGCGCCTGAGGTCGCGCAGGGCAAGGGCAAGCCGTCGAAGCTCTGGGGCACGAACGGCGAGGAGTGGACGCCCGCCTCGCGGCTGCCGGACTTCTCGTTCGCCGGGTACCGGAGCGGCGGGAAGCCCGTCCCCGACATCCCGGTCGCGACGGATGCGGCGAAGCACGGCGCGAAGGGGGACGGATCGACGGACGACACCGAGGCCATCCAGGCCGCGATCGACGCGACGCCGCAGGGCGCCGTCCTCCTCCCGGCCGGCCGCTACGTCATCACGCGGGAACTGACGCTCCGCACCGGCGGCGTCGTGCTGCGCGGCGAGGGCCCGGGGCGCACGGTGCTGGTCTGCCCGAAGTCGCTCGCCGAGGTCCACGGCGCCGAGATGGTCGACAAGGTGAAGTCGAAGTGGGCGTTTTCCGGCGGATTCGTGACGATGCGAGGCTCGTCCCGCGGCTCGCGCGCCGCCGACGTGGCCGAGCCGGCGAAGCGCGGCGACACCGCGATCGTGCTCTCCGACGCCTCCGCGTTCCGGCCGGGCGATCACATCCGGCTGACGATGAACAACGCCGCATCGCTCGGCCGCTACATCCACGGCGACCGGTTCGACGCGGGCGAGGCGACGTTCAAGGAGAAGAAGAACTTCATGGACTGGGTCGCCCGCGTGGTCGCGGTCGAGGGCGCGCGCGCCCCGCTGGCCCGTCCGCTGCGGCTCTACCTGCGCCCCGAGTGGAAGCCCGAGGCGTGGACCTGGCAGCCGGGCGCGGAGGACATGGGCATCGAGGACCTCACCTTTGAATTCCCCGGCGTGCCCAAGAGACCCCACCTGCTCGAGGTCGGCTACAACGCGATCCAGATGAGCGGCGTCGTGAACGGCTGGGTCCGGAACGTCGAGTTCCTCGACTGCGACAACGGCATCATCGCGGGGGGCTGCCGCTTCTGCCTCGTGGAGAACGTCCGTTTCGACAACCCGCGCCGCAAGGACCCCAGCGGCCACCACGCGATGTGGGCGACGAGCGCCGCGCAGGACTGCCTCTTCACGCGGTTCCGGATCGAGACGAAGTTCGTCCACGACCTGACCGTCGAGGGCATCGCCACCGGCAACGTCTTCTCCGACGGCACCGCCGAGCAACTCACGTGCGACCACCACTGCAACGCGCCCTACGAGAACCTCTTCACCGACCTCGACGCGGGCGACCCCTCGCGGCTCTACGTCTGCGGCGGCCGGGGCGACCGCGGCCCGCACAGCGGCATCCACACGACCTTCTGGAACATCCGCGGCAAGGGCACGTTTGCGAAGCCGCCCGACTGGCCGCGCATCAACCTCGTCGCCGTCGGCGACGGCGGCGGATCGGCGAAAGGCGGATCCGACGCCTGGATCGAGCCCCTCCGCGACGTCTGGCCGCCCGATCTCCACCAGGCCCAGCAGGCCCGGCGCCTCGCGTCGGGCCCGCGTTGATCCGGCGGTCCGCGGGCGGCGCGCAGATTGTGCTTTCCCCGCGGGGCCGATCTGCCATCATGCCGCGCAAGCGGAGCGGAACGGCATGATCCGGTCACACATCTTCCGGGACGGGCGCCTGTATGCGAAGGACAGCGCGCCGGACTTCCTGCGCATCGCGCTGGGCGACGAGGACATCCACGTGTGGGTCGACCTCGAGGCGCCGACCGACGCGGAGTCGAAGCAGATCCTCGAGACGATCTTCAACTTCCATCCGCTTGCGATCGAGGACTGCATCACCGTCTCGGAGCGGCCGAAGGTGGACGAGTACGAGAACCACCTCTTCCTCGTCATCCACGCGGTGGACTACTCCTCGCACGAGTTCCGCACCACCGAGATCGACTTCTTCATCGGCCGCAACTTCCTCGTCACCTTCCACCGCGAGCCGGTGCGGGCCGCCGCGACGATGGCGGAGCTGATCCACAAGAACCCGCAGGCCTACGCGCGGGCGCCGGACCGGCTGGCCTATCACCTCATCGACCTCATCGTCGACAACTACTCACCGGCACTCGCCGACCTGAGCCGGGATCTCGAGGACATGGAGGGCGAACTGCTCGAACGCCCCCCGGCGGACTTCCTCCAGCGCATCGTGCCGCTCCGGGGGCAGGTCCAGCGGCTGCGCGCGTTCGTCGGCCCGCAGCGCGAGGTGCTCTCGCGGATCGCGCTCGGCGAGTTCCCGATCGTCCGCAAGACCCTGCTCCCCTACTTCCGCGACCTCCTCAACCGGCTCGCCCGCATCAACGACATGGCCGACGGCTACCGCGACTCGTTGAACAGCCTCCTTCAACTGCAGCTGGGCATGCAGCAGATGCAGGTGAACAACGTGATCAAGGTGCTGACGGTCATGGCGACGCTGGCCCTGCCCCTCGTCGCCGTCGCCAGCTACTACGGCATGAACTTCCCGCTGCCGGAATTCAAGATGGTCGGGCACCACGGCCATGTCTGGGTCGGCGGACTGACCCTGGTGATCACCCTCGGCCTGTACATCTTCCTCCGCGTCCGGAAGTGGCTGTAGACCGCTCCCCATGAGTGCCTGGATCCGCGAGACGGTGGACGTGCGCGGCATCGTGCAGGGGGTCGGATTCCGCCCGGCCGTCTTCCGCCTCGCCCGGATCGCGGGCCTCGGCGGCACGGTGCAGAACCGGACGGGCGTCGTACGCATCGTGCTCGAGGGCGAGGCCGGGCGCGTCTCCGCCTTCCTTCGCGATCTGCCGAAGCGCCTCCCCCCGCACGCGCGGATCGACGGTCGGCGGACGCTCTCGGTGGAGACGATCCCGGCCGCGGCCGGGCCGGCGTCGTTCCGCATCCTGGAGAGCGACTTCGACGCCCCGTCGCGCCCCGTGGTGCCGGCCGACCTCGCCCTGTGCCCGGCGTGCCGGACCGAGGTTCTCGATCCCTCGAACCGGCGGTTCGGCTATCCCTTCACGACGTGCTGCGACTGCGGCCCGCGTTACACCGTGATCGAGGACTGCCCCTACGATCGCGCCCGGACCACGATGCGCGTCTTCGACCTGTGCCCCGACTGCCGCGCGGAGTACACCGACCCCGGCTGCCGGCGCTTCCATGCGGAGAGCATCGCCTGTCCGGCCTGCGGGCCGCGCCTGCGCCTCGCGGACCCGCAGGGCCGCGCGACCGGGGGCGATCCGCTGCGCGCTGCGCGCGCCGCGCTGGCCGCCGGCCTCACCGTCGCGGTGCGCGGCCTCGGCGGGTTTCTCCTCGCCGCCGACGCGCTCTCGCGGGATGCGGTGCGGCGGCTGCGCGAACGGAAGCGGCGGCCGCACAAGCCGTTCGCCGTGATGGCCGCGGACCTCGACACCGTTCGCCGCCACTGCGCCGTCCCCGGCGCCGCCGCGACCCTGCTCGCGTCGCCCCGCGCGCCGATCGTCATCCTGGATCCGCGGCCCGGCTGCGCCGCGCCGATCGACCTCCTTTCGCCGGACGCCGCGACGCTCGGCGTCATGCTCCCGACCACCGCACTGCACCTGCTCCTGGCGCGGCCCCTGCCCGGCGACCCGACGCCGCCGCTGGACCTGCTCGTCATGACCAGCGGCAACCGCAGCGGGGCGCCGATCTGTCTCGGCAACGAGGAGGCGCTGGAGGCGCTGGCGGACGTCGCCGACCTGTTCCTCCTCCACGACCGCGGGATCGAACTCCGCGCCGACGACTCGCTGGCGACCCTCCGCGATGGCCGGCCCCAGCTGTGGCGGCGCGCGCGCGGCTGGGCCCCGGATCCGGTCCGCCTTTCCCGACCGTTGCGACGCGCGGTTCTGGCGATGGGAGCCGAGTTGAAGAACTCGATCGCCCTGGCCGCGGGCGACGAGGTCTTTCTCTCGCCGCACATCGGCGACCTCGAGGCCCCGGAGGCCGTCGAACACCTCGGCAAGGTCGCGGAGCGCCTGCCCCGGTTCCTGCGTCTGCAGCCGGACGCCGTCGCGGTCGACCTCCACCCGGACATGCATTCCACGCGACTCGGCCGCGCGATCGCGTCGCGACTCGGCGTACCCGTCGTCGAGGTGCAGCACCACCATGCCCACGCCGCGGCCTGCCTCGCGGAGCACGGCCTCGAAAGCGGCCTGGCCCTGTCGTTCGACGGAACCGGACTGGGCCCCGACCGATCCGTCTGGGGCGCCGAACTCCTGCATCTGCCCGAGCCGGCGGCCTTCGTCCGCCTGGCCACCTTCGCCCCCGCGCCGCTGCCGGGCGGCGACGCGGCGGTCCTCGACCCGCGCCGCCAACTCGTCGCGCGGTGGGCGCTTCTCGGACTGCCCCCCGATCCCGAGGTCTGCGCACGGCTTCGCGTCGACGGGGAGGCCGCGGCCCTCTGGGCGCGGCAGGCGACGGGCGGACTCCACGCACCCCCCAGCCATGCGGCGGGCCGGCTCTTCGATGCCGCGGCCGCCGCGCTCGGCCTCGCCCCGGAGCGCGTGACCTACGAGGGACAGACCGCGATCCGCCTCGAGGGTTTCGCCGCGCGCACCGGGACGACGTCGTCCGCAACGCCCGGTTGCCCCGCGTCCGGGGAGGGTTGGTTCACCGCACAGACCGTCGGACCGATGATGCAGATCGACTGGTCCCCGCTCTTCCTGCGGCTCCACGGGGAACGCCCCGGCCCGGCCGACGCGCCGGCCCGGGCCCGGGCCTTCCACGAGGCCGTCGCCCGCGCCGCGCTCCGGATGGCCGACCACGGCCGCGAACGGACCGGCTGCACCGTGGTCGCGCTGACGGGCGGCGTCTTCATGAACCGCATCCTGCACGAGCGGGTCGGGGCCCTGCTCGGGACGGCCGGCTTCCGCGTGGTCACCCACGTCGAGATTCCGCCCAACGACGGGGGCGTCGCCTTCGGCCAGGCGGTCATCGCCGGATCCCGCAGCGGGGTCTGACGGGCCGCCTACCGGGCCGGAGCCCGCGGGTCCCCGCCCCGCCCGACCGTGAGGCGCCGGATGACGACCTCGCCGAAGGCCTCGGGCTTGTCCCCCTTCGACGGGTTGGACTGCGTGTAACAGCCGGCCTTGAAGTAACACCCGTTGCGCGAGACCTTCCAGTCCAGCTTGCGCGCGCCGTCGTATCCGACCGTAACGCGCCCGCCCCCCGCCTCGATGCGAAGGCGGAACGCGCGCCCCGGCTCGTAGGCGGCATCGAGTTCGACATCGCCCACATCGTTGCGCTCGACGAGGAGCCGTCGTCCCTCGAGGCGGATCATCAGGAGGTCGTCCTCCGCATCGTGGATCTGCGCGCAGACGACGTGCGGCCGGGCCTCCGGCGTCCGCGTGACCGCCAGGTCCGCCTCCAGCACGTGCGGCACGGGGTCGTCGGTGCTCCATGCGACCTCGTCGCCGCCGCCGGGCTTCATCTCGCGCAGTTCGCACCGCGGAAAGCGCGACCCCTTCGTCGGCGCGCCGCCGCAGGGCGCGCGGAAGACGACGCCGTCGCCCGCCGGGTTCACGAAAAAGAAGTCCGGGGCGGCGAAGGACTGCAGCTCGGCCTTCTCGACCTCGTCCGGGCGGCCGGGGCGGCCGGTGTCCACCGGAAGCGTCAGCTTCCACCCCGTGAGGTCGAGCACGCGGGCCGGGAGCGCCTCGCCCGCGGGTCCGCGCGAGGCGAGTACGGCGCACAGTAGGGCGAGAGGCACCGGTCTCACGGGGCCTTCGTCTCCTGCGGCTTGCGGTTCGGCGGACCGACGGGCGGCGCGCCGGGGAGCTTGCCGCACGGGCGGGCCGCCGCGGTCAGTTCGGCGTCGAAGGCGGTCATGCGCGCCGCGAGCCGGGCGACGAGCTCGGCATGGTTGGTCGCGACGTTGAATCGCTCCCCGACGTCCGTCTCGAGGTTGAACAGCTCGTTGCTCCCGCCGACCGACCGCAGCTTCCACGGTCCCTCGCGCACGCCGTCGAGCCTGCCGAAGGCCGAGAAGTAGAAGAACTCCTCGCGCGGCGGCTTCGCGCCGGGGGTGCCGAGCACGAGGGCGCTGGCGTCGCGGCCGTCGAGGACGCGGTCCGCCGGGGGCTCGACCCCCGCGAGCCGGGCGATCGTCGGCAGGACGTCGATCGAGCCCCACGGCCCGCTGCAGGTGCGGCCCGCGGGGACGCGCCCCGGCCATCGGACGATGCAGGGCTCGCGCATGCCGCCTTCGTAGGTGGTGCCCTTGCCGTCGCGCAGCGGGCCGGCGCTTCCGCCCCGGTCGTTCATGATGAGCCACGGACCGTTGTCCGACGTGAAGAGGACCATCGTCCGCTCGTCCAGGCCGAGTTCGCGCAGCGTCTTCAGGATCTCGCCGACGCTCCAGTCGAGCGTCTGCACGACGTCGCCGTAGAGCCCGCGCTTCGACGTCCCCTCGAACGGCGGCGCCGTGAAGAGCGGGACATGCGGGAACGTGTGCGGGACGTAGAGGAAGAACGGCCGGTCGCGGTTGGCGCGGAGGAACTTCACGGCCTCCTCGGTGTAGCGCGGCGTCAGCGCGGCCTGGTCGACGCAGGGATCGACGACCTTGTCGTCGCGCATGAGGATGGCGCCCTTCCGGCCGTCGGGCGCGGGGGTCATCATGTCGTTGCTGTACGGGATGCCGAAGTAGGAATCGAAGCCGTGGTCCGTCGGCAGGAACGGCTTCACGTGGCCGAGGTGCCACTTCCCGACGCAGGCGGTCGCGTAGCCGGCCTTCCGCAGCATCGTCGCGATCGTGACCTCGGTCGGGTTCAACCCGTGGCGGTGCGGCGGGAAGATCACGTGATCCTCGAGACCGATGCGCTTCGGGTAGCAGCCCGTCAGCAGCGCGGCGCGCGACGGCGAGCACACGGGGCTGGCGACCATGAACGAGGTGAACTTGGTCCCCTCCGACGCCATGCGGTCGAGGTTCGGCGTCGCGATCGTGGGCGAGCCGTAGCAGCCGAGATCGCCGTACCCGAGGTCGTCGCAGAAGATCACGACGAAGTTCGGCTTCTCCGGCGGCGCGGCGGCGGAGACGGCGGCGGCGGCGGCCGCGAGGGCGGCCGCGGCGATGACACGACCCTTCATGACGGTGGTCCTTTCCCCGGCCCGCGCCGCGGGAACGGAGCGGGCCGGCACGCGGTCTTCCTATCATCCGCCGCCGCGCGACGCAACGGCGGAGGCTTCGTGGAGGCCGTCGGCGGCGAGCGTCAGGACGCGGCAGGGGATCCGATCCAGGAAGGCGCGGTCCTGGGAGACGATCAGCATGGCGCACGGCAGGGAACGGACGAGGCCCGCGACGAGCCCGACCGCCTCGTCGTCGAGGCCGGCGGTGGGCTCGTCGAGCAGCAGGGCGTCGGGCTTCATCGAGAGGATCGAGGCCAGCGCGATGCGCTTCTTCTCGCCGACGGAGAGGTGGTGCGTCACGCGGTCCTCGAAGTCGGCCATCCCGACGGCGGCCAGCGCCTCCCGCGCGCGGGCGAGCGCCTCCGCGGGGGGGAGGCCGAGGTTGAGGGGGCCGAAGGCGACATCCTCGACGACGGTCGGGCAGAAGAGCTGGTCCTCCGAGTCCTGGAACAGCAGGGCGGCGCGGCGGCGGACGGCGGCGAAGTCGCTCTCCCCGCGGCACGGGCGGCCGAAGGCGGCGACCTCGCCGGATTGCGGCCGGAGCAGGCCCACGAGGAGGTGGAGCAGCGTGGTCTTGCCGGCGCCGTTGCGGCCGGAGAGGACGATCTTCTCGCCCGGACCGAGGGACAGGGAAACGCCGCGGAACACGGTCCGGTCCGGCGAGTAGCCGAAGGACACGTCGCGCAGGGCCAGCAGCGAACCGTCGTTCACGCGAGAGCCATCCACATCCAGCCGCCGGTCGCAACGAGCACCGCGCCGAGGAACACCCGGTCCGCCGGGCGCATCGCGAACGCATGGAGCGTCCGGAACCGTCCGTCGAACCCGCGGCACTTCATCGCCGCGAGGACGCGTTCGGCGCGGTCCAGGCTCCGGACCAGCAGCAGGCCCACGAGATACCCGAACGTCCGCAGCGTGTGAAGGTTGAACTTCGCCAGGAAGGCGCGGGCCTTCATCGCACACCGCAGCCGCTCGTACTCGCCGTGGATCACATCGGTGTAGCGGATCGCGAAGAGGAAGACATGGACGAGTTTGTCCGGCAGGCCGAGCGACCGGAGCGCGTGGCCGAGGTCCGCGGGTGCGACCGTCGCGACCAGCGCGGTGAAGACGAGGACGATGGCGTTGGCCTTGAGCGTGATCGCGAGCGCCAGGAGGATCCCCTCCTCCACCGGCGCCGGTCCGGCGCCGGGGCCGGGCGGGCTCCACGGAAGGACGAGCCAGAGGAACAGGACGAAGAGGTTCAGGCGGCCGAGCCGCCGGAGCAGCGCGGCCTCCGGCAGGCGGGCGGCGGAGGCCAGCGCGAGGCCCGCGAGGAGCGCCATCGCCGGGACGGCGAGTCCGGTGGACAAGGCGATGGGGACCGACATTAGAGCGGCCGACGCGACGCGCACGCGCGGGTCGAGCCGGTGCACGCGCGATCCGCCGCCCAGGAAGCCGAGACAGCTCACGGCGGGGCCTCCGCGCCGGCGGGATCCAGCGCCGAGGGCCGGACCTTGTGGAGGAGAAGGACGCAGAATCCCGTGACCAGCCCGTCGGCGACCATGACCGGCACATGGGCGGCGAGGAGCGCCCCGGCAACGCCGAGGAAGCCGCGGCCGCCCAGGGCGAGCGCGAGCGTCAGCAACACCCCGGCCAGCGCGACCGACAGCGCCCCGGCGGCGCATCCGGCCGCGAAGACCGCGGCGGACGTCCGGGCACCCCGGACCGCGCGGCCGAGGGCCAGGTACACGAGGAGCCCCGGCAGGGCCATGAGGAGCGTGTTGACCCCGAGCACCGTGAGCCCGCCGAACTGGAAGAGCATCGCCTGGAGAAGCAGGGCGACCGCCAGCGCCGGGAATACGCTCCACCCGAGGAGAAGCCCCGCCAGCCCGTTCAGGATCAGGTGGACGTTCGACGGACCGAGCGGCACGTGGATCAGCGAGGCGACGAAGAAGACGGCGGCCAGCATCGCGGTCCGGGGCGTTGCCTCGACGGACATCCGGCGCAGTCCGATCGCGACGCCCGCGGCGGCCAGCACGGCGCCGCCCGCAAGCACGGGGCCCGTGAGGATGCCCTCCGAAACGTGCATCCCTAGCCCCGCTTCGTCCGCTGCCGCAGAAAGGCGGCCCAGCCGAAGACACCGAAGATCAGCGAGAGCCCCGTCACGACGCCCTGCGCCTTCGACCTGCGCGGAGGCGGCGCGGCGGCGGTCGCGGATGCCGCGGGGCCGGACGTGACGAAGTGCGGGGCGCCATGGCCCATGCCGTCGTCGATCGACACCTTCCACACGCCCGCCGTGTCCGGCCGGAAGAGGAAACAGCCGTTGCGGTCGGTGACGCCGGTCAGGACCGGCTGGGCGCCTCCGGGGGCGAAGACCTGGACGTCGGCGAACGAAGCCGGTTCGTCGTCGTCGTACGCGACCCTCACCCCTTCGCCGCCGGACAGCGGGGCGGTGTGGAGGCCGTGCGCCGGGGCCGCGACCGGCGCCATCGCGAGCCACGCCGCCGCAGCGAGCAGAGCGGGCCGGCCGGCGATCACGGGGCGGCCCCCGCGTCGGGCACGCGGAACGACAGCGAGAACGTCCGGCCCTGGTGCGACACGCCGAAAAGGTACCACCCCGGCGCGCCGGCCTTCCATTCCGCGGGGCGGTCCTTCCCTGCGGAGAGGAACGTCGCCCCGCCCTTCTCCGCCACCACGGTGATCCGGCCGGCGGCCGGCGCCCCGTCGAGACGCAGGTCCAGCGGAACCACGTCGCCGGGTCGGAGCCCGGAGACGGCGCGGCGCGGGACGATCTCGATCCCCTTGCCGTCCGCGTACGCCGCGGGATCGTCCTTCCCGCCCGAGACGACCAGGCAGCGGCTGCGGTGCACCGGTGCATCCTGCAGCGGTTTCTGCAGCGCGTACTCGGCGCGCCACGCGCCCGCCGCCGGGGTCGCGACGGCGCTCCAGGCCGCGTCGCCGCGCTTCGGAACGTACGCGAGGGCCGCGCCGGCCGGTCCGGACAGCGAGGTCCCGGCCAGCTTTTTCTCCCCCAGGAGAATCTCGCTCTTCGGAAACGCATGCCCGCTGCCCAGCGTCAGGCGGATCTCCGCCCCGGCCGCGGGGTACGCGGGCTCGGCGACGATCCAGTACTCGTGGGCCACGGCCGGGGACGACAGGATCGCCGCCGCGGCCGCCAGAACGTCCAGTCTCATCGTGCCGTCCTCCGGGTCAGAACCGGTACATCAGCGTCACGTTGGCGCGCAGGGTATCGGCCCATGCCTCCGCCTCGTCCTGCTCCTGGCCGATCTCGATGCCGGTCTTCAGGATGGCGCCCTCCGCGATGGGCGCGTAGACGCCCGGCAGGACGCTCCACCGCGTGCCGTCGAAATCCCCGAAGACCTCGACGCCGGCCGCGATGCCGTGGGCGTCGGCCGAAATCGGGTGCTTGGCGCCGACCGCCCAGCCCCATTCGTCCTCGCTGCCCTCGACCTCGTAGGTGAGGTTCGCGACCACGCAGCCGTGCGTGCCGAATTCGCGGCTGAGGATCAGGGTCCCGATGAGCACGTCATCCTCGCTGCCGAGCAGCTCCTCCGAGCGGCCGAACGGGATCTCCCACGTGCCGGACAGCGCCACGTTGACCGGCCACGATTCCGGCAGCCGGTACTGGAGGCCCAGCGCGACGGCCTCCATGAACGGCGAGGGACCGTCCGGCTCGAACTCGGCGCGGCGCTCTTCGACAACGTGGTCCGCCCCGAACTGCGCGAAGTGGGTGTGGATGTCGGCCATCAGTTCGGAGGTGATGCCGTAGGAGAGGCCCGGCGTGAACTCCCAGTGATCGAGCCGCGGGTTGTCGGAGTCGTCGATCATGTAGTCGTAGTGGAGGTGGAAGACCTTCTCGCCCTGCATCGCCGTCGAGTAGCTCTCCATCTCGATGAATTCCATCGCGTGGTGGGCGCCCGCCCGCCCCGCCAGCATCGCCATCGCCATCGCCACCGCCGCCGTCCGCCAAGCCTGCCTGATCATGCCACCCTCTCCTTCCCATGGTTCACGCCCCGGCCACCCCCCGGCCGGCATGCCGGTAGCACTATTGCCTATATCGTAACACGAGGCAACCCCAAACCTCGCGTCGCCCGCCGGCGGGGCGGATCGCCGGTCCAGGACCCGATCCCGCGGGCGCCTCCGGCAGTCCGCACGGCCACCGGGATCCATCGACGGACGGACGGCGAACGGACGGTTTACAGCAGGGCGGCGTCGGGATACAGTTGCTCCCGAACATCCGATACACGGAAGAGGGTGCGCATGACCCAGGCCCGCAGACGATCCGCCCTGAAGTACCGCAGGATCCTGCTCAAGCTGAGCGGCGAGGCCTTCCAGAACCGTCGGGACGGAAGCAGCCTGGACTTCGGCACCTTCACGTCCATGGCCCGGCAGCTCAAGGCCGTGCGCGCGATGGGCGTCGAGATTGCCATCGTCGTCGGCGGCGGCAACATCTTCCGCGGGCTTCCCGGAGAGGGCTGCGGCATCGACCGGACCACCGGCGATTCCATGGGCATGCTCGCCACCGTCATCAACAGCCTGGCCCTCCAGTCGGCGCTGGAGCGCGAGGGCCTCTTCACGCGCGTGATGTCGGCGATCGCGATGCCGGCCGTCGCGGAGCCCTTCATCCGGCGGCGCGCGGTCCGCCACCTCGAGAAGGGGCGGATCGTCATCTTCGGCGCCGGCACCGGAAACCCGTTCTTCACCACCGACACCGCCGCCGCGCTGCGGGCCAGCGAGATCGAGGCCGACGCCCTGCTCAAGGCCACCAAGGTCGACGGCATCTACACCGCCGACCCGAAGAAGGACCCGAAGGCGAAGCGCTACCGGACGCTCACCTACCGCGAGGCGCTGGAGAAGCGCCTCAAGATCATGGACGCCGCTGCCTTCTCGCTCTGCTCGGAGAACCGCATTCCGATCGTCGTGTTCGACTTTTTCCGCAAGGACGAGATCCTGCGGGTGCTGACCGGCAAGCCGGCCGGGACGCTGGTCACGGACTGACCGCCCCGGGGGCGGAGGAGAGGAAGCCATGGAATCGATCGACGACGTCCTGCTCGAGAGCGACGACAAGATGACGAAGGCGGTGGAGTTCCTGCACAAGGAACTGGGCGGCCTCCGCACCGGCAAGGCCTCGCCCAGTCTCGTGGAGAACGTGCAGGTGGAGTACTACGGCACGGCCACCCGCCTTCGCGAGATCGCCAACATCTCGACGCCCGAGGCCCGCCTGATCGTCATCAACCCCTACGATCCGACCTCCCTCGGCGCGATCGAGAAGGCGATCCTCGCCGCCAACATCGGCATTACCCCGATGAGCGACGGGCGCATCATCCGGGTCCCGATCCCCGAACTCAGCGAGGAACGGCGCAGGGAACTCGTCAAGGTCGCCAAGAAGCTGGCCGAGGAGTCCCGGGTCGCCATCCGCAACGTCCGGCGCGACGCCAACGAGGCGATCAAGGTCCTGAACAAGGGCGGCAAGGCGACGGACGACGAGAAGAACGCCTCGATGGACGAGATCCAGAAGTACACCGACGTCCACATCAAGAAGATCGACGACATGCTCGCCGCGAAGGAAAAGGACGTCATGGTCGTGTGACGCCGCCGCGGGGACCGGGCCCGGACCCGGTTCCGCGACGGCGGCCTCGCGCGCGACGGGCGGGAAGCCACCGAGATGTACCAGGAGTTCTTCGGCCTGCGCGAGATGCCGTTCAACATCACGCCCGATCCGCGGTTCCTGTTCCTCGCGGACAACCACCGGGACGCGATGGAAAGCGTGGTGTACGGCGTCCTCGAGCGGAAGGGATTCATCCAGCTCGTCGGCGAGGTCGGCTGCGGGAAGACCACGCTCTGCCGCGCCGTGCTCCGGAAGATCGCCGGGCAGACCCAGACGGCCCTGATCCTGAATCCGACGATCTCGGCGACGGACCTTCTCAAGGCGATCCTGACGGACCTCGGCTGCACGCCCTGCAAGAGCCAGCGCCTCGCCCTGATCGAGCAGTTGAACACGTTCCTCCTCGACCGCGCATCGCAGGGCATCAACGTGGCGGTGATCATCGACGAGGCGCAGACGCTCTCGGCGACGCTCATGGAGCATGTCCGCCTGCTGTCCAACCTGGAGACCGACCAGCACAAGCTCATGCAGATCGTGCTGGCCGGACAACCCGAGCTGGACCGCCGCCTGGCCGAGCCCGGCCTCCGCCAGCTCCGCCAGCGCATGATGGTCCGCGCCGAACTGCTGCCTCTCGACGTGCCGGACACGGCCCGGTACATCTCGCACCGCCTCGCCGTCGCCGGCGCCGCCGCGGATGTGCGGTTCGACGACGACGCCAGCCGGCACGTTCACCAGAGGTCGGGCGGCATCCCGAGACTGATCAACAAGATCTCCGACCGGGCCATGCTGGCGGCCTTCGTGCGGGGACAACGCGTCGTCGCGGGCGAGGATGCCCTGCGCGCGGCGACCGAATTGGAGCGTGTATTGTGAGCATCATCCAGGACGCACTTCGCCGCAAGGAAACGCCCGCCGCCGGCGCGCCGACCGCCCCGCCGCCGCCCCCCGCGCCGGCCGGCCCTCCGCCCCCTCCCGGGTCGTTGCCCCCGCCGCCGCTGACGCCCGGGCCCGCCCGGAAGCGGGTCTCTCCGGCGATGATCGTCGTGCTGGTCGTGGTCCTGCTCGGCGCCGGCGGTTTCGCCATCCATCGATCGGGGCTGTTCGGACGGTCCGAGTCCAAGCCCGCCGCGCCGGACGCTTCGGGCGAGCCGGCGCCGGCCGCCCCTGCATCGCCGGAGGCGGGCGCGGCTGGCGGGAGCACCTCGGCACCGTCCGCGGCGGCCGCATCATCCACATCCTCCGTCCCGGACTCCGCGGGCAACAAGGCGCCGATGGACCCGCCCGGAAAGGCCGCGCCGCCCGCGGGCGAGGCGACCCCCTCCCCGGACACGGCAACGCCGGCCACGAACGCACCCCCGGAGACGTCCGCCAAGCCGCCGGCGGCCGTCCGCTGGCCTGCCTTCACGGTCAAGGGGATCATCGCCGGCCGCGCCGGGGCCGGCAGCGTCATCATCAACAAGGCGCTGGTCGACGTCGGCCAGACCACGGCCGAGGGGCTTCGCGTGATGCGCGTCGTCGAGGACGGCGTCGTGCTCGAGTTCAAGGGGCAGGAGCGCATGTTCCGCGTCGGCACCGGCGGCCCGTAGCCGGCCGCCGAAGGCGCGGGACCGCCGCCTCACCCGCCCGCGAGGCGCCCGGCGCCGCCGACCAGGAAGCGAAGCCCGATCGCGCAGAGCGCGACGCCGCAGGCAACGATCAGGATCCGCCACGCCGACGGCGGCACGATGCGCCTCCCGCCCGCCACCGCCGCGGAGACCGCGCTGTACCATGCCAGGTCGGAGCTGATGTGCCCCGCGTAGAACGAGGCAAGCCCCGGCAGTCCGTGGACCATCGCCTGGCCGGCAAACGTCAGGCCGATCGTCGCCCACCAGAGGATCCAGTAGGGATTGGACAGGCTCAGGAGTACGCCCGCGGCCACGGGATGAAGACCGGCCGCCGCCGGGGCCGCCGCGCCCTGGGCCGCCATGCCCTGCTCGACCGCGGCGCGCGCCGTCCGCACCGTCTGCACGCCCATCCACACGAGGACCGACCCGCCGACCAGCCCCAGCGCGGCGGCCACCACGGGACGTTGAAGGAACGCACCGAGCCCTCCGACGACCAGGGCCAGCAGGGCCAGCTCCAGGATGGCATGCCCGAGGACGATCAGCGGCCCCGCGACGAAGCCGCGGCGCAGCGATTCGGCAATCGTCGCCGTCAGGACGGGCCCCGGCGCCATCGCGCCGGACAGGCCGACGACGAAGGCGCTCGAAAAAAGGGCGAACGGATTCATCGTCGGCATCCGCGTCGCGAGACACCGGAACCCTGCAACGGCTCGCGGCCCGCCGGTTCACGGCCGGGACGCGCATCCTCCGTCCCGGCGAAGGAGATCAGGCCTTCTTCGAGGCCTTGCGCTTCGGCGCGGCCTTGCGCTTCGGCGCGGCCTTCCGCTTCGGAGCGGCCTTCCGCTTCGGCGCAGCCACCGGAGCGAACACCGGCTTGCGGCCGCGCGTCTTCGGCTGCAGACCCAGGTCGGACAGCCTTCGCTTCGCCTCGCGCGCGCCGATCGAACGGACCGCGGCGATCTTGGCCAGCGTCGTCTTCCGCAGGTCGAGCCGTCCCGGCTTGCGTTCCCACAGCGCGACGGACTGAATCGAGACGTCGATCAGCTTCGCGAAGTACTCCTGCGAGAGGCCGAGCTTCTTGCGGAGCGCCCGGATTCCCGAGCCGAAGACCCACATCCGGGTCCCCTCCTCCACCGGCGCGGGCTCGATGACGGCCTTCTTCTTGAACTCGATCGTGTAGGCCTTCAGGTCGCGCTGTAGCGCGGCCACGTCGCGTCGCAGGGCGGCGATCGCGCGGCGGAAACCTGCGGAATCCTTCCGCAGGGGACCGCCGACGGCACGAGCCTGCTTCTTCGCCAGGCGGGTGATCTCGTCCTTCAGCACCTTCATTACGTTTGGCATGATCCATCCCTTTCCGCGTTCGTTCCCGGCCGCAAACCCGAACTCCTTGCCGGACCGGGGCGAAAAATACCACTAATCCGTCTGTCAATGCAATCCGGCAGCCCGGGTTTCGAATCCCCGAATGGACACCGCGGAATACGGAAAAAGCCCGCCCCGGTGGCCTCCCGCACGGCGCCGACGGAGCGGCGCCCTCCAGCCATCCATGGCCGTCCGGCCGGCGGGGCGGCGGTCAGATGACGGAGGCCGGCGAGCGCGGTGATTGGACGTCCGACGTCCCCGGGACCCCCTCGGGCTCGAACCGGAGGCCGAGGGCGCGCCCGGTTTCGACGATATGACGCGCCGCCGCGGCGTACTCCTCGGCACCCTTCAGATGCTCGATCATCAGCGGCGGGGGCTCCGGAAGGGCCGCCAGGCGGCGCAGGTACGTCCGGTAGTCGAGCGAGCCGGTGCCGGGCCGCACCTCGCGGAAGTGCACGTTCATCTCGACTTCCCACGCGAGATCCTTCGCGTGGCAGCTGACGATCCACGGCGAGAGCTTGTCGAAGCACTCGTTGAGCAGGTCCGTGTTCCGGTAGAACTTCTCCGGCGAATTGACGAGATTGCACGGGTCGAGGTGCACGGCGAACGCGGGACGGTCGACGGCCCGGATCATCTCGAGATAGCGGTCCGGCGACTCGGGCATCGTCCATCCCATCATCTCGTAGGCGAACTTCGCGCGGCGCGGCTTCACGGCATCGACGATCGCCCGGGCGTTCTCCACCGCGGCATCGAAGAACCGCGGCGTGAAGTTGTCCGGGTGCGGGCCGTACCAGACGTCGGGGTTGAAGGACCCCGCGATGTCGACGCAGCAGCGCGCCCCGACCGCATCGGCCAGCGCAAGCCCCTCCGTGACGGTGGCGAGGTTCGCCTTGCGCTTCGCGTCGTCCGGATCGAGCAGGTTGCACCAGCGGCCGACCTCGGCGAGGACCACGTCCTCCCGGGCGAAGGCCGTCTCGACGGCGCGGATGCGGTCCGTGTCGGAGAGCGCGATCTTCGGACAGTACGCCGCGCGGTAGCCCGCGGCGCGGTGCCAGCGGGCCAGTTCCGCGGGATCCTCGGTCTTCGCGAACGCCGGCGCTCCGAGGCGGATCGGACGGCCCCCGGACGGGGCCGCGGCGCGCGCGGCGGAGGCGAGCGCGACGCCCGCGACGGCGGAGGTGCGGAGAAAGGTCCTGCGGTCGATGGCGGGTGCGTTCATGTCGGGTCTCCGCGGCGGTTGTACCCTCTTCCGCGGCGCCCGGCCAGCCCCGCCTCCACCCGCCCCCGACGCCTGACTCCCTGCCCCCGACTTCCGTCTCCCGTATCCCGGCTCCCCTCCCCCGCCTCTTCCCGCTACACTGCGCCCATGGAACCTGGATCCCCCCTGCGCGCGGCGGGCGACGCGTGGACGCGCGTGATGCAGATGCTGATCGGCTTCGGCCTGTGCGCGGGACTCGGGGCATGGGCGGGCCGCCGGCTGGACCACCCGCGCGCGGGGCTGCTTGCGGGGATCCTCGCGGGCCTCGTCTACGTCGTCTACGAGGCGGTGAAGTTCGGCCGCGATCTGGACCGTCGAAGTTGACCCGGACCCCGGGCGCGCGCCGGGCAGAGGGTGGAAGCGGCGCGGGCCCGCGCCCGTGACAGGCGCTCTTCAACATCCAACGCTGGTCCCTTATCTTTGGGGCTTCGATGTTCGATGCTGAGTGTTCGATGCTCGATGTTCGGTGTTCGATGTTCGGTGTTCGGTGTTGGGCGTTGGAAGTTGGATGTTGAAGATTGACTTCCCCCGCCATCCGCCGTATTCACGTGCATCGGCGGTGCCTTTGCGCTCTCGTGGGGGAACGGGGGAGAGCGCCGCCAATCGTCCGGGAGGAGGGCTGGGGCATGATGGGGCTGGCCGATCCGTGGGTCTTCGTTGCGTATCTCCTTTGCATTCTGAGCGCCCTGCTCTGCGTGGGCTGGGGCGCGTACTTCTGGAACCGCGAGCCCGGGGGCGAGGAGCCGGAGGAGGAAGTCCGGCAGTGGGCCGTGGAAGAGGACAAGGTCGAGCGGGAACTCTGATTCCGGGAGGCGCACCATGTCGATCTGGATGATCACCTTTGTCATCGTGTATTTCTTCGCGGTCGGCTACCTCGGCTACCGCGGCTACCGGGCGACGCAGACGGCCGCCGACTACCTGATCGCCGGCCGCAAGACGCACCCGTACATCATGGCGATGTCCTACGGGTCGACGTTCATCAGCACCTCGGCCATCGTCGGCTTCGGCGGCGCGGCGGGCGTGTTCGGCATGGGCCTGCTGTGGCTCACGGTGCTGAACATCTTCGTCGGCATCTTCGTCGCCTTCGTCGTGTTCGGCGGGCGCACGCGGGCGCTGGGGCTCCGGCTCGACGCGCACACGTTCCCGGAGCTGATCGGCCGCCGCTTCCAGTCGCGCTTCCTGCAGGGCGCCGCGGCGACGCTGATCTTCGTCTTCATGCCCCTTTACGCGTCCGCGGTGCTGATCGGCGCGGCGAAGTACCTCACCCAGCAACTCGGCGTGCCCTACGACGTCGCGCTGTTCGTCTTCACGGCGATCATCGCCGTCTACGTGATCATGGGCGGGATCAAGGGCGTCATGTACACCGACGCCCTCCAGGGCACGATCATGCTGTTCGGCATGATCGCGCTGATCGTCCTGACCTACTCGAAGCTCGGCGGCGTCACGGCGGCGCACCAGGCGCTGACGGACCTCGCCTCCCAGGTCCCGGAGAAGCTGGCGAAGGGCGGGCACGCCGGATGGACCGCCATGCCGAAGCTCGGGTCGCCGCTGTGGTGGACGCTGGTGAGCACGATCGTGATGGGCGTCGGCATCGGCGTGCTGGCCCAGCCGCAGCTCGCGGTCCGCTACATGACGGTGAAGTCGCAGAAGGAGCTCAACCGCGGCGTGCCCGTCGGCGGCGTGTTCATCCTGATGATGACCGGCGTGGCGTTCGTCGTCGGCGCCCTGACCAACGTCCACTTCCACCGCACCGCCGGACAGGTCTCCATCGCGGCGGCCAAGGGCGACGTCGAGGCGATCATCCCGATGTACCTCCAGCAGGCGATGCCGAGCTGGTTCAGCGTGCTGTTCATGCTGACGCTCCTCTCCGCCGCGATGAGCACGCTCAGCAGCCAGTTCCACGTGATGGGCACCTCGCTCGGCCGCGACCTCGCCGAACAGTCGCCGCGGCTCCGGAACAGCAAGGGCGGCGGCATGCTGGTGACGCGCATCGGCGTGCTCGTCGGCATCCTGGTCAGCGCCTATCTCAGCTACGGGCTCGAGAAGGCGTTCGGCAAGACCGGCACGGAGATCGTCGCGCGCGGCACGGCGATCTTCTTCGGCCTGTGCGCGTGCGCCTTCCTGCCGATGTACGCCGGCGCCCTCTGGTCGCGGGCGATCACGAAGGCCGGCGCGATCGCCGGGTTCCTCGCGGGCGCGGGATCGAGCCTCTTCTGGCTCGTGTTCGTCCACGAGAAGGAATCGACCGCGCTGCTGCTGTGCAACAAGCTCTTCGGCGTGCGGTCGCTGGGCATCGCGATGGTCGAGGGCAAGGAGGTCTTCCTCCGCGCCGGCAAGATCATCTGGGCCTTCGTCGACCCGCTCTTCGTCGGCCTGCCCCTCGCGATCGCCGTGACGATCGCGGTGTCCCTCTTCACACGGAAGTTCAGCGAAGAACACCTGAAACGCTGCCGGCTCGGCCGGACGGCGTGAGTCGCCGGAACCCAAGGCAGGAGACAAAGGAGACCGCATGAAGATCCGCACCGTGCTGTCCGTCGCAACCCTCGTTGCGCTCGCATTCGTCCCGGCCGTCCGGGCCGCCGAGGCCAAGCCCGCCGCCTCTCCGACCCCCGCCCCCGCGGCCGCACCGGCCGCGCCCGCGCCGGCCGCCGGCGCGGCCCTGGCCGCCCCCGGAGGATGGTCGTTCGACGCGGGCGGCGACCTGCGCCTGCGGCAGGAGACCTTCCTCATTCCGATCAACCGCGATCCGCCGGGCTACACCCGCGGCGGCGAGAACAACTACTTCCGGATCCGTCCGCGGGTCTGGGGACAGATCGCCGCACCCGAGATCCTCACCCTGCGCACCCGGCTGACGCAGGAGTTCCGCCACTACGAACAGCCGCGGAACGACGGGCAGGACTACCCGGACGAGTGGGTGGTCGACAACCTCTACCTCGACGCCAGCGGCCTCCTGGACGGCGCCGTCGACGTGCGCATCGGCCGCCAGGACCTCATGTACGGCAACGGCCGTGTCATCCTCGAGGGCACCCCGAAGGACGGCTCGCGCACGATCTACATCGACGCCGCGAAGGTCACGCTCAAGACCCTCGTCCCGGAGACGACGATCGACCTGCTCGGCATCTACACCGAGCCCGAGAACGAGCTGGCGATCAACCGCGTCAACCGCGACCTGACCGGCCAGACCTCGGCCTACGACGACATCACCGAGAGCGGCGGCGGCGTGTACCTCAAGAACAAGTCCCTCGCGAAGATGCCCTTCGAGGCCTACTACCTCTACAAGCAGGAGAGCGACTGGGACTCCGGCCCGGCCACCAACCGGGTCCATCACGACACGCTCAACCTCCACACCGCGGGCTTCCGGCTGATGCCGAAGTTCTCCGACGCGGTCGACGGCAACCTCGAGGCCGCCTACCAGGTCGGCGAGCAGGGCGATGCGGACGTCACCGGCGCCATGGTCGATGCCTTCGTCCAGGCGCGCCTGTCGCCCGTGTGGGAACCCCGCGCCAAGGTCGGCTGGTACTACATCTCCGGCGATGATCCCGGCACGTCGGACATCGAGGGCTGGAACCCCCTGTGGGCTCGCTGGCCGCAGTACAGCGAACTCTACATCTACGCCTGGGACGCCGACGGCGCCGCCCGCTGGTCCAACGTCAGCATGCCCTACGCCGAGGTCTCCTTCACCCCGTGCCGGTGGTTCAAGGGAACCGCCATGGCCGGCTACATGATGGCCCCCGAGAACGACGGGCCCGGCCCGGGCAACGATCGCGGCTGGCTCTACGTCGCCAAGGGCGAGTTCACCCTCTTCAAGGGCCTCCTGTGCAAGCGCGACAAGTTGTCCGGCCACCTCTGGCTCGAGATCCTCGACCCCGAGGACTACTACCGGGTCTCCAACATGAGCTACTTCGCGCGCTGGCAGCTGATGTACGAGTTCTGATCCGGCCCGGGACACGCCCGGCCGCGCACGGATCCCCGCGCACGGCCGGGCGTTTCGTTTCCGCAACCCCGCTTGTCAGCCGCCGGACCCCCGTTTATCCTCGCCGGGTGAAGATCATCGACCGACACCTCTTGCGGCAGTTCCTGGTCCCGCTGGCCTACTGCTTCGCCGCGTTCACGATGGTCTACGTGATCTTCGACCTCTTCAACAACCTGACGGACTTCATCCAGGGCAGGACGCCCTTCCTCAGCGTGCTCCGGTTCTACGTGATGATGGTGCCGGCGTCGCTGACCTACATCATGCCCGTCTCGCTGCTGCTCGCGGTGCTCTGGAGCCTCTCGGGGCTCACGAAGAACAACGAGCTGACCGCGATGCGCGCCTGCGGGGTCAGCATGGGCCGCCTGATGACCCCGCTCGCGCTCGTCGGGCTCGCCGCCGCGCTGCTGGTGACGGCGGTGAACGAGACCGTCGGCTCCTACGCCGCCTACTGGACGCGGCAGTTCGTCCGCGCCCAGCTCCGCGAGGACAAGATGGGCGTCTACGTCTACGGCCCCCTCGCCTACCACAACCGCGCGGCGCGGCGGACGTGGATGATCCACCGCTACAACACCCTCACGCACGAGATGCAAAACGTGGAGGTCATCCAGCACAACGCGCGCGGGCTCGACGCCTACAAGATCCTCGCCCCGCGCGCCCGGTTCGCCGGCGGCCGCTGGTGGTTCGAGGATGCCCGGCGCCAGCTCTACGACGAGTACGGCAGCCCCCGCGGCGCGCCCCGCGCGGAGCCGATGCGCCAGATGGAGGAGTTCTCCGAGGTGCCGGACGACTTCGCCAACGAGGTCAAGGAGCCCGAGTTCCTCTCCGCCGCCGAACTGATCAAGTTCATCCGCACCCACCCGCAGATGTCGCGCGATGCCGTCCGCCGCTTCCTGGTCGACTTCCACAGCCGCCTCGCGCTGCCGTGGGGCTGCCTCATCGCCGTCCTCTTCGGCATCCCGTTCGGCAACATGACCGGCCGCAAGGGCGCGCTGCGCGGCGTGCTGCTCTGCGTGCTGATGTTCTTCTCGTCGTGGGTCCTCGTCAGCGTCGGGCTCTGGGCCGGCAAGAAGGGCTACGCGGCCCCCTGGGTCGCCGGCTGGGGGCCGATCCTTCTCTACCTCGGGATCGGCATCCGCATGGCGGCGCGCATCCGGTAGACCGCCGTCAGCCGGCGAATTCGTAGGCCAGGGCCGACATCGCGAAAAGCGCGGCCGTCTCGGCCCGCAGCACGTTCGGCCCGAGCGATGCGACGGCCGCCCCGGCCCCCAGGATGCAGGCCACCTCGCCCGCGGCGAAGCCGCCCTCCGGGCCCACGAAGATCGTCACCGAGCGGACCCCGGCCGCGGCCGCCTCGCGCAGGATCCCGCGCAACGGACGCGCCCCGGGAAGCACCTCGCACAGGATGCGGACGCCGCCCGGCAGCGAGGCCACGGCGGCGGGCACGTCCGGCGCGGCCCCGAGGACCGGCAGCCGGTCGCGCCGGCACTGCTTGGCGGCCCCGATCGCGATGCGGGCCCAGCGCTCCGCCCGGCGCGCCGCACCCTCCGCGTCCAGGCGCGCGACGGACCGCTCGGACTCGACGAAGACCAGCCGGGCGAGCCCGAGTTCGACGGCTTTCTGGACGATGAAGTCCTTCTTCTCGCCCTTCGGCAGCGCCTGCACCAGGATCCCCTCGAAGGCGGATGCCGGGGACATCCGCGTCTCCCCGACGCGCAGGCGGACGCCGTGGCGGCCGGCCGATTCGATCCGCGCGGGCGCGCACGCCCCGGCGCCGTCGAAGACCTCGACCGCATCGCCCTCCCGCAGGCGGAGCACGCGGGAGAGGTGGGCGGCCTCGTCGCCGTCCAGGTCGAGGACGCCGCCGGCCGGGGGCAGCCGCGCCGCATGGCAGCGCGGCGGGGTGTGCGCGGGCGCGGGACGCGCGCCGTCAGCGGAGCATGGCGGACCGGCGCTCATGGAACTTCTTCACGCGGCGCAGGAACTCGGCGCGGTCGGGATAGTTGGACTCGTCCAGCGTGGCCGCCAGCTCCTCCAGCGCCCGACGCTGACGGCCGCCCAGCTTCTGCGGCACGTCGATGCGGATGCGGGCGTGGTGATCGCCCTCGATGCCGCTGCGCGGGTTGGTGACACCCTGCCCGCGGAGGCGGAACACGCGCCCGCTCTCCGTGCCCGGCGGGATCTTCAGCTTGGCGGACCCGTGGATGGTCGGCACGTCGATCTCGCCACCCAGCGCGGCGATCTCGAACGGGATCGGCACCTCGCAGTAGATGTCCTCGTCGTGCCGCTCGAAGACCTCGTGCTGACGGACGTGCAACACCACGTAGAGGTCGCCCGCCGCCCCGCCCCGCATCCCCGCCTCGCCCTTGCCCGCGAGACGCAGGCGGGAGCCGGTCTCGACGCCGGCCGGGATCTTGAGCTGCAGCGAGCGGCGGACCTTCGTGCGCCCCTCCCCGTGGCACGCGCGGCACGGCTTGGCGATCACCTCGCCCGTGCCCTGGCAGACGGGGCAGGTCTGGCGGACCTGGAAGAAACCGCGGGAGCTGATCACCATCCCCCGGCCGCCGCACTGCTTGCATTTCTCGCGCTTGCTGCCGGCTTCCGCGCCCGATCCGGAGCACGTCGGGCAGGCCTCGAGCACCGGGATCTGCACCTCCCGCTCGGATCCGAGCACGGCCTCCTCGAAGTCGATCTCGAGGTCGAACCGGAGGTCGGACCCGCGGTGCGACTCGCGGCCGCCTTCGTCGCCCCCGCCGCCGAAGAAGTTGTCGAAGATGCTGCCGCCCCCGCCGAAGGCGCCCATGAAGGTCCGGAGGGCCTCCTCGAGGTCGATCCCGCCGAAGCCCGCGCCCGGATGCCCCCCGCCGCCCCCGCCCTGGCCGAACGCCGCGTGGCCGAACTGGTCGTAGGTCTGCCGCTTCTGCGCGTCGCTGAGGACCTCGTAGGCCTCGGTGATGCGCTTCCCCTGCTCCTCGGCGGCCTTGTTCCCCGGGTTGCGATCGGGGTGGTACTGCAGCGCGAGCTTGCGGTAGGCCTTCTTGATGTCGTCGGCCGATGCATCGCGCGCGACGCCGAGCACCTCGTAGAAGTCCTGCTTGGCCTCAGGCATGGGGCGCCTCCGCCGCGGCATCGGCGGCCGGACCGGACGACACCACGACCTGCGATGCGCGCAGCAACCGTCCGCCCAGCGTGTAGCCGCGCCGGGTCTCCTCGACCACGGTGTCGCGCGGCGTCTCCGCCGACGGGACCAGCGCGACGGACTCGTGGACGTGCGGATCGAAGGGCCTGCCCGACGTCTCGATGGCGGCCAGGCCGAAGCGCCCCAGCGCCCCGCGGAGCTGGTCGAGCACGAGCGCGAGCCCCTGGCGGACCGACGGGTCGATCCCCTGCTTCTCCGCCGTCGCCAGCCCCATCTCGAAGTGGTCCACCACCGGAAGCAGCTCGCGCATCAGGTCCTCCAGCGCGCGGGTGTGCTGCTCCGTCCGCTCGCGCACCGTTCGTTTGCGGAAGTTGTCGAAGTCCGCCTGGAGCCGCAGCAGCCGGTCGTTGACCGCCGCGATGTCCGCCTGCAATTCGTCCGTCGCCGCGGCCGCCGGTTCCTCCGCCGCCGGGGCGGCGGGCGGCGCGTCCGACGCCCCCGCGGCGGCCGGGGCGTCCTTGGAATCGGTCCTGGGGTCTGTCATCTGAAATCCCGTCTCCTCGCCGAAAAGGCAAGGGGCTACCATACCCATCCATCCGGCGGAGTCAACCGGCGCGCGACGCCACCCGCCGGGCCCGGCGCATCTCCGGCCCTGCGCGGGGTGAAGGCCGGGGGCGGGCGCCAACGTAGTCCTCACGCTCCACGTGAGGCCATCTCCGCAATCCGGATGGTCATCACGCGGAGCGTGATGACTACGATGCGGGGCCACCGCCGATCGTGCGAGGGGTGATGGCCGGTGGTCCTCACGCTCCGCGTGAGGACATCTCCGCAATCCGGATGGTCATCACGCGGAGCGTGATGACTACGATGTGGAGCCACCGCCGGTCGTGCGCGGGGGGATAGCCGGAGGGGCGCATCTCCGGCCCTGCGCGGGGTGAAGGCCGGGGGCGGGCGCCAACGTAGTCCTCACGCTCCGCGTGAGGACATCTCGGCAATCCGGATGGTCATCACGCGGAGCGTGATGACTACCATGCGGAGCCACCGCCGATCGTGCGCGGGGGGATGGCCGGTGGTCCTCACGCTCCGCGTGAGGACATCTCCGCAATCCGGATGGTCATCACGCGGAGCGTGATGACTACGATGCGGGGCCACCGCCGGTCTTGCGCAGAGTGACGGCCGGTGGTCCTCACGCTCCGCGTGAGGACATCTCGGCAATCCGGATGGTCATCACGCGGAGCGTGATGACTACGATGCGGGGCCACCGCCGATCGTGCGAGGGGGGATGGCCGGCCCCGTCCGCGGAGCGGTCGCGGGCGGCGTGCGATCGGCGGGCCGGCGCGATAGACTGCGGCCATGAACCACGCCACGCCGGGGGCCCGGCAGGCTGCCGTGATCCGCGCGGCGACCCACGCGGACATCCCGCGCGTCGTCGGGATCGTCTTCCCGGTGCTCGAGTCCTACGGTCTCGCGCCGGACCCCGCCGGGACCGACGCCGACCTCGCCGACCTCGAAGCAGCCTACTTCCGCAACGGCGGCTTCTTCGCCGTGCTCGAGGAGCCCGACGGAACGGTCGCCGGCTCCTACGGTCTTCTCCGGATCGACGCGGCCACCTGCGAACTCCGGAAGATGTACCTCGATCCCGCCCGCCGCGGCCGCGGGCACGGACGTGCGCTCCTCGAGCACGCCATCGCGAAGGCGCTCGAACTCGGCTTCCGCCGCATGGTCCTCGAGACCGCCTCCGTCCTGACCGAGGCCATCGCCCTCTACCGCAGGTACGGCTTCGTCCCCTACCGCCCGCCCCACCTCAGCACCCGCTGCGACCTGGCGTTCGAGAGGAACCTGTGAACCTGCACGGGCCTCCGGGAGTCCGACGACGACACGGGCCGCGGACCGTTCACCGCTCCCCGATCCGCGTGCGAATCGTCCTGGCTTTCGTCCTCGCGGGACTTCCTCTTTCGGCTCAACCGACGACGCAGGCGACCGTTCGCGTCGCCGCGCTTCAGTGCTGCTCGCCCATGGGCCGGGTCGATGCGAACATCTCGAACCTCGTCCGAATGGTCCGGCAGGCTGCGGCGGATGGCGCCCGCATCGTCGTGACCCCGGAATGTGCCGTGCAGGGGTACATGGATGCGACCACGCTGACGGGGTGGACATCCGACACGAACTCGCCCCGCTTCGTCGGACGCATCGCGCAGCCGATTCCCGGACCGGCATCGCGCCAATTCACGGAGCTTGCCCGAGAGCTTGGCGTCTACGTCTGCGTGGGCCTGATCGAATCCTCGGACGGCAAGTACTTCAACTCGCAGGTCCTTCTCGCACCCGATGGATCCGTCGCCGCGCACCACCGGAAGAAGGCGCTATGGACGCCCGGCGATGCGGCATGGTGTACGCCCGGCGACCGGCCGGTCCAGGTGGTCGACTCGCCCTTCGGCCGCCTTGGGCTCATGATCTGCTTCGATTTCCATGCGCTTCCCGGCCCGCTCGCGGAGCGGCACGCCGACATCGTTCTCTACTCGGTGGGCTGGTACGGGCCCAATGAACGGAGTTGGTTCACCCTGCAGTTCCCCCGGCGCGTGGTGATCCCGCACGGATTCGCCGTTGTGGCCGCCAACTGGTCCGCAGCCCAAGAGGATGAGACATGGCCCGGCCGGGGGCACAGCTGCATTCTGCGCGCGGACGGCACCGTCGCCGGCCTGGCGCGAGGCGTCGTGGGCAGCGAGATCGTAATCGCCGACCTTCCCGTGCGGCGTTCCGCTCCGCCTTCGACGCGGACCTCCCCGTGAGTTGGCGCGCCTACATCCCCCACGCGCTGGCCGGCGGGGCGTTGCTTGGGGTTCTTCCAACCCCTGGAAAACCGGCTCGCCCGGGCTTCCAAAGGTTGGATGAATCCAAATCATCGGCTTGGCTTGCCGTACGTGAGCACGAACCGTCCGGAGTCCGCGTAGGTGCGGCCGCGACAGAGCGCGGCCCTCCAGACTGTTCTCCATGGAGATCCGAGAGGACGGGCCTGGAGGGCGCCGCTCCGTCGGCGCCGTTCGGGAGATCCTCGATGCGCCGTTCATGCCTGTGCGCCCCTGCCACGCCGACGATCGGGGACGAATCCGCGGACTTGAGCGGCGCGGCGGAGACGGCTAGGGTGGACGGCATCGCGAAGGAGAATGCCATGAGCCCGATGCCCGCCGCAGGATGGAGCCGCCGCGACTTCCTCGTGTCCACCGCCCTCGCCGCCGGGGCCGCGTCGCTGTCGGGCCACGCCGGGGCGGCGAAGTTCAAGACGACGCTCCGGAAGGCGATGATCGGCAAGCCGACGGAGGAGATGCTGACCTCGTTGAAGGCGGCGGGGTTCGACGGGATCGAGTCCAACGACCGCGCGGCGACGCCCGAGGCCGCCGCCGCGGCGCGCGCGATCGCGGAGAAGCTCGGCCTGAGCATCCACTCGGTGCTCTTCGGCTGGGCGAACTTCAACGCGGACGACGCGGCCGCGGTGGACGCCGACATCGCGGCGGTCGAGGTCTCGCTGCGCGCGGCGCAGGCCTACGGCGCCGACGCGGTGCTGCTGGTCCCCTGCCGCACGAAGGTCGCGCCGATCCCCGAGCCGTGGGACTTCCGGATCGAGTTCGACGCGAAGACGGGCCACGTGACCCGCGTCGCCGAGGGCGACAACGCGAAGTACCAGGCCTACATCGACGCGCAGAACCAGGCGACGGACCGCTCGCGCAAGGCGGTCGAGCGGCTGATCCCGGCGGCCGAGAAGGCGGGCGTCGTGATCGCGCTGGAGAACGTCTGGAACAACCTGTGGGTGCAGCCCGCTCTCTACGCGCACTTCGTCGCCTCGTTCAAGAGCCGCTGGGTGAAGTCCTACTTCGACATCGGCAACCACGTGAAGTACGCGCCGCCGGAGACGTGGCTCCGCGCGCTGGGCGCGAACATCGCGAAGTGCCACATCAAGGACTTCAAGCTCAACCCCGACGGCCACGGCGGGAAGTTCGTCCATCCGCGCGACGGCAGCGTCGACTGGCCGCTCGTGCGCCGAACGCTCGACGAGATCGGCTACAGCGGCTGGCTGACGATCGAGGACGGCGGCCTCGAGCTGGCGGAGTTCAGCAAGCGGCTGGATCTCATCGTCGCCGGGACCTGACGTCAGCGCTGGTAGATCGGCAGGTAGTGGTACTTCACGCAGAGGCTGAGCACGGCCATCGAGGTGCCGTAGACGCAGCCGGCGTTGTGTTCCTCGCCGTGCTGCGCGCGCCATGAGCCGTCGTCCTTCTGCTTCGCGAGCAGGATCGTCTCGACCTCGCGCCGCGCGTGCGTCGCGTACTCGCCGCCCTTCTGGTACATGCCCTGCGCGTAGTAGTAGGTCCCGTAGAGGAAGTAGCGGCCGTCCCACTCGAGCTTCTTCGACTTGAGCCAGTCGGCCGAGCCCTGGACCTCGTCGGACTCGTAGAGTCCGCAGACCTGCAGCGCGAGGAGACCGGCCGCGCCCGCGGCATAGCTCTGGTTGTTGCCGGGCTGGTAGCCGCACGCCCCGCCGACCCGGTCCTTGCCCTTGGAATCGGCCTTGTAGCACTTCTTCAGGTATTGCACGGCCTTCTCGATCGCCTCGCGCGGCACGTCGAGCCCGGCGTTCTTGGAGGCGCGCAGGGCCATGAGCTGCCAGATGGTGACGGAGAGGTCGGAGTCGCGCGAGTCGGGCTCGTAGCGCCAGCCGCCGAACTCGCGCTCGTTGTTGCGCTCCTTGCGGTCCTGCGACCACAGGATCAGGTCGACGCCCTTCCGCAGGCGCTGGCGGATGCGGGCGTCCTGCTCGGGGCTCACGCCCATGTCGAGCAGCTCGGCCATCGTGAGCGTCACGATGCCGTGGCCGTACATGCGCGAGCCGTCGCTGCCGAAGTAGCCGTTGTCGCGCTGCCGCTCGCTCGCCAGCAGGTAGTCGAGCGCCTTGCGAAGCGTTTCGCCCTCGGGCGTCGGGTCGGTCGCCTGATTTCCGACGGCCGAAAGGGCCATCACGGCCAGCGCCGTCATCGCGTGGGCGTTGCCGCTGTCGGTGATCGAACCGTCGTTCTTCTGCTGCGTCCGCAGGTAGCCCAAGGCCTTCGAGATCGCCTCGTCCACGCGCTCCTCGCCGGGCGGAGTCACCTGGGAGCGAACGGAAACGGGGACGGCTGCAGCGAGAACGAGGAGAAGAGCGGACATCCCCGAACGCCAAGGGAGCCGAAAGGCGGATGAAAGAAGGGAGAGAAGCCGGGGGGAGCGCCGCGAGGGCGAACCCCTCCGTTTGCCGAAGCCTCCGCCCTTCATCCTTCCGCCCTTTCCACGTTCCGCTTCCTTGGAGTCTGGAGTTTCATCCGTTCCACGTTCCTCACGGGTTGGCCTTCTGCGCGTCGGTCGCGACGGCCTTGAAGTAGAGCTCGACCATCGCGCGGTACTCCTCGGGGACGTTCTCGCGCTTCGCATCCATCAGATCCTTCGCCATCTGCGGAGGGAGCTTCGCCCAGTCCTCGGGGACGGGGGTCGCCTGCGCCGTGACGCCGTCCGGCCCGGGACGGCCCGCGACGTGGGCGGGCGCCCCCTCGTTCGGCTGCGTGCCGGGCACCTGGCCGCGCGCGCGGCTCTGCGACATCGACGCCGCCTGCGCCTGCGCCGCCTGCGACATCGCCGCCTGCGCGGCCTGCTGCGCCGCCTGGGCGGCCTGGGCCGCCTGCTGCGCCGCCGCCTGCTGCGCGTCCATCTGGTCGAGCGCGCGGGCCATCCATTCGGCGGCGGCGTCCCCGGGGGCCGCCGACGGCATCGACGGCATTTGCGTCATCAGCGAGGCCAGTTCCTCCGCGCGCTGCCCGACGGCGTCGCTGGCCTGCCGGACGGACGGGGCGGCGGCCTCGGCGGTCGGCTGCGACTGGAGTTGCTGCCCGGCCTGCGTCATCTCGCCGGCGGCGGTCGCCTGCGTGCGCTCGCCGGCCTGCTCGAGCGCCTCGCCGAGATTGCGACCGAGCCGCGACTCGTGGCGGCCGGCGCGGGCGATATCGGCGCCGGACTGGTCGGCCGCACCCGTCAGCGGCGCCTGCTGCTGCGCGGACTGCTGCAGCTCCCCGCGTTCCTGCCCGGTCATCTGCCGGAGCTCGCCCGCGACGGCGGCCGCGGCATCGGCGAGCTGTTTCGCGCCCGCGTTGGCGGACGACGCCTCGCCGGCGACACCCTGGGCGGCCTTCTCGCGGCCCTGGGCCTGCGCCTGGGCCGCCTGGGCTTTCGACGCCGCATCCTGGTTGCCCGCCGCCTGCGCCTGCGCGGCCTGCTGGCCGGCCTGGTCGGCGGCCTGCTGAGCCTCGCCGGCGGCCTTCGCGGCCTGCCCCGATGCATCGGCGGCGGACTGCGCCGAGTCGCGCAGCTGCTGCGCCGCGTTCTCCATCGCGTTGGCGAGGGTCTCGCGTCCGGCCTCGAAATTGCGCGGAACCATCGCCGCCGCCTGCTCGAGCCCCTCGCCCGCCTTCTGCAGCGGCGGCGCGGCGGCGGGGGCCGCCTGGGACGCCTGCTGTGCCGCCGGCTGGACCCGGCCTTTCGCGAGTTCGCGGGCCTGCTTCGCGATGTCGGCCGCGCGCCGGGCCAGGTCGGCCTCGCGGCTGTCGGTCTGATCCTTCATCGCCTGCGTCCGGTCGGCCAGCGTCTTCTCGCCCTGCGCCGCGCGATCGAGGTCGGCGGCCGCGCGGTCGAGCGACTCCCGCGCGAGCCGGTCGAGCGCGGCCTGCATCGCCTCGTTCGAGGCCAGTTCCTGCTCGAGCCCGGCCAGCGTCTGCGGCGCGTCGGCCTGCGCCATCTCGGCCATGCGACCGGCTTCGCCGTACTCCTGGTCGAGGGCGGTCTGCAGGCCGGCCTCGGCCTCCTGCGCGCGGAGCTGGGCGCGGAGGCCCTCGGGGCTCCCCTGCTCCATCTGCGCGTAGTGCTGGGCGAGCGTGTCGAGCGCCTTCTCGAGGCGGCCCTGCTGCGACGCGGCCTGTTCGAGCGCCGAAGCGCGCTGCGGCGCCTCGCGGGCGGCGGCGGCCGCGCGGAGAAGATCCTCGGCCTTCGGCGGCGGCTCGCGGAGCATCGCGAGGCCGTCGTCCGCATCGCGGGCGCGCTCGCGTCCCTGCGCTTCGGCCATGTCCTGCGCGGCGGCGTCGGCACGGAGGGCCTGGCGGATGTCGTCCACCGCCTCGTTGAGACGCTGCTGCGAGGCCAGTTCGCCGCGGACCTCGTCGCGCGCGGCGTCGGCCGGCGTATCCTTCGCGCCGGCGAGGTCCTCGGACTGCTTGCGGAGCTTCGAGGCGTCCTCGTGCGCGTCGGCGAGCTGTTCGGCGAGGCTCGGCGCCATCGCGGCCAGCGTCTCGCGGGCCTCCTGAAGCGCCGGCTGGGCCTTCCTCGATGCGTCGGCCAGGTCGGTCCCGACGGCCGCAAGCTGACCGGCGACGGGCTGCTCGCCGCGGTTCTGATCGCGGCGGCGGTTCATCTCCTCGTTCACGCGGGCCGCATCCTGCCCGTTGTTGGCCTTCGCAACGGAATCCGCCGCCTCGTTCGGAAACTGCTGGGCCCGCATCTCGCGCTCGACCGCGGGCAGGTCCTGGCGGAGGTCGTCCCACGCGCGGCTGCGCTCGCGAGAGGCCTCGGTCCCGGGCCGGTCCCACCGCTCGTCGGCGGCCATGGACTCGGCGGCGCGCGCCGCGGCGGCGAGTTCGTGGCCGGTCTCGAGCTTCGCCATCGCCTTCGCCAGCTCGCGGACGTCCTCGGCCAGCTTCTTCGCGTCCTCGGGGCCGCCGTCCTCGGGGCGGACGTGGCGCAGCGCGGCGGCGGCGGTGGTCGCATCCTTCATGTAGGCCGCATCGGCATCGGCGCGCCGTTCCTCGATCGCGGCCGCGTCCTTCATCTGGTCCGCCGCCGCGTCGCGCAGCGCCGCGGCCTTGGCCTCGGTCCGCTCCTGCCGGGCCTCCGCCTCCTTCTTCCCGGGCCGCGACATCTCCGCAAGGACACTCTGGAGGTCGCTGAACGGCTGGCGCTGATCGTGGTCGCTGTTGAGGCGGCGCCGGAGTTCGTCGGCCTCGCGACGGAGCTGCGCCGCGACGGGTACGGCCTGGTTCAACGCCTCGCGCACCGGCTGGCGGAGCGCGTCGGCGGGCACCGGCTTGGTGGGATCCTCCGCGCCGCCCAACTGCGTCCGGGCCTCCTCGGCCTTCTGATCCATCCGCTTCGCGAGCTCCTTGAGATCGCCCCGCTTGGACAGCTCCGCGGCGTCGCGGATCGTGTCCGCCGCCTGGTCGAGGTGCCCGACCGCGACCGCCTGGCGCCGCGCAAGCTGCTCGGGCGGCGGGGCCCCCTCGGGGCGCTTCGTCAGCTCCGCCATCCGCTCGTGCTCGCGATCGAGCTCGGTCAGGTCGCGGACGCCCATCGCGGCCTCGTCCGCGGCGAGCATCTTCTCGACGGCGCGGTCGATCTCCGCCGAGTTCGACACCGCGCGCTCGACCCTCCGCTTCACGTCCTCGACCAGCTCGCGCGCGGTCTCCGCCGGGGCGTCGCGCTGCGCATCGAGCAGCTTCTGCGCGACCTCGAGATCGCCGCGCTGCGTGCGGCTCAGCGCCCTCGCCACGTCGGTCAGCTCGCGCGCCGGCGCACCCTTGGGCGTCGTCTCCATCGCCTTCTTCAGCGCCTGGTCGACGGCCTCCGCGGCCTTCGCGGCCTCGCGGACCGCCGACGCGACCTTCACCTGCGCCTGGCGGGCGGCCTGCGGATCGCGCTCGGGATTGCGAAGGGCCTCGCGGGCCTCGTCGTCGGTCTTCTTCGCCGCCCGCACGGCGTCGGAGAACCGCTCCGTCGCCTCGCGCAGGACCTTGCGGGCCGCGATCGGCTTCATCCGGTCCGGGTCGAAGCCCCGGGCGCCGATCGTCAGCCTCCGCACGGTCGACTCGCCGAGATTGCCCTTGAGGTCCCGCGCGACGAACTTCACGAGCACCTGGTCGCCGGGCTTGAGCCCGATCGGAAGCAGGTCCCACGGACGCTCGATCGCCACCTCCGCGTTCGTCGCCGCGGCCGGGGCGCCCTCGTCGCGCCAGGCGGAGCGGTTGACCTGGACGGCCTGCACGAGCGACGCCACGCCGAAGTCGTCCCGCGCGACCGCCGCGAGCTTCACCACCTCGTCCGGCGTGACCGTCAGGTCGCGCTCGGGCGTCGTGAACTCGACCTGCGGCACGAGGTCCGGCAGCACGCGGATCTCGTAGACCGGCCGGTAGCGGTTCTCGAAACCCGTGCGCTCGGCGACGAGGCGGACGTGGTAGGTGCCGGGCTGCGCCAGCGTCAGGTCGGTCCGCAGCGTGCCGTCCTCCGCCTTCTCCAGCGGCACGGTCCGCGGCGCCCCGCCGTGCTCGATGCGCAGTTCGGCCGCGCGCACAGGCTGGTCGACGGTCAGGGCGAGCCCGACGCGGGTCCCCTCGAGCCCCTCGAGGTCCCCGGCCGTCTCGCGGACGGTGCGGGCCTCGATCCGCGCGTAGTCCGGCGCGTGGTAGGTCTTGGCGAACGCGACGACCTGCGGGGCCGGGAACGCGGTGATGCGGTAGCGCCGCGTCAGCGCGTCGCCGCCGCGGATGCGGTACTGCAGCGTGTCGGTCCCGACGTCGATGTTCGCGGTGAACCGGCGCGGACCGATCGGCTTCATGCGGACGCTCGCCCGCGCGCCGGCGGCGAAGGTCTCGAGGTGGATCTCGGTCGCCGGGCGGCCGGCGACCTCGACGATCACCGGCACGGTGTCGCCGCGCGGGACCACCGCGTCGGCCGGGGTCGGATCGGTCACGACGATCTGCGTCTTCGACACCCGCTCGATGTTGGCCGAGGGCAGCAGGGCGCGCGCGAGCAGCCGCCGCCACTGCAGACCGGGCACGAGGGCGAGCAGCACCATCAGCGCGATCGCGATCCCCGCCATGCGCGCCCACCGGGCGATCAGGCGGAACGGGAGGATCTCGCGGATGTCGATGCCCTCGACGCGGCGCGCCATGTCGTCCTGGAGCCGCGCGCGGAAGACGGGCGAATCCCACGCATCCGCCCGCACCGGCTCGCCGAGTTCGACCGCGGAGAGGAGATCCTCGCGCAGGTCCGGCCGCGTCGATTCGAGCCACCGCGCCAGCAGCCGGTGATCGGCGCGGCGCGCGAGGTGGCGCAGGCACACGCGCCACAGGACCAGGCCCGCGAGCCCGTAGGCCAGGCCGCTGAGCAGCCAGCGGACGCCGTCCTCGAGCAGGAAGAGGCCGTCCGCCGCCGCGACGACGACGAGCGCGCCGAACCACGCCGCGACGGCGGCGAAGACGCCGCGTTCGACGATCAGCCGCCGGCGCCGGCGGCCGAATTCCTCGATGCGCGCCGCCGTGACGGGGCTGAGCGTCACCGGGGGCGGTTGGCTGGATGGATCCGCATTCATGGGTTTCCGGTGTCAGCTTCCATGTGTCAGGGCGGAGGCGGACAAACAGGCTTCGGATGCCGGGATACAGGCCGACGCTCCCGGGCGCGGAGGATGGGCCGCATGCGGGGCGTCGGGGAGCAAGCGCCGGGTCATGGCGTCATGGGCCGGCCCGTGGCTCCGGCCGCCCCGACACCCGACGCCTGACACCCGACCCGTCACAGCATGCCCTTCCGCTTTCTCACGATCCACTCGACCGTCAGCAACAGGACCACGACGCCGAACCACGGCCAGCTCTGCCAGAGGACGGTCTCGCTCTCGACGATCCGTCCGCGGCTCATCGGCTTCAGCGCGGCGACGGCGGCGTCGAGGGTCTCCTCCCGGACGAACTGGCCCCGGGTCACCGACGCGAGCTGCCGCATCAGCGGTTCGTTGGCGGCCAGGTCGGCCAGCTCGCCGGTGTCCCGCGGCCGGACCACGAACGTCGCGCGCGCACGGAGATCATCCTCCGGGATGCCCTTCACGACCAGCCGGATTTCGTGCTCGCCGGGCTCCAGCGCGCCGGTCTCGGTCCGGTAGGCCCCGCCCCCGGACTCGTCCGGCAGCATCGGCAGCACCGCGATCCGGCGGCCGTCGCGGTGGACGTGGGCGAAGACCGTCGCGCCGGTCAGCGCGCGGCCGCGCTCGTCGCGCAGGCGGGCCCGCAGCATCGCGCGCTCGCCGGGACGCTGCACCGGCGCGCCGGCATCGACCGAGGCGCGGTCGTCGCGGACCGCGAACGGAGACTCCATCATCGCCATCGCGAGCTGGTTCCAGAAGCGCGTCGGATGCTTGTCCGCCGACTCGTAGCGCCAGCGCCACGACTCGTCGAACGCGATGTGCAGCACGCGACCGGCGCCGAAGGGCCGGCCGAGGATCGCGGGCACCCCCTCGCCGCCGCGCGTGACGGCCTCGACCCAGACCTCGGCGCCGGGCCTCGGGCGCAGCGGCTCGACGCGGTGCGGCGGCCGCAGCATCGCCCATACCGCGTTGCGCGTGAGGCCGTCGGACGACAGGTCGAGGGCGGCGATCCCCTCGCCCGCCGGCGTCAGGCGCAGCGCGGCAGGGAGGATCTCGGCGCGTCCGGCGACCCAGTCCGCCGGGAACAGCGGCCCCAGGGCGCCGTCGGCGTGCGTCCGCAGCGACTCGCGCTGGCCGTCGAGCAGGATCAGTCCGCCGCCCCGATCGCCGACGAAGTCGCGGATCCACTCCAGCTCCTGCGGCCGGAACGCCGCGCGGGGAAGCTCGCCGAGCACGACGAGGTCGAACGCGAAGAGCGCGTCGCGCGAGGCCGGGAACTCGTCCTTCTTCTCGCCGCGCGGAATCTCGCCGGACGGGCAGAAGACCGAGACCGTCTCCCACTTCTCGTCGCGGTCGAAGAGGTTCCGCAGGTAGCGCCACTCCCACCGCGCGCGGCCCTCGAGCAGCAGCACGCGGTACTTGCGCGTGACGGCGAAGATCTCGAACGCCCGCTCGTTGTTGCCGGGCTCGGCGTCGCCCTCGACCTCCGCCACGACCGCGCGCAGGTCAAGCCGCACGCCGGCGCGCTGGACGCCCTGCACGCCGCGTAGCGTCTCCTCCTTCGCCAGGCGGTCGACGGGCAGCTCGTACTCGACCGGCCGCAGGCCCGACCCCTCGCCGAGCAGCTTCTGCTCCCAGACGACCTCGTCGCCGCGGAGGATCCGCACCGTGAACGGCCGCCCGGCGGGCAGGTGGTCGGCGACCACGACGCGCCCGCGCGCCCGGTCGGCGTGGAAGATCGACGCCGGCGCATCGACCCCGACCACGGCGACGTCCTCCGGCGCTCGGTCCGCGCCGACGAGGACCGGGAACACGGGCACGCCCTTCGCGCCCAGCACGCGCGCCGTCCGCAGCGGCGTTTCGCCGAGGTTGTGGATGCCGTCGGAGAGCAGCAGCACGGCCGAGCGGATCCCGCCCTCGGACCCGTCGGCCGCCGGATCGGCCCGGCCGCCCGCATCCAGCCCGGCCCACGCGCCGGAGAGGTCCGTGAACGAGCCCTGCGGCGCGGCCCGCACGGTGGCGGGCGCCTCGCCGGCCCCGTCCTGGCGCCCGGCGCGCGACCGCCAGGCTTCCTCGATGCGGCCGTCCTTGAGAACATGCAGGCTGACGTCGTGGTCCGCCGCGAGCGCCGAGAGCGCGGGCGCGCGGCCCTCCCACAGCGCGCCGGCGATCCGCTGCCAGCGGGGGGTGCGATCGAAGCGCTCGATCACCGCGCGGATCGCGGGCTCGTCCCGGCCGGCCAGTTCCGCGGCGTGGCGGAGGAACGCGGCGCGGAGCTCCCGCTCCCACACCTCGGCCACTCGGACGAGCCGCGCCAACTCCTCGCCCGTGCCCGCGGCCCCGGAGGCGGCCTTGTCCGCGAGGGCGCGCGCGGGATCGGCGAGGTCCGCGGCGAACGAGGCCTTCGGATCGCCTCCGCCCGCGCCGGCGCCGTCGTACGGCAGCAGGCGCATGCCCGGAATCGGGCTCTCGATCCGGCCGTCCGGAAGCTGCCAGCGAACGACGAGGTGGTCGTCGCCGCTCCCCTCCTTGTGCAGCACCTCGACGTAGTAGCGGCGCCCGGCCTCGAGCCGGATGCGGCGCGACTTCTGCGACGGGGTCAGCTCCCACTGGTCGGGCGGCGCCCAGGTGCCGGAGATCGACGCGATCCGGCTGCGCAGCCCGGGATCCTCGCCCGAGCTGAGCCACAGCTCGCTGTCGTCGTCGCTGGTGATCCAGAAGGTGTACTCGCCGGTCGCGGGGGCGACGAGATAGGCGCGGATCCTCTCGCCGTAGTTGTCTCCGCTGTTGCGCGGCGATTCCAGCGCGCGCACGGCCTCGCGGCGCTGCGGCGGGCCGCGGAAGGCGTCCTTCGTGATCAGGTCCGCGATCAGGTTCCCGGGCAGGTTCTCCCACCGTTCGAGGTCGGCGGCGCCGGTCTGCCGCAGGCTGCCGAGCGTCGCGGCCTGCACGGCATCCAGCTCGCGCCGCGCCCCGGCGACGGCCTCGCCGAACGCGCGCGCGGCGGCGGCGGCATCGGCCGCGGCCTCCGGCGCGGTGGCGGCCTCGCGGGCGGCCTGGAGCCCGTCGGCGGCGCGCAGCGGCGCGGCGTCGAGCCCGGCCGCGTCGGTCCAGCCGAGCCGGTGCGCGATCAGGAGCTTGCGGCCGGGCTCCATCTGCGGATCGCACCGCCCCATGCTCTGCGACGCGTCGAGCACCACGCGGAGCTGGATCAGGTCGCCGATCACGCGGCGGTGGTGCAGGACCGGGCCGGCGGCCATCAGCGCGACGAGGAAGACCGCCGCCGCGCGCAGCCAGGCCAGCCATCGCCCCGCGCGGTCCGCGCCGCCGCGGACCTCGCGGCGGTAGAGCCAGAGCGCGACCGCCGCGGCCGCCGTCGCGATCGCCAGCGGCGCCGCGAGGCCCCAGTCGCCCATGAAGCGCAGGTCGGTCATGCGGCCCTCCGCGCGAACCAGCGCTGCAGGACCAGCTCGCCGAGCAGCAGGGCGAGGAGGAGCCACCAGGCCGACCGCCACAGCTCGCGGCCGAACCGGCGCTCGCGCTCGAGTTCCCGGTACTCGTCGCCGGACCGGACGACCTTCGCCCCGGCCTCGGTCGCGAGGGCCTTCATCTCCTCCTCCGTCACGCGCGCGAGGTCGGACTCCTCCCGCGGGGTGCGGACGACGAAGTGGACGGGCTCGTCCTTCGGACCGCGCAGCGTGTAGAGCCCGGGCCGGTCCGTCTCCGCGAACTCCGCAACGCCCCGGCGCCCGCGGCGGACCACCGGCACCTCGTGCGCCGTGCCCTCCGGGTCGGTCACGACGGCGCGCGCCTCGCCCTCCGGCTCCGCGAGGAACGCGGCGAGGCGGTCGCCGACCTCGACGTTCCGGGGCGGGTGGACGTTCGAGGCGAGGTGGACGACCATCTCCTGCATCAGCGGCAGGTAGAACGGCCGCATCGGCAGGTTGCTCCAGTCGGCGTCGCACGGCACCGCGGAAAGCAGCACGCGCCCCTCGCCGACGCGCCGCTCGACCAGGAACGGATCGCCCGTGTCGAGGCGCGCCGCCACGCCCTCCGCGAACTCGGACGGAACCTCGAGGCGGTACCACGCGCGGATGCGCGACCCGCCGAGGCTCCCGCGGCGGGGATCGTTGAACGGCGCGAGCGCCGGGTGGGTGTGGCGCTGCGCGACGATGGCCGAGGCCCCGGCGTCGTCCGCCGGGTCCCCCGCCAGCACGCCCAGCGCCGCGGGCAGCAGCCCCTCCGCGCCGGCAAGCTGCGTGGCGTACCACGCCGCGCTCGCGCGGTCGCCGGGGAACACCAGCAGGCCGCCGCCGTCGCGCACGAAGTCGCGCAGCGCGCGGACCGCATCGCCGGAGAGCTGGCGGACGTTCGCGAGGACCACGACCCGCGCGTCGTCGAGCATCGACGGCGCGAAGCGGTCCTCCGGCGTCACCCGCGTCGCGACCAGGTCGGACATCTTCCCGCCGCCGCGCGAGAACGGCTGCAGCGCGATCTCGAGGAACGCGGTCTCGCCCCGGAGGGGCGCGGGGTTGGCGTCGCCGCTGACCAGCAGCACCGGGATCCGGTCGAGCACCGGGATCGAGGCCAGCGCGGCGTTGTCGGCCCGCAGCGCGTCGGCCTCGGTCCGCACCTCGACGACGTGCGACCCGGCGCGGTCGAACGTGCACGGGAAGAGGGCCTGCTCCGTCTCGCCCGCCGCGAGCGAGACCATCGCGGCCGCCCGGTCGACGCCATCGACCCGGAAGTGCACGCGCAGGTCGGGGTAGGCCCTGCGCCCGTGGTTCCGCAGCCCGGCGCGGACCATCACCCGCTGGCCGGTGCCGACGATCGGCCGCGACAGCTCGATCGACTCCACCGAGATGTTGTCCGTCGACGCCGCGCCGATCGGGAAGAAGACCACGCGCGGCGGCACGGCCTGCGCCCCGAGCGCGTCCCACGCGCGCCGGCGCTCCTCGGTGGAGGCCGGCGACCAGCTCGCGCGCTGGAAGTCGCTGACGATGACGACCGTCCGGTCCGCCTGGTGCATGCGCGACGCGAACAGCCCGGCCGCCGTCTGCAGCGCCGGCGCGATCCGCGCCAGCCCGAAGCCGCCCGGCGCATCCTCAAGGCCGCTGCGGATGCGGACGAGGTCCACCGTCGGATCCTCCACCGCCGGCATCGGCCCCGCCATCCCGACCACCGCCGCCTCGGACCCGCGGGGCAGGTCCGCGACGATCGCCGCGGCCTCCTCGCGCGCCGCCCCCGCCGTCGACCGCCCCGCCTCCCCCGCCTCCATCGAGAAGCTGTTGTCGAAGAGGACCACCGTCGACGACGGCGCCCGGCGGATCAGCGCGCGGATGCCGGTCAGGACCGGCCGCGCCATCGCCAGCGCCAGCAGCGCGGGGATCGCCATGCGGACCAGCAGCAGGAGGAGCTGCTCGATCCGGATGCGCCGGCGGTTCGTGCGGACGATGTCGTCGAGGAACATCATCGCGCCCCACCGCACCACCTGGAACCGCCGCCGGTTGAGCAGGTGGATGATCAGCGGGATCGCCGCCGCCGCGAGGCCGCCGAGCAGGACGATGTTGAGGAACGTCACGGCCGCGCCCTCCCGGGGAGGGCCGCGGACGAACATCGAACTCCGAACATCGAACATCCAACATCGAAGTTCAGACCCGGACGGGCTCCGGACGAACGTCCAACATCCAACGTCCAACATCCAACATCCAACGTCCAACATCCAACATCCAACGGGGGACGGGGCAGGATGGGAGCGGGCTCGTGCCGGACGCCCTGGACGACCGCGACGCGACGCGGCCGGAGAAGCGCCGCCATCGATCCTCCGCCGCCCTTCGGCGTTCGGTGTTCGATGGTCGATGTTCGGCGTTCGTTCACGCCCGCCTCCGGCGCAGCGTGAGGTACTGCGCGAGCGCATCGGCGTAGGGGCGGTCGGTGACGAGCGGCACGAGGTCCACGCGGTGCCGGTGGCAGCCCCGCTTGAGCTCCTCGCGAAACTCCGCGACGCGCCGCAGGTAGGCCTCGCGCAGCGTGGCGGGATCGACGAACTGGTGATGGGCCGCGCGCTCGAGCGACTCGAACCGCGTCCACGTGCGGAACGGGAACTCGAGCTCCGCCGGATCCCAGACCTGGAACAGGATCACCTCGTGCCGCGCGTGGCGGAAGTGCGCCAGCGCGGACAGCAGGTCCGGCACGCGGCCGAAGCAGTCGGAAATCACGATCAGCAACCCGCGCCGGTGGACGCGCGCGACGAGGTCGTGGAAGACGCGCCCGAGCTCGGTCTCCCCACCGGGCTTCGAGGCCGCGAGGGCGTCGACCAGCACGCGCAGGTGACCGGGGCGCGACCGCGGCGGGATGTACTCCCGCACGCCCGTGTCGAAACTGACCAGCCCGACGCCATCCGCCTGCTGGAGCATCAGGTAGGCCAGGCACGCCGCCAGCCGCGTCGCGTAGTGGTGCTTGGTGACCTCGCCGCTGCCGTAGGCCATCGAGCCGCTGACGTCGAGGAGGATCGTCGCGCGGACGTTCGTCTCCTCCTCGAACTCGCGGACGTAGAAGCGGTCGCGCCGCGCGAAGATCTTCCAGTCCAGCCGCCGGATCTCGTCCCCCGGCACGTAGGCCCGGTGCTCGCGGAACTCGACGCTGAACCCCTTGTGCGGCGACCGGTGCAGGCCGCTGCAGAAGCCCTCGACGACCGTCCGCGCCAGGACCTGGAGGCTGGCGATCCGCCGGACGTCCGCGGGCGTCAGGAAGCTGGAAACACCGGGCATCCGCTTCTAGACCGCGGCCTGTTTCTCGGTCTTCGGCACGGCCTCGAGCACGCGGCCGATGATGTCGAGCGTCGTGACGCCCTCGGCCTCGGCGTTGAACGTGGCGACGATGCGGTGGCGCAGGACCGGCCGCGCGAGGGCGACGACGTCGTCGACCGTCACGTGGTAGCGCCCGTGCAGCACGGCGCGCACCTTGCCGCCGAGGATCAGCATCTGGCACGCGCGCGGGCCGGGGCCCCACTCGACCAGCTCGCGGATGAACGGGAGCGCGTCGGCCTCCTTCGGCCGGCAGCGGCGGACGAGGTCGAGCACGTAGTCGGTGACGTGGTCCGGCACGGGCACCGCGCGGACGATGCGCTGGCACTCGAGGATCTCGGCGCCGGTGAGCACGGACCGCAGCTCGGCGTCGTAGGTGCCGGTCGTCCGCGTGATGATCTCGCGCTCCTGGTCGCGCGTCGGATAGTCGACGCCGACGTGGAACATGAACCGGTCGCGCTGCGCCTCGGGCAGCGGGTAGGTGCCCTCCTGCTCGATCGGATTCTGCGTCGCGAGGACGAAGAACGGCTCCTTGAGCGGGTAGGTCTGCGTGCCGACGGTGACGGAGTGCTCCTGCATCGCCTCGAGCAGCGCCGCCTGCGTCTTCGGCGGCGTGCGGTTGATCTCGTCGGCCAGCACCATCTGCGCGAAGATCGGGCCGGGCTGGAAGACCAGCGCGCGGCGGCCGGTGCCGGGCTCCTCCTGGATGATGTCCGTGCCGGTGATGTCCGCCGGCATCAGGTCGGGCGTGAACTGGATGCGGTGGAACGAGAGGTCCATCGTGCGCGCGAGGCAGCGGACCATCATCGTCTTCGCCAGCCCCGGCACGCCCTCGAGCAGGCAGTGTCCGCGGGCGAGGACCGCGATCATCAGCTGTTCGAGCACCTCCTCCTGCCCGACGATGAACCGCCCGATCTCGTCCGTGATCCGCCGGTAGGCCCCGCGCAATTCCTCCGCCCGCCGGATGTCCTCCGCCCCCGCCGCATGATCGCTCATCGCTGTCTCCTTCCAGCCGGATTCAGAAAGCGCGAGACTACCATCCCGCCCCGTCCGCGGGGAAGCGGGAACGGGGGATGCCCACGGGGAGGGGCGCATCTCCGGTCCTGCAGGGTGACGGCCGGGGGCGGGCGCCAACGTAGTCCTCACGCTCCGCGTGAGGACATCTCCGCAATCCGGAGGTCGGTCATCACGCGGAGCGTGATGACTACCCTGCGGGGCCACCGCCGATCGTGCGCGGGGTGATGGCCGGAGGGGCGCATCTCCGGTCCTGTGCAGCGATGACGAAGGCGCCCGCATGATCAGGTCCATGAATCGGAGATGCGCCCCCCGGGGGCCGCGCATCGGGGTCGCCTGCATCACGCCGGCTCCGCCGGGCCGCCGCCCGGCCCCGCCCCCGGTCGCGCGGGTGCACCGGCGCGACCGGCGCGCCTGCGATCGCGGTTGCACGCCCGGGCGCCGCGCGGCTATCCTGCGCCGCCTATGGATCCCGACTCGATGCAGGTGCGGCTGACCTCGGACACCGTTCTCGACCCGCTTCGCCTGGATGCCCTCTTCCCCCACCCCGGCCGGCCGGTCGAGGTCGACATGGGCTGCGGCAAGGGCCGGTTCCTCCTCGCCCGCTCCGCGCGACGCCCGGAGGTGAACTACCTGGGCGTCGACCGGCTCCTCGGCCGGATCCGCAAGATCGCCCGCAAGGCCGCCCGCGCCGGCTCGGAGAACATCCGGCTGCTGCGCATGGACGCCTACTACACCGCCACCTACCTCATCCCCGCCGCGAGCGTCGATGCCTACCACATCTACTTCCCCGATCCCTGGCCCAAGGCCCGCCACCACCGGCACCGCCTCTTCAACGGCCCGTTCATGGACGCGCTCGCCCGGACGCTCAAGCCCGGCGGCGCCGTCCAGCTGGCGACCGACCATCTGCCGTATTTCGACGAGATCGCAGGCATCGTCCGGGACGACCGCCGGTTCGGCCCCGCACCCGCCGCCCTGCCCGCGGAAGAGGAGCGGACGGACTTCGAACTCCTCTTCATGGAGTCCAAGCCCATCGGGCGGCTGGCGTTCCGCCTCCTTCCGCCCCCCGCCCCGGCCACGAAGGAACGCGCGATTCCGATTGACCCCGCGGGCGCCCCTGCGTAGTCTGAAGTGCAAGCGGAGTGCGGAGGCCAGATCATGGCGGACGAAAAAACGAACGGGGCGAACGGCGGGGACAGCGCAAGTCCGATCCCGCCGAAGATCCGGTTGAACCTCGGCCAGCCCGGCGCGAAGAAGCCGGACACCTCCCGCATCGACCTTGCGGCGGCCGAGCCGTCGACGATCGAGACGGCGGGCGCGGGCGAAGCCCTCAACGTCCGGGACGTGCTGGGCAAGTCGCCCAAGACGGCCGTGCTTCCCCCCGTCTCGGCCACGGTCAAGGCCCAGACCTCCCGCATCAGCATCCACGATTCGCAACCCGTGGCCCCCGGCGACGCGATCCCCGTCGCGAAGGCGTCGACGTCGCGCATCGCCCTGCGCGATTCGCAGCGCGTGCCGCCGTTCGCGGCCGCGGCGGTTCCGAAGGCGGCAACGTCCAAGGTCGCCACCGGCGCCATCCAGGCCGCCGGCGGACCGGTCGAGCAGATCACGCAACAGGCCGCGCTCGGGCGCACCGCCCGCATCATGATCGATGCGGACGAGACCCTTCCGACCGGCGGCTCGCTCGGCGACACCGGCAAGATGACCATCCCGGCCGACGTCGCCGCCAAGGCCACGCCGCCGAAGACGGTGCGTCTGCAGCGCCCCACCGCGGCGCCCAAGACCGTCATTCTCAAGCGCCCGGATGCGGGCGCCGCCCCGAAAACCGTCGTCCTCAAACGCCCCGAAGCCCCGGCCGAGCCCGCGCATCGGCCCGTCGTCGCCCCGCCCACGCAGGGACCGAAGACGGTGCAGTTGAACGCGGCCGGCGAGGCGGAGCAGAAGGGCGCCACGGCGCGCATCTCGATCCCCGACGGCGCCGTCGACACCTCGGCGCCGCCGACGCAGCGCAAGACGATCCGGATCAAGCGGGGCGGCGAAGGGCCCGCGACCGGGGCCAAGACCCTCGTGCTTCAGCGCCCCGTGGCGCGTGAGGAGGGCGAGCCGGGCGTCGAGGGCATCGCCGAGGGCGCCACCCCGGCCCAGATTGCCGAGGCGGAACTGAGCCGCGCGCTGGGCGTGCAGGAAGTGGACGAGCCGGGCGTCGGCTACGGGATCGTCGCCATCCTCGCGTTCCTCGTCATCGGAACGCTCCTCTACGCCCTGCTGGCACAGACCTATTTCCCGAACCTTCCCATGCCCCAGCCGATGGTGTAGGCGGACGGGGTCGGGCCCGCGCGGGGGCGGCGGCAACGCCGCCCCCCGCCGTTTTCAGGGCCGGCGCATCAGCGCCCGGTCGCCGCCAGGTAGCGGCGGGTCTCCTCGACCACCACGCCGCTCAGGCCCAGGAGACCGATCAGGTTGGGCACGGCCATCAGCGCGTTCAGCACATCGGCGAGATCCCAGAAGAGGCCGAACTCCCGCGCGGCCCCGCCCCAGGCCTTCGCCGCCCCTCCGAGGCCCACCGCGACGACCCAGAGCCACCGGTACGGCGTCACCGCCCGGAGCCCCAGCAGGTACTCGACGCACTTCTCGCCGTAGTAGGCCCACCCGATGATCGTCGAGTAGGCGAAAGTCACGATCCCGAACGTCAGCAGGAGCCCGCCCCACTGCCCGGGCAGGCCTTGGGTGAACGCCTGCTGGGCCGCGCGGGCCGACCCCACGCCGTCGTCCCACGATCCGGTGATGATCAACACCAGGCCCGTCATCGTGCACACGACGATCGTGTCGATGAAGGTGCCGGTCATCGAAACCAGGGCCTGCTCGCCCGGATGACCCGTCCGCGCCGCCGCCGCCGCGATCGGCGCGCTGCCCAGCCCCGACTCGTTCGAGAAGACGCCGCGGGAGACGCCTTTCTGGATCGCCGCCATCACGACCGCGCCCGCGAAACCGCCCGCCGCCGCCGTGCCGGTGAAGGCGTCGTGCACGACGCGCCACAACGCCGCCGGGATCGCCGAAGCGTGAAGGGCCAGGATGACGAGACATCCGGCCATGTAGCCCACCGCCATCACCGGGACCAGCACCCCGGTGAACTTCCCGATCCGCTTCACGCCGCCGAGGATCACGAGCCCCGTCAACACCGCGAGCACCGCTCCGGTCCACCGGTAGTCCACCCCGAACGCCTCGTGGAGGTTCTCCGCGACGGCGTTCGCCTGGACCATGTTTCCGATCCCGAACCCCGCCAGCGCCCCGAACACGGCGAAGAGAACGCCCAGCCATTTCTGCCCCAGCCCGCGTTCGAGGTAGTACATCGGCCCGCCCGACATCTCGCCCTTCGCATCGACCACGCGATAGCGCACCGCCAGGATCGCCTCGGCGTACTTCGTCGCCATGCCGACCAGCGCCGTGACCCACATCCAGAACAGCGCGCCGGGCCCCCCCGCCGTGATCGCCGTCGCCACGCCGATGATGTTGCCGGTGCCGATCGTCGCGGACAGCGCCGTCATCAGCGACTGGAAGTGCGAGATGTCGCCCGGCTGGTCCGCCCGCCGCCCCGCGGGCGTCAAGGCCAGGCGCAAGGCCTCGCCGAGACGGCGGAACTGCAGACCGCGCAGGCGGATCGTGAGCACAACGCCCGTGCCGACCAGCAGGACCAGCATCGGCGGGCCCCAGACGATCGCGCTGAGTTTTCCGAGAAGGCTGCTGAGGGCGTCCATGGAGGAGGGGTGTCCGGTGTCGGGTGGCGGGTGTCGAGTGTCAGGTGGCGAGTGTCAGGTGTCGGGTGGCGAGTGTCGGGGGTTAAGTGTCGAGTGGCGAGTGTCAGGTGTCGAGTGTCGGGTGTCGGGTGGCGGGTGGCGGGTGGCGGGTGTCAGGTGGTGGGAAGGTGGCGTTTCGAGTTTCGGGCTTCCGACCTTATGGTGGGGCGGCGGACCGCCGAGCGAGGCGGACCGTGGACTCGTTGGCCGCTGGCTCCATGCCGAGACACAGTCCTCCTCACCGCGCGGCCGGCTCGATGCGCATCCGGTGCTCGTAGACCGTGCCCGGCTGGATGCAGTACTCGGGGTGCGTCCTGGCGCCCCAGGAGTTGTCGCCGCCGACGCCCATCTGGTGCGCGTCGAGGCACAGCGTCACGGTGTCGCGCGCGGGCATCTCGTGCGGATGCGCCGGCCCCTCGAGATCCTCCTGCCGGTACGGCCACGCGTTCATCTCGAAGAGCGGGAGCCCCGTCACCTTCAGGCCCGCGCCGGAGGCATCGGTGATCGTCATCCACCGCACGTCCGTCCGGTGGCCGTTCTCCTGCGGCTCGACGTAGTCGTAGATCATCCCGTCCACGCGCAGCGCATGCAGGCCGACCGGCGCGCCGGTCTTGCGGTCCCAGTAGGTCTCGTGGGGCCCGCGCCCGTACCACTGCACGCGGTCGCATCCGCCGGGCAGTTCGGTCTTCAGCCCCATCCTCGGAACGACCGGCAGTTTCGCGCCCTTCGGCTCGAACGTGGACGCGATCTCCACCGCGCCGCCGGCGTGGATCGTGTACTCGTAGCGCGCCGTCGTCTCGCCCGCCGGGATCTTCATTGTCGCGACGACCGTCACGCGGCCGGCCCCGTGCTCCGTCACCTCGCAGCGCGTCACAACGCGCCGGGCTGCCGCATCGCGCCACACCGCCGCCCACGAGCCCATCTTGTTGCCGCGGTCGTTGTCCGTCGGCGCCCGCCAGAAGTTGGGCGCGAGCGGCGCCGCGATCAGGTCGCGTCCGCCGGCCCTCCACGACTCGATGACGCCGCCCTTCCTCGAGATCCGGATCGCGAAGCCGGCGCCGGAGACCGTGATGGCGTCCTCGGTCTCCTCCGCCTTCACCGTCCCGCCCGCCGGGGCGGCCGCCGCCGCGGGAGCCGGGCCGACCGGGATCTGGTCCCACGCCACGACGTGCCCCGCCGGCGCCCACGAGGCGGCCTTCTCGAGCGCGAAACGCACCGTGAGGAAGTGCTCGCGGCCGGGCCGGAAGTCGGCGGGACCGACCGGCGAGTCGAGGATCGCGGACTGCTGCGGTCCCACCTGCATGATCGCGCCGAAGGTGCCCCGCTTGACGATCTCGCCGTCCGCCGCCAGTTCCCAGGTCGCCTCGAAGCCCTCGAGGTCCGTGAAGAAGTACCGGTTCGACACCTTGAGCTTCGACGACGCCGCATCGACCGGGGCGACGCGGATGCTCTGGTAGACCTTCCGCACCTCGTGCGCGTGCGGCTGCGGCGTGCGGTCGGCCTGGATCACGCCGTTGCAGCAGAAGTTGCCGTCGTTCGGCTGGTCGCCGAAGTCACCGCCGTAGGCCCAGAACCAGTCCTGCTTCCAGTGGTTCTTCGAGGCCGGCGCAGCCTCCACCCGGCGCAGGTCGGCGGCGAGGACCAGCCCGGCGGACGGACGTTCCGTCGCGGCGATCTCCGCCGCGGAGAGCGCCCGCCCGTAGATCCGCGCCTCGCCGATCAGGATGTCCGCCACGCGTTCGGGGATCTCCGGGTTCCGCCCGAGGTTGACCGGGAACGCGGAGGCGGTCAGGACGCCGGAGACCGGCGCCTCGGCGATCGGCTTCCCATCGATGTAGAGCCGGGCGACGGCGCCGTCCCACGTGCCCGCCACCCGGTGCCAGCCGTCGCCCCAGTCGCCGGGCAGCGGCGCGCGCACCTCCATCCACCGGCCGGGATGCAGGATCATCACGAGCCCCCGGTTGTCGAAGCGCAGCTCGTACTGGCGGTCGCCGCGCGCCACGAGCGGACAGAACGCCGCGGCCGGACGTCCCTTGACGCGGGCCTCGAGCGTCAGCGGACCGGTCAGGTTGAGCGTGTCGTCCTGCGGGATCGCGACCGCGCCGACGACCCCCTCCCCCGGCACCGCGCGGCCGAGCACGTCGCCCGCCAGGGCCGCCGGCCGGACGTCCGGCGCGATGCGACGCGGCGGGATCGGCCGGCGGAGGCCCTGGTTCACCCAGTCCCAGATGCAGGCGCCCTGCAGCGCCGGGTAGGCCTCGATCGCGTCCCAGTAATCCTGCAGGTTCCCGCCGCTGTTGCCCATGGTGTGCGCGTACTCGCACTGGATCAGCGGCCGCGACGGGTTCGCCTTCGCGTAGTTGGTCATCTCCGTGATCGTCGCGTACATCGGGCAGAAGATGTCCGTGTTGCGTTCCTGCTGCGCGCGCTCGTACTGGACGGGGCGCGTCGGATCGCGCCGCTTGATCCAGTCGTAGGTCGCCTCGAAGTTGACGCCGTTGCCGGCCTCGTTGCCGAGCGACCACACGATCACGCACGCGTGGTTCTTGTCGCGCTCGACCATCCGCACCGTGCGGTCGAGGTGCGCGGGGCCCCACGACGGCGCCTTCGCGAGCGACTCCTTGCCGTAGCCCATCCCGTGGCTCTCGATGTTGGCCTCGTCGATCACGTAGAGGCCGTACTCGTCGCACAGGTCGTACCACTCCGGCACGTCGGGGTAGTGGCAGGTGCGGACCGTGTTGATGTTGTACTGCTTCATCAGCCGGATGTCCTCGATCATCGAGTCCCGGTCCATCACCTGGCCGCGATCCGGATGGTGCTCGTGGCGGTTGACGCCCTTGATCAGGACCGGCTTCCCGTTGACGAGCAGCTGCCCGCCCCGGATCTCGCTCGTGCGGAACCCGACGCGCTGGCGCAGCACCTCGACCGCGCGCCCGCCGGGACCGCGGAGTTCGATGAGCGCCAGATGCAGGTTCGGCTTCTCGGCCGACCACAGCGCGGGCGCCGTCACCGGCATCTCGATCGCGACCTTTCCATCGGCGCCCACCGCGGCCTTCGCCGGCGCGCCGACCGCCGCCCCGGCGGGATCGCGCAGGCTGACGACCACCTCGTGCGGCTCCGCGCCGCCGTCCGTCCGCCTCACGTCGGCCGTGAGCGAAAGCACCGCGTCGCGGTACTGCGCGTCGAGGCGCGTCCGGATCTCGAAGTCGCGGATGTGCACCGGCGGCGCGCTCCAGAGGTAGACGCGCCGGAAGATCCCGCTCAGCCGCCAGAAATCCTGGTCCTCGAGATAGCTGCCGTCGCTCCAGCGGTAGACCTCCGCCGCGACCGTGTTGGCGCCGGGCTTCAGGTACTTCGTGATGTCGAACTCCGCGGGCGTGCGGCTGTCCTCGCTGTAGCCGACCGGCCGCCCGTTGACCCAGAGGTGGAAGGCCGAGGCGACGCCGTCGAACGTCAGGAACACCGGCCGGCCCTTCCAGCCGTCCGGCACGGTGAACTCGCGCCGGTAGGATCCGACCGGATTGCGCTCCCGGAACGCCGTGAAGCCGGCGGGCGGGTCCTTCAGGATGAACGGCGGATCCTTGACGTGCGGGTACGTGATGTTGACGTAGATCGGCGTCCCGTAGCCCTCCATCTCCCAGTTGGACGGCACCGGGATCGTCTTCCACGCACCGGCGTCGAACTCCGGCTTCCAGAAGTCCGCCGGCCGCCGGTCGGGATGGTCGACCCAGTGGAACTTCCAGGGACCGTTGAGCGACTGGAACCACGGCGACTTCTCCCAGGCCCCCCCGACGGCCTGCGCCTCGTCGGCGAAGGGAAGGAGCGTCGCATGCGGCGCCTCCTTGTTCCGGCCGAAGACCGCCTCGTTCTCCCAGTCGGGCCGCTCCGCCATCGCCACCCCCGCTGCCGCCACCGCGGCCAGGATCCCCGTTCGCATCGTCAGGCTCATGATCGCTCCCTCCCCCGGTTCCCGTCCGCGCCCCGGCCCGCCGACTCTACGCGCCCCGGCCCCCGCCGCACAATCCCTGCGCCCGGCCGGCGCGGCGTCGCGCACGGTAGCGGCGGATCAGGGCGTTGGTGGACTCGTCGTGCGCCAGCGCCGGCTCCGCCTCCGCCTGCAGCTGCGGCAGGATCGCCGCCGCGAGCTTCTTGCCGAGCTCCACGCCCCACTGGTCGAACGAGAAGACGTTCCAGATCACGCCCTGCGTGAAGATCTTGTGCTCGTAGAGCGCGATCAGCTGGCCGAGGACCGCCGGCGTGAGGAGGTCGGCCAGGATCGTGTTCGTCGGACGGTTCCCGGGGAACGTGCGGTGCGGCACCAGCTCGGGCGCCGTGCCCTCGGCCTCGACCTCCGCCGCCGTCTTGCCGCGCGCCAGCGCCTCGGTCTGCGCGAAGAAGTTCGCCATCAGCCGGTCGTGGTGGTCGCCCAGCGCGTTGTGCGAGCGGCAGAAGCCGATGAAGTCGCACGGGATCAGCTTCGTGCCCTGGTGGATGAGCTGGTAGAAGGCGTGCTGGCCGTTCGTGCCCGGTTCGCCCCAGATCACCGGGCCCGTCTCGCAGACGACCGGCCGGCCGAGACGGTCCGTCCCCTTCCCGTTGCTCTCCATGTCGCCCTGCTGGAAGTAGGCCGCGAAGCGCGCGAGGTACTGGTCGTAGGGCAGGATCGCATGCGACTGCGCGCCGAACACGTTGTTGTACCAGATGCCCAGCAGGCCCAGCAGGACCGGCATGTTGCGCTCGAACGGCGCCTCGGCGAAGTGGCGGTCCATCGCGTGGTAGCCGCCCAGCATCGCGCGGAAGTTCTCCGGGCCGATCGCGATCATCAGCGGCAGGCCGATCGCGCTGCACAGCGAGTAGCGGCCGCCGACCCAGTCCCAGAAGCCGAACATGTTCGCAAGGTCGATGCCGAAATCCGCGACCAGCTTCGCGTTGGTGGACACCGCGACGAAGTGGCGGGCGACGGCGGCGGCATCCCCGCCGAGCCCCTCCAGCAGCCAGGCTCGCGCGCTCCGCGCGTTGGTCATCGTCTCCTCGGTCGTGAAGGTCTTGGACGCGATGACGAAGAGCGTCTCGGCCGGATCGAGTTCGCGCACCGTCTCGGCCAGATGCGTCCCGTCGATGTTCGAGACGTAGTGGACCTTGAGATGCCGCGCGCTGAACGGCAGCAGCGCCTGGGTCGCCATCGCGGGCCCCAGGTCCGACCCGCCGATGCCGATGTTGACGATGGAGCGGATCGCGCGCCCGGTGTGGCCCTTCCACCCGCCCGAGCGGACCTGCTCCGCGAAGGCCGACATCCGGTCGAGGACCTCGTGCACGCCCGCGACCACGTCCTTGCCGTCGACCTTGATCACGGTCCCGCGCGGGGCGCGGAGCGCGACGTGGAGGACCGCCCGGTTCTCGGTGCGGTTGATCTTCGCGCCGCGGAACATCTCGTCGATCGCCCCGCGCAGGTCGGCCTTCTCCGCGAGATCGACCAGCAGGCGCAGGGTCTCGTCGGTGATGCGGTTCTTCGAGTAGTCGAGGAAGAGGTCGCCGGCCTCGAGGCTGTACCGCTGCGCCCGGCCGGGATCCTCCGCCAGCAGGCCGCGCAGGTGAGCCTCCCGCATCGTCTTCCCGTGGGCCAGCAGGGCCTTCGCATCGCGCTTGAACGTCCGCCGGTTCTTCATGGTCACGTCCCTTCCCTAGAGAATGGAGCGCAGGATTATGGGTGTTCCGCGCCGCAAATCCAGTTCCATCTGGGCCGAACCGCCGCGCACCGCGATCTCGATGCGCCCGGACGAGCCCGCATAGGCCACCGGCGCGCCGGACGGCACGTCGCCGTAGGTCCGGTCGAGCCGGCCGAACTCCGCCCGCCCCGCCGCGAGCCGCCACGCCCCGGCGGGAAGGTCGCAGGGACGCAGGTTCGCGATCGCGTTGCCGAAGCGGTCGACGTGGATCACCTCGCCGTGCAGCGAACCGTCCGCGGCGCGGACCGGGCCGGCCCACGGCACGGCGACCGGCGCGGCCGGTCCGGCGACGAGGGCCTCCGGGGAGCCGGCGGCGGCCAGGAGGCCGGCGGCGTACGCGAACACGTCGCGCCCGTGAAACGTCGCGGAGTCGCCGCCCGGGCGGCGGACATCCGCCCGCAGCGCGAAGGCGGCGAAGTCGCGCGACTCCGCCGCGACGAGCGCCAGGAGGCCGTTGTCCGGCGAGAGGAAGAGCCGGCCCTCCGCGCGCGCCAGCAGGGCCGCGCGCGCCGTGCCCACGCCCGGGTCGACCACCGCGACGTGGATCGTTCCCTCCGGCCACAGCCGCCAGTACTGCGAAAGCGCCCAGGCCGCGGCGCGGACGTCTCCCGGCGGCACACCGTGCGCGGCATCGTGGATCGCCGCGCCCGGCGCGAGCGAGGCGATGACGCCCTTCATCGCCGCGACGTAACCGTCACGGTCGCCGAAGTCCGTCAACAACGTAACCGCACTCATCGGGTGCTCCGGGTTTCGGGTGTCGGGTGTCGAGTGTCGGGTGTCGGGAGGGAATTAGGGAGGGGGAAAGAAGTTCCAAGGTTTGGAAGTGCGCCCGCGCGGAGCTTCCAAGGTTCGGACGCTGCCTGCCGGCGGTTGGCTGCTGGTTGTTGAATCCATCGTTCGGCGTGCGATGTTCGATGCCGCCCCCTCCCCTGCCCCTCAGAAGACGAACGGAACCACCCGCTTCGTCCGCAGCGCGTACGCCGCGTAGCCGGGAAGCCGCGCGCGCAGCGCCCGCTCTTCGATCCACATCTTCAGGCACAGCACCGGCGCGAGCAGCAGCAGCGCCGCCAGGCGTCCGGCCGTGAACGTGTGCGCCACGAGGCCCGCGCCGGCCAGCAACAGGCTCGCGTACATCGGATGGCGGATCCAGGCGTAGGGCCCGCGCACGACGAGTTCGGCGTCGGCGCGCGGTTCGGGCCAGGGCGTCACCCGCGAAGGCCGCATCGCGACGACGGCCCAGACTCCCAGCGCCACCCCGGCCACCACGAGCAGCGCGGACGCCGGACGCCGCCACGTGGGCTCCGTCCCCAGGCAGAGCCAGGCCATCAGCCCGAGTTGGAGCGTGACCAGGATCGCCGAACGATAGGATGGCGGACGTGATATCATCCGCGGCACTATACCGCAGGATGGCCGCCGCGATGAGAAGCTTCTTTGTCACCGGGACCGACACCGGCGCGGGCAAGACCGCGCTGACCGCGATCCTCGGCGCCGCCGCCCGCGCGGCGGGCATCGACGCCGTGCCGATGAAGCCTGTGCAGACGGGCGTTCCCGGCGGGCGCCGGCCCTCCGGGGATCTGCGGATCGCCGCGGCGGCGGCCGGCTGGTCGCCCGCACCCGGCGAGACGGACCTGGCGTCGCCCTACCGGTTCGCCCGGCCCTGTTCGCCCCACCGGTCGGCCGCCCTCGCCGGGCACGTGATCTCGTTCCGGACCATCCTCCGTTCCTTCCGCGCACTCCGCGCCCGGCATGACGCCGTGATCGTCGAGGGCGCCGGGGGGGTGTGGGTCCCCGTCGCGGGCCGGAGGACGATGCTCGACCTGATGCAGGCCCTGCGGCTTCCGGTCCTGGTGGCCGCGCGGCCCGGCCTCGGCACGCTCAACCACACGATGCTCACCTGCGGGGCGATCCGCTCGCGCGGGCTGGAACTCGCCGGCGTGGTGATGATCCAAGCGGGGCCGGAACGGTGGACCGCCCTGATGCAGGACAACCTGGAGACGCTTCGCAGGTTCGGCGTGCCGGTCCTCGGCCGCCTGCCCCACCTGCCCGACTTCGCACGCCAGCCGCGCAGGGCATGCCTCCGGGCGCTCCGCCATCCCCAGACCCGCTGGATCGCACCGCTCCTGCGCGCCTGACGGCGCTCGCGAAGCGCGGGGAGAATGCGAGCCCGGATGCCGACCGCCACGCCCGCATCGAGCGCGCAGAACGCCCACCGGCGCCCGCGCGGAAACGCCCCCGGGCATGGATCCCGCATGGCCATTGGCAGGCGCCCCCGCCCTTGCGCGGGGGGCAGGCCGGGCATCAGGACTGAGGCAGGGCGGAGCGCATCCGCCGCAGGGCCTCGGCAAGTCGCGCGCGCGGACAGCCGAAATTGAGCCGCACGAAACCCGGCGCGCCGAAGAGGGCGCCGTCGACAAGCTTCACCCCCGCCGCGAGGAAGGCGCGCACCGGGTCCGCAAGACCCGAACGGCGGGCATCGATCCACGCGAGATACGTCGCCTCGACCGGGTTCATCGACAGCCCCGGCATCGACGCGACCTCTGCCTGCACGAGGTCGCGGTTGCCGCGGAGGTAGTCGAGCAGCGCCGTGCGCCACGGCGTCCCTTCGCGATAGGCCGCCTCGCACGCGGCGTAGCCCAGCGCGTTCACGCTCGGAACGAACTCGCCCGCGGCCGCGCGGAACCCGCGGCGGAGCGTCGCGTCCGGAATCACGGCGAACGCGCAGCCGAGCCCGGGCAGGTTGTAGGTCTTGCTCGGCGCCGACAGGGTGATCGTGCGGGCGGCGACGGCGGGGTCGAGCGTCGCGGGGACGACGTGACGGCGCGCGGGGTCGAGCACGAGATCGCAGTGGATCTCGTCGGAGAGGATCGTCATCCCGCGCCCCAGCGCGAAGGCGGCCAGCCGTTCCACGTCGCGGCGCGGGAGCACGGTGCCGGTCGGATTCTGGGGCGTGCAGAGCATCAGCAGCCGCGCCGACGGGGGCGTGAGGGCCTCGAGGGAGTCGAAGTCGATCTCCCAGCGGCCGTCGCGGCCGGCGATCGGAACCCGCGTCTGCGGGCGGCCGGCGAGGACGGAGTTGTCGAGGAACGGCGGGTAGACCGGGACGAACGTGACGGTGGCCTCGTCCGGCGCCAGCATGCGGCAACAGAGACCGATCCCGGTGACGACGCCGGGGAGCCAGACGATCCACGTGGGATCGATCGTCCATTGGTGGTCGCGCGCCAGGGCGGCCACGACGGCCTCGACGGCGCCGCGTGGCGCGCGGGCGTAGCCGAAGACGCCGTGATCGACGCGGCGGTGCAGCGCCTCGATCGCGGCGGGCGGGGCGGCGAAGTCCATGTCCGCCACCGGCAGCGGGATGATGTCGCTCCCCTCGCAGCCCCACCACTTGAAGCTGTCGGTGCCCCGTCGTTCGATGATGCGGTCGAAGTCGAACTCCATTCGCGCGTCCTTCCGGCCGGCACGGCCATGTCCACGTATAGCCGACGCGCCCCGTTAGCGCCAGCCGTGGCCGCGAAAACGCTTGCGCCCGGCCCCGGTCGCCCGTACGGTATCCGCTCGCCCGCGTCCGGGGCCAGCAGCGCTGTCCGGCACGCATGGAGAGGTGGCCGAGTGGCTGAAGGCGACGGTTTGCTAAACCGTTATACTGGTTAAATCCGGTATCGGGGGTTCGAATCCCCCCCGCTCCGCCCGTTTACCC
>VGWF01000004.1 GCA_016873715.1 Lentisphaerota bacterium | reverse complement strand
CGAAAACGACCTCCCACGGACCTGCGGCCTCGGCGAGCTTCGTGAACTGCGGCGGCGCGGGCATCTCGGCGCGCACGCGACCCGCACCGTCGGCCGCCTGGCGGAAGACGACGAAGACCGAGCCGGCCTCGTCGAACGTCAGCGGCACGCGCGTGACCCCGCCTTCGACCCACCACGTCGGCGCGGCGCGGGTCGATCCGGTCACCGGGTCCCACAATTCGGGCGCGCGGCCGGTGACGCGGAAGGACGCGACCGCCTCCTCCGGCTGCGCGGCGCGGTTGGCGACGAAGTACACGTCGGCCTCGTCGGTGCGCTTGTGGATGAACCGCAGGTTCGGCTGCCCCGAGCGCGTCTGCGCGGCGAAGTCCGGCGACACGCCCATGTCCGCAAGCACGCGCCCCACGGCGGCTATGTCGGGGAAGAGATCCTCGTCGGTGGCCGCATCGTCGATATCACCCCACGGCTTCCCGCCCGCCGGCCCCTGCTCCATCGCAGCGGCCCAGGCTCCGGCGGGCGCCGCGGCGGTCGTCCATCCGTCCGGCGCATCCGCGGACGCCATCCACGAGGCGTCGCTGCGGATCTCCGTCCGGGTACCGTCGGCCTGCGTCACCGTCAGCGCGGCAATGAGCCCGGCCGGGTTGGGTGAGTCGGTCGTGTTGTCGCCCACCGCCGCGATGACGTTCACACCGGGCCGGAGGTGCCGGGCGACGTCGGCCGTGTGGACCCGCTGGTAGTGCTGGCCCTTGAGCACGATCGCGCCGTTGACCCGGCATTCGAAAGCATTGTCGGCCGTCATCGCCAGCCGGGCATCGCGGACCGCGGACTCGCCGAGCGTCACCACGCGGCGGAACTGCCGCTTGCCCGGCGGCAGCGAGCCGCGCGGCTTGCCCTCGGCCGTCCAGATCCACTGCGCCGCCCCCAGACCGCCGCCTTCCGCGGAGAGCGGCGGGAGCGCGAAGGCGAATCCTCCGCCGTGGACGACGCGGCCCTTCCCCACCGCGCGCGTCGTGACGATCGCGGGCGCGGGGCCGTCGCCCCACAGCGCGGCGGCCAGGTCGCGGACCTCGTCGTCGCACGCCGGAAACCCCGCGAGGCCCGGCGACTTCAGCGGCCGGGACCCGACGACAGTCGCGCCGGCCTCGACGAGCGAGCGCACCTTGCGCAGCAGCCGCGGCGTCATGGTCTCGGCGCGCGGCAGCGCGAGGATGCGGTACTCCGCGCCGCCCTTGAAGACGATGCGGCCGTCCCGCACCGACGCGCGCTCCAGCAAGGCGTCCGGCGGGCACGTGTCGAAGTTGTGGCCGGGCCGCTCCATCGGCATGCCGTCGCGGCCGGGCTCCCTCGACAGGAACGCGCGCTGGCCCTCCAGCGTCTGCGGCGAGCCCTCGGGACCGAGCAGGCAGATGTCCGCCACGAACACGCCCTGCTGCAACAGGTGCTGGCAGCGCGCGAGGTAGGCGTGCCAGGCGCCGGACATCTCCCACCACGTCTGCGTCCGCTCGTAGTGCAGGCCCCACGGCCCCATCGACACGCCCGGCGCGCGATCGGGATCCGTCCACGGCTGCAGCGCGTAGCGATGGAACACGAACCGGTTCACGCCCTCGCAGAAGGCCCAGTCGCCGAGCGCCTTGATGTTCGCCGGGTGCCCCTGCCACTTCTCCTCGTTCGTCGCGGTGAAGGCCTCGGCGCCGAGGACGGGCCGGCCGTAGACGTGCGCGGCGGAGGCCATCTCGGTGCAGCTGAAGGCGGCGCCGATCCCCGTGCCGCCGCCGAAGCTCCACGACCAGAACTCGGACATCGGCTCGTCGCAGCGGCCGGCGTAGGCCATCTCGTCGGTCGGACACGTCGTGTAGGCCTCGATCGAGAGCCGCAGGCCGTCCTTGCGCGCCATCTCGCGGAACGCGCCGGCGTAGTTCTCCAGCAGCAGCTCCGAGATCGTCTGGCGCAGGTCCCACAGGAAGCGCTCCGAGGCCTCCAGGCTGTCGACGACGGCGCCGGTCGCGGTCACGAGCCACGGCAGCGGATCGTAGCCGCGGCGCGCCTGGAACTCCCCGCGGAACTTCGGCGTCCAGTTCTGGCTGCCGACCTCCCAGCTGTCGATGTGGGTCGAGACGAGGGTCTTTCCGGCCAGCGGCCCGGCGTCGACGACGAGCTTCGCCATGAGCCCGTCGTACATCACCTGCGCCGCCTCGCGGCTGAGCTTGTCGCATTCGAGCCCGCGCCCGGCCTTCGGCGCCGGGTGGTTCTCCTTGCCGGTGGTCGTGTGGCCGAGGCGCAGGATCGTCCAGGTTCCCTCCGGGACGTCCCACGCGGTGCGGCCGGCATCGTCGACGCCGCAGGCGATGCGGCGGATCTCCTCGAACGGCACGGCGCGACCGGCGGGCAGCTCGGGCCAGTTCGCGCGGGCGGCGAACGCGCCGCGGGCCGGCACGAACGCGGCCTTGGCCTTGATGCCGGCGATGCGCGCGGCGTTGGAGGGCGTGGGGTGCGCGAGGACGGCGATGTCGCGGTAGAAGTCGCGCTCGGCCTGCGGAGGTTGGAGAACGCCCTCGAACCGCGCGGGGCCGGTGACGTTGGTCGCCGTCCACACGAGCTTCTGCATCGACAGCTCCGGCGTGATCCACGGCCCGCCGCTGCCGCACCAGCCGGCGTCGTTGTTCATGTTGACCTCGATGCCCAGCCGGGCCGCCTCGCCGAGGGCGTGCCGGAAGAGATCGCGCCAGAGCGGACCGCCGAAATCGGCCGGGCCCTTCGGCGTCCCCTGCTCCGTCTCCATGTAGAGCACGCCGCCGATGCCGACGCGCGCCATCGCCTCGAGGTCCGCGGTGATGCCGTTGCTCGTGATGTTGCCGTCGAGCGGGAACCAGTACACCCACGGCCGCGCCGCGGGCGGCGGGGCGGCGAACCCGCCGGCCGGATCGTCGGCGGCGAACGCGATCGTTTCCAGCATGCCCAGGACGGTCATGGCCGCGATCCACACGCGTTTCATGGCAGGTCCTCCTCCTTCTGCAGCGTCACGGGGCCGAGCAGGCCCGACGGGACGAGCGGCGTGTCCTTCGTATAGTGCCGGCACGAGGAGAACGTGAAGCGCCCCGACGGGCGCGGCGTGCCCTTCAGGAACCACTCCGGCCACTCCAGGAGCGTCTCGAAGTCCTTCCAGGTGCTGTCCAGCGGAAGCTGCTCGTCGCCGATCATGCGGTTGATCCAGAGGTTGACGACGTCGATCTCGAGGTCGTTCGCGCCCTCGCGCACGGCCGCCGAGATGTCGACGCGGTACGGCGGCTTCCACGCGATGCCGCAGTCCTTCCCGTTCACGCGAACGCGGGCCATGACTTCGACGGAGCCGAGGTCGAGAAGAAGTGGCAAGTGGCGAGTGGCGAGTGAAGGAGAAGCGCCATTCCCAGCCGTCGACACTCGACACACGACACCTGCCACTTCGAGTTTCGTCCGGTAGGTCGCCGTGCCGGAGTAGAAGCGGATCCCCTCCTCCGCACGCTTGGACCAGTCCGCGAGCGTGTCGAACGCGACGGGGCCGGCCGGACCGCCCCACGCCGGATCGAAACTCACCTTCCATGGGCCGGCGATTTCGAGGACCTTCGTCAACGCGGGGACGTTGGCCCGGGCGTCCGGCCTCTCGCTCCCCGCCCCGCGTCCCTTGTCCCGGAAGACGACGAACCAGCTCTGCGCCGGATCGAAGTGAAGCGGAACGCGGGTGCGCCCCTCGGCCTCGGAGTGCTGCGGGAGCGCGCGAATCGCACCGGTCTCGGGATCCCAGAGCTCGGGGGCCTTGCCGGCCACGCGGAAGGTGCAGGCGACCTCGCGTGAACGCGGCTCCGGGTTGGAGACATAGTAGAGATCGGCCTCCGCCGTGCGGCGGTGAACGTGGCGGAGCCCCTCCCCTTCGAAATCCGGCGCGAGCCGGTCCGCGGCAAGGACGTCGGTGATCGGCGTGCCGGCGGACGTGCGGCCGCCGTCCCACAGCGCCGCGGCGATCGCGCGAACCTCGTCATCGCACGCGGGGTGGCCGGCCAGGCCCGGCGCGCCGACCCACCGGCGTCCGCCGGCGAGCCGCGCCCCGGCATCCGCCAGTTCCTTCACCTTGCGCGCCAGCGGCAGCGTCACGCGGTCGGCGTCGGGCAGCAGCAGGTAGCGGTGGCTCGCGCCCGAGGGCAGCACGAGGCGGCCGTTCTCCACCCGCATTGCGAGCACGTTCTCGTACGAGCAGAAGTCGAAATCGTGGCCGGCGGGGAGATCGAGCTTCATCTGGTCGACGTTGAGCGGCGCGCCCTCGCCGAACCAGTACGCGACATCCGTGACGGCCTGTCCCTGCTGCAGCAGATGCTGGCAGCGCGCGAGGTAGTCCATCCACGGCCGGCCACAGCTCCACCACGTGTTGAAGCGCTGGATGTGCTCGCCCCACTTCCGGTGCGTCAGGCCGGGGATCATCGTGTTGTAAGCCTGGTGCGCGGAGAGGTGGAAGATCACGCGGTTGAGACCGTTGCAGTACATGTCGTCGCCCATCGCCTTCATCAGGTAGGGATGGTCGCGCCAGCCGCGGTCGGAGGTCCAGGCCTCGGCGCCGATGACCGGCCGGCCGTAGGCGCGCGCGGCGGAGGCCATGGCCTTCGTCGATGGCGCGTAGCCGCCGCGCCCGGCGAGCAGGTCCGGGAACGTGTTGGTGCCCCGCGCCCAGAACTCGCTGATCGGGAAGTCGCAGACGCCGGCGTAGGCGAGGTTGTCGATGCAGAGGTGGCCGTAGGCCTCGATGGAGAGCTTCATCCGGTGCCGCTGCGCCAGTTCCCGGAGACGGCCGGCGTAGTTCTCGCGGATCAGGTCGCTGACGGTCGCCCGCATGTCCCACAGGAACCTCTCGGACAGCTCGGCGCTGCCGACGACGCGCCCGGCGAGCACCGGCAGCCACGGCCGCAGGTCGTAGCCGCGCCGCGCGCGGAATGCGGCGGGAAAGGCGGCGGTCCAGTTCTGCCCGCCCGCCTCCCAGCTGTCGATGTGGACGTGCGTCAGCGCGCGCCCGGCGGCCGCGCCCGCACCGTCGAAGATGGGCCTGAGAAACGCCTCGTAGTGAGCGTCGATGCCGGACTTCGACAGCCGGTCGCACTCCAGGCCGACCGCCGCCTGGGGACAGGGTCGCGTCATCTTGTAGTTCGAGGCGTGCCCGCACCGGATCACGATCCACTTCCCGGGCGGCGCATCCCACACGAGACGGCCGCCGGCCTGCATGCGGCCGGTGAGGTCGACCACGCGATCGATCGGCACGACGGCGTCCGCCGGCAGCGCGGGCGCCTTGACGCCCTTCGGCAGCGCCCAGTGGCTTCCGTCCTTGAACTGCAGTTCGGGAATCCGGTACGCGCGCCCCTGCGTGGACTCCGGCTCCGGGATCGCGATCACGGCGATGTCGCGATACGAATCGACCGTTTCGATCGCCTGCCGCACCGCCGGGGCCAGTTCGGCGCCGGGCCGCAGCCACGCCGCCGCGACGTTGCGGCGGTCGACCTCCGGTTTCGCGAGGGCGAGGTCGACCGCGCGGCCGCCCTCGACCGTCGTTTCGCTCCAGCAGAGCCGCTGCATCGAGTTGGTCGGCGAGATGTGCGGTCCGCCGCTTCCGTAGCCGAAGTCGAGCGTGAGATCCAGTTCGAGGCCCAGCCGGTCGCATTCCTTCACGGCCCACTGCATGCAGTCGTGCCATGCGGGAGTGTGGGCCTTGACCTTGCCGTCCGGCGCCCACGCCATGCCGCTGACCTCCATCCACAACGCGCCGCCGATCCCGACCTGCTTCATGGCCTCGAGGTCGGCCGTGATCCCCTCGCGCGAGATGTTGCCGTTGATCCAGAACCAGAAGACCCACGGCTTCGCCTGCGGCGGCGGGCTGACGAACCCCCGCGCCAGGTCGGCAACGGCGGCCCGCACGGGAAGCGCGGCCAGAATCAGCCCCAGGAGCCACCCTGCGTTCGTTCTCATGATCCCTGCCTCCTCTTCCCCGTCGTTCCGCCCTTGTCGCTGGTCTTCCTATCGCCGCCCGCGGGGGACGCGGCCCCGACGGTCAGTACGCCCCGTGCTTCCGGCAGAGGGCGATGAAGGTCTCGACGCGCTCCGGCGACACATCGCCCTGGAGGATGTGCGCGGGCGAGATCATGTAGCCGCCGCCGGCGCCGAGGACGGCGATCTTCTCGCGGATGTCCGTCTCCAACTCCGCGTCGGTGCCCCTGGGGAGCAGGTACTGCTGGTCGATCGCGCCCCAGAACGCGAACCGGTCGCCGAAGCCGTCCTTCATCTCGCGCGGCCCGTGGCCCGGCACGCCCGGCTGCACGGGATTGAAGACCTCGAACCCGATCTCTCGGATCTGCGGCAGCAGCCGGCTGACGGCGCCGTCGCAGTGGAGAATCGGAATGATGTCCGGCTTCGCGGCCTTGAACCGGTCGATCATCCGCTTGTAGACCGGCATCAGCTGCGCCTCGAACATCTCCGGCGACATCAGCAGCCCGTCCTGCCCGCCGAAGTCGTCGCCCACCCAGATGGCGTCCACCCCGCGCTCGATCAGCCGTAGGCCGATCTCCGTCTGGAACTCCGCGCACGCGGTGAACAGCGGCACCACGTACTCCGTCTCGTAGGCCATGTCCATCAGCAGCTTCTCGATCCCGACCAGCATCTGCGCCAGCGAGAAGACCGTGACCTCGATGTCGCCGATGACGACGAAGCGGTCGTGGTACGCCTTCACCAGCGCGACCGCGTCGTCATACCGCCCGGGCGCGTCGGGATCGGGCCAGCGGTACGCCGCGACATCCGCGGCCGTCTGGATCTCCCGCAGGGGATGCTCGATCACCTCGACGTAGATGGCGCCCTGCGTCATCCGCATGCCGTACTCGTTCAGCCACGACCCGTCGGCCGCCTTGTCGGGCTTGAAGCCCGAGTGCTCCGCGGCCCCCGTGGTGACCACGTCGCAGCCCATCGCGGTGCGGATCTCGTTCCCGCTGATTCGGTACGTCACGTCCTCGAAGAGGTTCCGGGTGTAGCGCATCGGGATGCCGAGCGTGCGCGAGAAGTGCCTGTAGAGCGACGCGCAGAACTCGAACTGCACCGGCACGCGGTCCGGCAGGCCCGGCGCCCGCTTGAAGGCCCGCAACACCCGCTCTCTCGATGTCATGGGATCTCCTTTCCTCCAACCCTAGCACACCCTCGCAACCTCCATCTGCAGCAACTTGCCGAGCTTCTCGATCTTCCCGGCGATGCGGCCGACGCCGACGGCGCAGTGGTGGGCGGGGCCGTGGACGTTCCACGCCTCGACGAAGCGCCGCGCGCCGATGGAGAAGCGGTACCGGCTGTTCGTGTTGCCGATCTCCAGGATCGGGCCGGGCACCGACTCGCCCTCGGCGACGAGCAGCTTGAGCCGGCCGTCGACGGTTTGCACGACCGAAAGCAGCGTCACCGGGCCGTGCTTCACCGACATCTCGACCGACAGGCCGCGGCCGACCTTGCCGTGGTAGACCTGGAGCGGCCGCACCTTGGTCTTCCCCTGCGCGATCGCGATGTGGCCCGGGCCGTCGTGGCCCATCAGCACCACGTCGTCGCGGAAGTCCATCGCGTAGTACTCCGTGAACGACCCGCCCGCGCCGAAGCCGTCCATGATCTTCATCGCCTGGACGTTCTTGATCTCCATCTCGCCCGCCACCGGGACGCCGCGCGCCGTCAGCAGCGACGTGCCGAGGATGATGGAACTGACCGCGTCCTCGTTCGCCGGGTTGCCCGTGCCCGAGTAGAAGTAGGCCATCGAGCCCAGCGCGTGCCGCTCCACCAGCCGGTCGAGCGCGACGGACGTGCGCGCGGCCCGCTCCAGTTCGGCCGGCGGGCAGTCCGCCTGCACGTCGAACGCCTTGCCGAAGTGCTCGACGCGGGCCTGCACGTCCGCGTCGGGGACCTCCGTCCGCAGCGCCGCCAGTTCGTCCACCTCGATGATCTCCACATGCCCGCCGAAGCCGGCGCACTGCTGGGTGAGGTCGGAGTAGATGTCCAGCATGCCGCCGTAGTAGTGCCCCATGACGCCCATGCGGTTGTGCTCCATCGCATGCGCCACGCGCGCGGCCCCGACCCATTCCTCCACCTCGCGCCAGCATTCCGGATCGTCGTCGAGCATGCCGGTGACCTGGTGGAACGGGATCCGGGCGCGGTTGAAGACGTTGGCGATCTCCGGCACGGGGCACGCGGCGCAGTACGCGAGCCATTCGCCGGTCATCTTCGTGCGGTCGCCCAGCCTGTTGAACGTCGCGTAGTCGATCGCGGCCTCCGGCGCGAGGTTCAGGATGATCACCGGCACCTTCGCGCGGCGGACGACCGGCAGCACGGTCGAGGACAGCGCATAGGTGGTCACGTGCAGGAAGATGAGGTCGACATCCGCGCGCCGGAAGGCGTGCCCTGCCTCCAGCGCCTTCTCCGGCGTGTCGATCAGCCCGAGGTTGACGACCTCCACGCCGGGCAGCGCCAGCTTCCCGGCGACGCGGGCGAGGTAGCCCTCCAGCCGCTCCTTCAGCCCGTCGAACTGCGGCCAGTAGGCGTCCAGGCCGATGCCGAAGAGCCCGATGCGAAGCCCCGGGGGGGCGATCCGTTCCGTCATGTTGCACTCCCTATTCGCAGCTTCCCATGTGTAGGCCATACCTTGCGCGGAGGAAATGGACAGGATGACCCGTCTGTTGCACAATCTGACCTCGGTCGCGCATGGGGAAAACCGTCCAGACATCGTTCCGCTACTTCCCGGTCAGTCCGCGGGATGAGAAGTGGGGCCTGTACGTGACCACGGCGGGCCAGTCGCACATTCCGCCGCACACGGGATATCCGCCGGGGGGGCATCCGAAGGACTACGCCTTCGACTGGCGGCACGGCAGGGTTCTTTCGGATTACCAGGTCATCTACATCTCCAGCGGACGCGGCTGGTTCGAGAGCCGCGGCACGGGCCGTCGCGCGATCGAATCCGGCGATGTGTTCCTGCTCTTCCCGGGCGTCTGGCACCGCTACGCGCCGGATCCCGCGACCGGATGGGACGAGCATTGGGTCGGATGCGCGGGCGAAACGGCGTCGCGCCTCGTGCAGAACGGCTTCTTCTCCCCGCGCGCACCCGTGCTGCGGATCGCACGCGAGGAGGCGGTGCTCGGAGCCTTCGGTGACATCATGGATGCGATCGATGCGCACCCGCCCGCGCTGCAGCAGGTGCTGGGCGGCCTGGCGGCGCGCCTGCTGGCGCTGGTCTACTCGGCGTCGCAGGACCGCCTCCCGCGGGACGCGCCCGGCCGCGACGCGGTTCGCGAGGCCGTCCGCGCGATGCACGCCGATCCCGCCGGCGCCTTCGACTTCCCCGCTCTGGCGCGTCGTCTGCATGTCAGCTACACCTCGTTCCGCCGCGCCTTCGCACGGCAGTCCGGGATGGGGCCGCACCAGTACCTGCTGCAGCTGCGCATCGCCCACGCGCGCACGCTGCTCGCCGGAGGGGGCCGGTCCGTGAAAGAGATCGCCGCGGAGTGCGGCTTCGACGGCGAGCCCTACTTCTGCCGTCTCTTCAAGAAGCGCACCGGCCTCACCCCCGGCCAATGGCGCGCCCGCTCGCACCATCGCGGCGACGCCCCGGCCGCGGGCCGGATGTAGCGCTCCGGGTGACGCCTACGGTGCCGACGTTCGAGATTGACAGCGACGCACCTATAGTGCTACTGGTGCACCTATGAGAGTCGTGATCGACACCTGCGTATGGGTGGCGGCCGTGCGGAGCCGGCGGGGTGCGAGTTTCGCCCTGCTTACGGAAATACCGCACGGGAGATTTCGATTCGGGGTGTCCATGCCTCTGTACCTTGAGTACCAGGCCTCGCTGATGGCCACCGTGGCGGGGCGAGCCGTACCGTTGACCAAGGAACAGGCTGCGGCAATCCTGGCGGCGCTGGCCCATTACGGCACCGAGGTGCCCGTCTACTTCAGCCTGCGCCCGAACCTGAACGATGAAAACGACAACATGGTTTTCGAGTGCGCCGCCAATTTCGGCGCCGAGATGATTGTGACACACAACGTGAAGCATTTCCGGAATCCAGAACTCCACGGCTACGGCATCGAAATCCTCGGCCCCGGAGAGTTCCTGCGCCGGATCAGGAGAACCCCATGAAGACCCTGCAACTGAGATTGCCTGAGAACGTGCATAGCCGGGTTGCGCGTCTCTCCCGCGAGGAGAAGGTCTCGATCAACCAGTTCATCGTCACCTCTGTGTCGAACGAAATCGTCCGGGAGGAAACCCGTGATTTCTTCCGCAAGGCGGCATCCCGGTTCGATCCGAAGGCGTTTGCGGACGCCCTCGCCGCCGTGCCGGATGCGCCTCCGGCCGAGGGCGACGGGTTGTAGCGGCAGCCGGGAACGCCGGACCCGGGAAACTCCTTCGGGATCGACGCCGTCTAGCGACCCCGCCCCCCGGCGGGAGGGCTGTCGGGGCCGGCGACGATGGTGCGCTCGGAGACCTTCGTGGACATGTCGATCACGTGCGACGGGACCCAGTCGCCGCCGGCGGAGGCCTCGAAGACCAGCTCGAAGGGGCCGATATGGATGCGGTCACCGTCCTTCAGGTCCGCCTTCTGGTCGCGCACACCGTTGACGGTGACGCCGTTGGTGCTGTGCATGTCCTCGATGGACCAGGCGCCGCCGCGGGAATGGACGACTGCATGGTGTTTCGAGACCTTGGGGTCGGGCAACTGGATCATGTTGTCGGCGTCGCGCCCGATGCCGGTGACGGACTCCGTGAGGGGGAACGCCAGGTCGACCCTCAAGCCCTTGTAGATCGCAAGCCGCGCCTTCATGCCCGCGAGCCTAACGGCCTGCGGAGGGTGAGGCAAGCACGACGGCATCCCGTCGGCGGGGCGTCACGGCGCGGGCCACCAGAGCCGCGCGAAGGCCTCGAGGCTGGCGAAGTCGTTGCGCCAGGTCGTGTAGATGACGCCGTCGACGCCCGCGACGCCCTTCGACGCCTCCGCCCACATCGCGCGGTCCTCCGCGGGATCGCCGTCGTAGAACGCGGCGATGACCTGCCGGTGTCCCCGACCCGCAAAGAACTCGAGGCCGGGCCGCGCGAGACTGCCCCCGCCCCACTTGATGACGACCACGTCGCGGTCGAGCCCATCCCACGAGCCGGCGAAGTCGCCGTGGAAGAGGTAGTAGTCCTTCCGGGCGTTGTGGGCGGGGTCGAACATGTCGGACCACACGTGGACCGGCTTCCCGCCGCCCGCGCGACGCGCGATCTCCACGCATCGCTTCACGTTGGCCGCGAGGAGGCGGCCGGCGGAGCCGAACGCGACCTCGGCCGGCTCCCAGCCGCCGGTGCGGATCTCGTCGTGCGAGAGCATCCAGCCGTCGGGTTCGAGCGCCTCCGCGGCGTGCGCGATCTCGCGTTCGCAGATCTCGAAGACCGCGGGCTCGGCGAGGCTGCAGTTGACCTGTCCGTCGTTGACGATCGCGGTGTGCCAGGCGGAGAGGCGGACACGGTCGCCCTCGCGGATGCGTGAGCCCGCGGCGAGGCGGATGACCGGCGGCTCGTGGTGCGTGTCGTAGCAGCCCTTCCACGGCCGCGCGCCCATGCCGGGATCGACGACCCGCTCCACGTCGCGGCCCTCGGCGAGCGCGGCGCCGTCGGCGGCGGCGAGGGTCAGCGGCAGCGAGTCGCGCCGCACGAGGTTGAGGAGCGGCGCATCGTCGATGCGCAGGTCGTCCCACCAGATCCGCCCCGCCCGGCCGCCCCAGACGCCGGCGTAGACGCTGACGTTCGTGCAGTCGAGGCTGTTGAAGGCGACGGACTGCTCGATCCAGCCGGTCGTCAACCCGCGCGCCGAGCCGATGCCCGCGCGCTCGCCGCCGGTCGGCCGGGACGGCGCCTGGTGCTGGAGCGTCCGCCCGTTCCCGATCGCGATCACCTGGATCATGTCCGCATCGAGGGCCTCGGCCTTCATCCACACGCGCAGGCGGTACTGCTGCCACGGCCGCACGTCGACCTTCGCGCAGACGCGTCCGTTGCCCGCCTCGTTGCCGGCGCGGAAGCTCTCGAAGCGCAGCGAGACGCGCCCGTCGTGCGCCTCCGCGGTGTCGGCGAACGAGCTTGTTCCCGGCCCGTCCTGGAACGCGAGGCCGCGCGCCGCGTCTCCGCGCAGGTCCTCGAACGACCCGTTGCGGATCGTCGCGGTCGGCTCCGGAACCAACGCGCCGCCGCGCGCGACGAACGGAGCCTCGCGCACGGGCATGCCGGCGGCGAGATGGGGATCGTGGTAGAGGATGCCGCCCGCGTAGCCGAAATGGGCGACGCAGACGACAAGGTCCATGCCGAGCGCGCGCGTGATGCGGCGGACCGCCTGCGCGTTGCGCTTCCAGCGCGCCGGGTCGTCGAGCGTCCACCACGTCGCGACCTTGAAGTCGGTGAAGAGAACCCCGTTGTACCCCGCCGCCGCCGCGCGCTTGAGCAGCGCTTCCGCCTTCGCGACGTTGTCGTTCACGTAGAGGTTGACCGGCAGGTAGACCCACCGCTTCGGGGGCCGCGCCGTCTCCGCGGCCCCCGCCGCCCCCGCAACCGCCGCCGCCAGCAGCACCGCCCGCAGGATCCGCGTCATGGCCCTCTCCCGGTTTTCCAACCCTTGGAAGCCCGGCGCACGCGGGTTTCCAATGCTTGGAAGCCTACGCGCCCCACCGGCCCGTGGAAAGCCGATGCCGCCCGGCGCCGTGGGGCGGACGCCCCTGCCGGTCAGAACTGCCGTGCGCCGGATCGGATGGCGGCCTGGGCGGCGGCGAGGCGGGCGGCGGGGATCTTCGCGGGGGGGCAGACGACCTGGCGGATCTCGGCGCGCAGGCACAGGCGGAGGAGCGCGGCGTCGGGGGCGTCCTCGACGGCGACCGTGCAGGGCAGGGCCGGGCTTGCGGTCCGCGCGCGCTTGAGTCCCGCCTCGATCAGGGCGCCGAGGCCCTCGGCGTCGAACCGCGGCGGCGCGTCGGCGTCCCGGTCCGCCGGGGCCGTCCGGCCGCGCATCCAGCCGTCGAGTTCGCGCACCGGCAGCACGAGGAAGTCCGCGGTCCCGGCGACGGCGTCGGCGGCGATCACGGCCCGCGGGACCGGAAGAACCGCACCGATCGGACAGCGCAGGCGCGTCCGCGATGCGCGATGGGCAAGGTCCATCGCCGCGCGCGCCTCCGCAACGGCGTGCTCGAACGCCTCGGGCGTGCGGGCATCCAGCGCGACGGCGACCCGCGGGCGCACGCGGCGGCGGCCGAGGCGCAACGCGGTCTCGGCGAAGGCGCGCATCACGGCGGCCCGGGCGGCCGGCGGCATCGCAGGACCCTCCGGCGGCATCGCGAGGACGACGGGGTGACCGGCGACGATCGACAGGATCTGCTCGAAGAGGTCGCCGAGGAGGCCGCGCAAAGCGGTCTCCGCCCCATCCCCGGGTGTGCGCCGGCAGGCGGCGAGGGCCTCGGCGACGGAACCGGCCGCGAGCAGCGACGCGGGATCCAGCCGGCCGATCCCGGTGGCGCCGAGGTCGCGCGCGGCGCGGGCGTCGGCGACGCCGCCGGCGTGGCACAGGATCTCGATCGGGGTGCGCGCGGCGGTCCACGCCAGGACCTGATCGAAGGCGCGCCGCGCGGGATCGCGGACCCCGCGCGACGTCGCGACCGGCACCGGATCGACGTCCGACGGACCGACGGTGAGCAGCGCGGCGTCGGGCGTCAGGATCCGCGGCAGGCTGCGGCCTGTCTCCAGGTCGCGTCCGCCGGCCATCTCCGCGGCCCAGCGCAGCCCCGCGGCGGGGGCGCGGCGCGGAACGCGGGCGTGTACGATCCAGAGCCGGCCCTTCTCGACGACGAACTCGACCTCCTGAGGCTGGCCCGCCCGACGCTCGATGCGGACCAGTAGCTGGCGCAGCGCGGAGTGCGCGGCGCGAACCTGGGCGTCGCGCGCCCCGGCCATGGCGCCCAGGGGCTGGTCCGCCGCCTCCGGGAGGGTGACCCGGCCCGAGGGCGCGGCGGACCCGTCCTCGGGATTCCGCGACCACGCGACGCCCGAGGCCGAGCCCGCGTCGAGGTCGCCGAAGACGGCGGTGGTCACGGTCACCGCGGCGCCGACGATGCCCGCGGATCGCGCCGGGGGATGCGCCGACTGCCGGGACAGGGCCCAGGCGTCGAACAACGCGCCCAGGACGCCGCGCAGCTGCTCGGCCAGTTCCTGGGGAAACGGGCGCCGGATCCTCTCGAGGTGGGCCCGCTTGAGGGCGTCGCAGAGGGCGCGACCGTCGTCCGGCCCCGACCCGGCGGCGGTCCGCACCGATGCCGCCGCCGCGTCGAACACCGCGGGGGCGACGCCCTCGACGAGCTCGCCGAAGGCGCGGATCAGGTCCGCGTAGCCCCGCCAGGCGGCGGCGGCGGACCCGGTGGCACGCCCGAACGCGAGGGCGGCGCGGTCGCCGAAGCCGATCGTGATCGGGCGGCGCGCAGCGACGGTCAGCGGAACGCCGGCGTCGACCCGGACCGCGAGCACCAGCGGCCGCCGCCCCTCGTCGGTCCCGCTGATCGCCAGCCCCTCGAGACGGCGGATCTGCGCGCGGATCTGGTCCCAGACGCCGGCGGGATACTGCGCGCCGTGCCGCGCGAACGACGAGCAGACCTCCGCCGAGATCGTGAAGCCCGGCGGGACCGGGAGCCGGTCGCGGGAGAGGCCGTCCATCGCCGCGCCCGTCCCCCCGAGCAGGGCGGTCGGCGGCGGATCGGCCTCGTCCGGACCTGAACCGGGGCCGAACGGAAACACGTACGTTCTGATGGAACCCGAGGTGGCCATGGATGAGTCGCGCCGGCACGCTATCACCCTCCCCCCGCCCGCTTCAATCCTTGATCCCCGTCAAGGCGCGCGGCGCGGAATGGCGTAGGGTGGTCGTGCGGCCGGGGAACCGGCGCGGGGGAGACGGCCATGGCGAAACGGAAGATCATCGAGATCGACGAGGACCTCTGCAACGGCTGCGGCGAGTGCATCACGGCGTGCGCCGAGGGCGCCCTGCAGCTCGTGAACGGCAAGGCGAGGCTGGTGAAGGAGAACTTCTGCGACGGCTTCGGCGACTGCATCGGCGACTGCCCCACCGGCGCGCTGACGATCGTCGAGCGCGACGTGCCCGACTACGACCCCGCCGCCACCCGCGAGCACCTCGCCCGCACGGCCGGTGACGAGGCGGTGCGACGCTTCGACGACGCCGCGGTCCGCCACGCCGCCGCGCACGGCGCGCCGCCCGCGCGGCCGGCCCCCGCGCCGGGCGCCTTCGCGGCCGCCATGGGCCACGGCGGCTGCCCCGGCTCCCGGATGCGCACCTTCGCCGACGCGCCGAAGCCCGCGGCCGCCGCGACGTCGGGCGGCGGACTGCCCGCCCAGGTGAACCCGTCGGAACTGCGCCAGTGGCCGATCCAGATCCATCTCGTCCAACCCGGCGCCCCGTTCTTCAAGGGCAAGGAACTGGTCGTGATGAACACCTGCGGCCCGCTGGCCTCGGCGGACGTGCACTGGCGCTTCCTCCGCGGGCGGGCGGTCGTCGTCGGCTGCCCGAAGCTCGACCGGACGGATCCCTACGTGCCGAAGCTCGCCGGGATCCTCTCCGACGCCTCGATCCCGAAGGTCATCGTCGTCCGCATGGAGGTGCCCTGCTGCGGCGGACTGAGCGCGATCGTCGCCCAGGCGGCCGCGCAGAGCGGCCGGACGGATCTCGAGGTCGAGGAGGTGGTCCTCAGTCTCGACGGCGCCGTGATGGGAAGCCGGAGGATGCAGTGAACGCCGAACATCGAACACCGAACGCCGAACATCGAAGGCGGAATCAACAGCCAACAGCCAACGGGGGAAAGGCCTGGCACCCGCCACCGGCCACCCGACCCCGTCCTCCCTCGCCCCCCGACCCCCGCCCCTCGTCACTCATCACTTGCCACTCGGCACTTGGAACCACGGGAGAGCCTGATGAACACCGATGACCTGAAGGGAAAGGCGCTGAACCTGGCCGGGCTGGTCGACTACGCCGCGGGCGCGGTCGTCAGCCGGACCGTGCTGGACAAGCCGGCGGGCACGCTGACGGTCTTCTCGTTCGACGACGGCCAGGGCCTGAGCGAGCACACCGCGCCCTACGACGCAACCGTGCAGGTCCTCGACGGCGAGGGCGAGTTCACGGTCGGCGGCACGCCGATCCGGGTGAGGACGGGCGAGATGATCATCATGCCGGCGCGCATCCCCCACTCCGTCCGCGCGACCGGGCGATTCAAGATGCTGCTGATCATGATCCGCGCGAAGGACGCCTGACGCCGGCCGGCGCCAGGACCGCGAGCACGTTGGGGACCGTGTCGCCCGGGCTGACGCCGACCCATGCGGCGGCGATCCTGCCCTTCTCGTCCACCAGGAACGCGGAACGGACGATGCCCATGTAGGTCTTCCCATACATGGACTTCTCGCCCCACGCCCCGTAGGCCTCCGCCACGGCGTGGTCCTCGTCCGCCAGGAGCGGAAATCCGAGCGAGTACTTCGCGTCGAACTTCGCCTGCGAGGCCGGCTTGTCCGGGCTGATGCCGACCGCGGCGACGCCGTGCCTCTTCAACGCCCCCAGCGCGTCGCGCACCGCGCAGGACTGCTTCGTGCATCCGGGCGTGTCGGCCTTCGGGTAGAAGTAGACGAGGACCTTCGATCCCTTGAGGGAGGCCAGCGACATCTCCGCCCCGTTCTGGTCCTTCAGTTGGAACGCGGGGGCTTTCGATCCGGTCTTCAGTTCCGCCATGGCTGCATCTCCGTTGTTTCGGTTTTGTCCAACGTACGACGCCGCGCGCGGAGTGCAAACACCCGCGTCAGCCCCAGATCATCGGCCAAGCTCCGGATATCCGGTGACCACCCATGGAAAAGCTCGCAGGGACACGGCCGCGACCACGCGCCGCTTCGCGTCGAGTGGCGGGCGGAGCCGCCTTCGCGAGGACTCTACGGCGGGCCGAGGCGCGGCCCTCCGGGCCCGTTCCATGGAGATACGAGAGGACGGGGTTGGAGGGCGCCGCTCCGTCGGCGCCGTGCAGGAAACCCCCGAAGCATCGTCCGTTCCTGATCGACCAAGCTAATCCGAGGATACTGGTCATCGCTCCAACCGGATCTCCGCCTTCGCAGGATCGAGCCACAGCACGCCGTCCGCGGTGCGCGTGGCGAATCGGCCGTCGAGCCGGCCGTCCGCGGCCCCCGGCAGGAGATGGGCGACGACCCTCGCCAGGTCGGAGGGACGCCCGGACCCTCCCGGGAGGAAGACCACGCGCCCGCGCCCGACCGCGCGCGTTGCCGCTCCGACAGCCGCCGGATCCACCCCCCGGGCGAGCGTCGCCGCGCCCGGGGCGGCATCCCCGACGCCGGCGCGGCTCCACTCGACGCGCCGGACCTCGACGCCGAGGTCGCGGCCGTCGGTGGATCCCGCCACCGCGGACGGCTTCCACGTCCTGCCCTGCAGTTCGAGCGTTGCGATGCCGTTCGTCGCCGGGGTGGCGGGGACATCGAATACCGTGTCCACCGCGCCGTGCCGGGTGATTCGTCCGGCCTCGCGACCGTCAACCCGCACGCGAAGGCCCTCCGCGTCCAACGCCGCGGACGGCACGTTCAGAACCAGGCGCAAGGTGTGAGCGACGCCTGCGGCCGAGGGCAGCCGGATGCGGGGACGGGCTCCGGACCAGCGGCACGTGGCCTCCCCCCGCGTCTCGGGTCCGTGCCAGTCGCCTTCGAGCCAGGAACCGTCGTCCCCGGACCCGACATCGAGTACCCAGCGGGCCGGCGCCGGCCCGTCCAGCCGGTCCACGACGACGCGCGGCGTGGCCGTCAACGCCGGCAGCATCCGCTCCCGCCACGACCCGAGATCGTACAGTCGTCCCGCCGGCTGGACCTCGTCCGCCTGCGTCGCGACCACGAGCGTCCCGCCCGCCCGCACCCAGGTCTCGATGGCGTCCGCCGCGGCGGGTTCGATCACGGGGGACTCGGCCAGGAGCAGCAACCGGCAGCCCTTCAGGTGGCCGTCGGCCACGGTGCGGCGCGTGACGAAGTCCGGATCGGCAACGTCCCGCACCGCGCGGGCGACCGCCCGCAGCCGCCCGTTGGCGGCCGGCTCCAGCGCCCAGGTTTCGCGCGGAAGGTAGATCGCAAGGTCGGGTCGCGGGACCCGCGGCGACAGCATCGGGGCGGTCCGGATGAAGAGATCCAGCGCCTCCGGATCGCCGCCGAGCACGTTGCTGGTGTAGCAATGGAGCTGCCGGGCGCCGGAGGCCGTCGCGTTGTAGATCCGCGCGACGTTGCCCGTCGCATCGACGCCGGAGGCGGGCTCGAACCCGCAGAAGGTGCCGTAGGCGCGGATCGCGGTGGCGACCTCGCGCGTCAGCGTGAAGTTGTGGGCGTAGTCGCTCCCCTCGTTCGTGATGCGGATGCCGGCGCCGAACGGGGCGATGGCGGCCGCCTGCGCGGTGAAGTCCGCGCCGAGCATCGGATCGCCGTCGCCGCCGGTGCAGAGGTAGATCGGCGTTTCGGGGAAGTGCCGGCGGACGGTGCGCACCCAGAACACGCTCCAGTCGGTCATCGCCTGCTGGTACCATTCCACGAAGTCGGCCCGGGCGCGATCGTTCGGGGCCCGCTCCGGAAGGAAGGGCGCGACCGCATCGAACGAGGCGTGCGCGGTTCCCCAGGCGCGATTGAGCGCGGCGACGCCGGCGTAGCGGGCGCGCATCGCGTCGCGGAACGCGGCGGCGGCCAGCGGATCGCCCGCCCACCATCCGGCGTGGTTGTGGTAGTCGCCCGTCAGCCGCGCGGTCCAGCCGCCCTCGGGGCCGGCGGGGTAGATGCTCTCGCCGTAGATGCCCGTGACGCCCAGCAGCAGCGACTCCACGATGCCGCGGTCGCGGTAGCGCGCGGCGAAGGCGGCGATGAATCGCTCGATCTGCGGGCGCAGGGCCGGGTTGAAGAGGCTCTGCACCCGGCTCTCCTTCCCGTGTTCGAGGCACCGGAAGAACCGCGAATCGGGTCCGTTCTGGAACCACAGCGGGGTGGCGTAGGCCGGGCCGGCGATGAGAAACGGGACCCACTTCAGTCCGGCTTTTTCCAGCACGGCGACCTGCGCGTCCCACTTCGACCAGTCCCACCGGTCGCGCTCGGGCTCGACGCCGGCCCCATCGACGTAGCTCTCGACGCTCGAAACCGACAGCGCGCGGAACACGGCCGCGTCGTCCGCGCTCGCGTCGTTCCCGAACGTGAGTTCCATGCCCGGGGGACGGTGCACGGCGAGGACCGGCGGGACCGCCGGCGCGTCGGCCTCCGGCGGGCGGCGGTCGGTCAGTTCGATGCGGCGGACCGCGAGGTCGCGGCCGTGGAGGCGGAAGTCCGCCCCGTGGTTCTGACCGTGCCGCAGGGAGAGCCCGGGCAGAGGAAACGCAACGCGGCGCCATGCGCGGGACCCCACGAGCCAGCCGGGGCGCGGCGAATCGGCGTACCGGTCCGCGGGTGCGTCCGGCGACGACCGGTCGTACTGCACGCCGATGCGGGCGACCCGGTCGTCGAAGACCTCGAAGACCGCCCATGCGTCGGCGACGGGGCCGTTCGTCCAGGCCGGATCGGTCACGCGGACGTAGAGGTAGTGCGAGCGGGGTCCCGCGATCCGTCGCGCGACGCTGCCGCCGACCGTCACGGCCTCGTTGGCGCCGTCGCCGCCCGACGGCACGAGCAACCCGGCGGCCTCCGCGGTCCCGCCGAGGGACACACCGAGGCGCTGCCGCTCGGCGCGGACGGCCACGCATCCCATCGCGAACGCCGCTGCGACACCGATCCGAACGCACGCAGGCATCATGCCGGCATCCTGCCACAACTTGACTCGGAAGGCGCGCCCCGGTATCGTGCGTCCTCTTTCCCGGGCGCTTAGCTTAGCGGGAGAGCGCCTGCTTCACACGCAGGAGGTCACAGGTTCAAATCCTGTAGCGCCCACCATCCTCCCCCCGGTACCTCCAGGCGCAAGAACCGCGCATCCGCTGCGACGGAGTCCCGCGACGCGCGGCCGCCCGGGCGGACTCACGCCCCGGTCGGAAGGTCGCGGAAGAAGGCGCTGAGGACGGCGGCATCGCTGAGATTCCGCTGGAACTGCCGGTCCATCTCCTCCACGCGGCGCACGCGGCCGAGCGCCGCCGCGTAGTCCAGCCCCTTCGCCTCGCGGCGGAGCGCGGCGGCGTGGTCCCGGTTGCGAAGGGCGTCGTCCGGCAGGCCGGAGACGACCGCCAGCAGGTCGCGCTGCCACGTCATGATCTCCTGGAGCAGCATGCGCCGGATCTCGAGGTAGCGGGCGCTCACCCGCGCCTTGAGGACATCGTTCTCCGCCTCCGGCCCCTCCTCCGCCTCCACGTCCGCGGCGGCCCCGACCTCCTCCTGGACCGCGTCCTGAACCTCCGCGAGCAGGGCCGTCACCCGCATCGCGGCGCCCAGCCGGCCGATCGCCCCGCCGCCGCATCCGACCGCCAGCAGGTCCACCAGCCGCGAACGCCACGGCTCGGGGGCGGGCGACTCGCCGCCCGCGACGGTGATGCGCTGGCAGCGCGACAGGATGGTCGGCAGCATCTCGTGGGGCACGTCCGACACCATCAGGATCAGGGTGCGCGGCGGCGGCTCCTCGAGCGTCTTCAGGAAGGCGTTCGCCGCGGCCGGCTGGAGCCGGTCGGCCGCGAGGATGACCGCCGCCTTCCACCCGCCCTCGAGCGAGGTCCGCGTCAGCCCGGGGAGCAGGGTCTCGCGGACGGCCTCGATGCCGATCGCGCGGCTCTTCATCTCGGGCTCGATCCAGAGCACGTCCGGGTGCGTCCGCGCGGTGACGAGCCGGCAGTTGCGGCAGGCGCCGCAGGCGCGCGGCCCGGCGCCGCAGAAGACCGACCTCACCATCTCCGCGGCCGCCTCGCCGCCGGCCCCGCGCGGGGCGCCGACCACCACGTAGGCATGGGCGACGCGCCCCTCCGCGAGTCCGCGCCGGAAGCCCTCGACCGCCTCCACCGGGTCAGCCGCGGAGGACACGCTCCACCTCCGCCCAGACGAGCGACTCCACCGCTTCGGGGCCGCCGGACGCATCCAACACCCGGAAGCGCGCCGGCTCGCGCCGCGCCAGTTCGAGGTAACCCTCGCGCACGCGGCGGTGAAACTCGCGGGCCTCGCGCTCCATGCGGTCCGGGCCGGTGCCCTCGCGCGACTGCCGCTCGGCGAGGCGGCGGAATCCCGCCTCGACGTCGAGATCGAGCAGCAGCGTGAGGTCGGGCACCGTCCCGCCGATCGCAAACGCGTTGATCCCGATCATCGCGTCCATCCCGAAGCCGCGCCCGATGCCCTGGTAGACGGTGGTCGAATCCGCGAAGCGGTCGGAGACGACCCACGCGCCCTCCTCGATCGCCGGCCGGATCACGCGGCGCACGAGCTGTGCGCGGCTGGCGGCGAAGAGCAGGACCTCGGTCTCGGCATGCACCGGCTCCTGCGCATGGTCGTGCTGGAGGATGCCGCGGATCGCCTCTCCGGTCGCGGTGCCGCCGGGCTCGCGCGTGTAGACGGCGCGGAGGCCGGCGCGCTCCAGGCGGGCGACGAGCCGCCGCGCCTGCGTGGTCTTGCCCCCGCCCTCCGGCCCCTCGAACGTGATGAAGCGGCCCCGCGGCATCGCGTCACTTCCGCTTGAGCTTCGCGCCCTGGGCGGTGTCCTGGACGACCCATCCGCGCGCCGCGAGTTCGCCGCGCAGCCGGTCGGCCTCGGCCCAGTTCCGCGCCTTGCGGGCCTCGTCGCGCAGGCGCGCGAGCTCGACGGCCGCATCGTCGGCCGCCTCCTCCCCGGGCGCCAGGACGCCGAGAACGCGGTCCCACGAGTCCAGGAGCGCCACGACCGCCGCCGCGTCCGCGGGCTTCGCGTCGCCGGAGTCGACGGCGCGGTTGCCGACGTGGACGAGGTCGAACAGGACGCCCAGCGCGGCGGAGATGTTGAGGTCGTCGGCCAGCGCATCATGGAAGAGCGCCGGCGAGGCCTGCGCCCACGACGGGAGCGGACCGGGCGCCGCGGCGCCCGCGGCGGACGCGAGCCGGCCGCGGAACTCGTCCAGCCGCTGCAGCGCGGACCGTGCGGCGCCGAGCGAATCGAACGTGAAATTGAGGCCCTGGCGGTAGTGCGTCGAAAGCAGCCCGTAGCGGATCTCGCGCCCCGACCATCCCTTTTCGCGGAGGTCGCGGAGCGTGAAGAAGTTCCCGAGCGACTTCGACATCTTGCGCCCGTCGACCACCAGGTGCGCGCAGTGGAGCCAGAAGCGCGCGAAGGGCTTTCCGGTGGCCGCCTCGCTCTGCGCGATCTCGTCCTCGTGGTGCGGGAAGATGTTGTCCTGGCCGCCGGTGTGGATGTCGAAACTCTCGCCGAGGTAGCGCATGCTCATCGCCGAGCACTCGATGTGCCATCCCGGGCGGCCGCGGCCCCACGGGGCGTCCCAGACGACGTCGCCGTCGGTCTCGTCCCACGCCTTCCACAGCGCGAAGTCGGCGAGGCTCTCCTTCTCGTACTCGTCCTGCGCGACGCGCGCGCCGGGGCGCAGGCCGGACTTGTCGACGCGGGCGAGGCGGCCGTAGGCGTCGTAGCGGTCGATGCCGAAGTAGACGGAGCCGTCGTCGGACCGGTACGCGAAACCCTTGTCGATGAGCCGCTGGATCAGCGCGATCATGTCCGGCACGTGGTCCGTCGCCGCGGGATAATACTCGGCGCGCTCGATGCGCAACGCGTCGAGGTCGGCGAAGAAGGCGTCGGAGAACGTCTTCGTATACGTGCGCAGCGGCAGTCCGGCGGCGCGCGACTTGCGGATCGTCTTGTCGTCGACGTCCGTCAGGTTCATCACCTGCACGACCTCCCAGCCGCAGGACTTGAGGAACCGCCGGAGGAGATCCTCGAAGACGTAGGCGCGGAAGTTGCCGATGTGGGCGAAGTCGTGGACCGTCGGACCGCAGGTGTACATGCGGACGGTCGCGCCGTCCGCCGGCGCAAACGCCTCCTTCGCCCGGGCCATCGTGTTGTAGAACGTCGGTTGCATGTCGGATCCCCGCCCGCCGCCTTTGTGCCGCGCGCGCCGTCTATTGATAGCGCATGCGCACGGCGCTGGCAAACCGGCGGGGCGCCGACTGGAGGCGTGGAACCGCCCGTTACGTTCCGCCCGCCGGGGCGAGGGCCTGCTGGAGGGCCAGGACGGCGTAGGCGGTGACGAGGCCGGCGTCGGCCTCCCAGAAGGCGTTGTCGCTGTTGACCCAGCTTCCGTCCTCCCGCTGGAGTTCGACCAGCTTGGCGACGAGGTCCCTCCTCCAGTCCACCGGCGCGCCGCCGCCGGGCTTCGGGAGGACGCCGGCGCCCGCGGCGCGCAGGGCCCTGGCCATGACGATGTAGTAATAGTAGAGCCCGCGCGGGCCCATGCCGGGGTTCTCAGCGACCGACCAGTGCCGCGCCGCCCACTGGAGCGCCGACTGGACGCGCGGGTCGTCCGCGCCAACCTCGGCATAGATCATCGACTCGAGGCCCGCGTAGGTCATGCTGCCGAAGCCGCGCAGTTTCACGGCGCCGTCGGGGCCGGGGCGCGCGCCGCCTCGCTCGCCGCCGGACTCGTAGGCGAAGCCGCCGTCGTTCCCGGGGTCCGACGCGTCGCGGATCTGAAGCTGGCCGGCGAACTTCGCGGCGGCGGCCCAGTCGACGTCCGCGCGCGCCTCGCCCGGCCTTCGCATGTCCTCGACGGCCTGCGTCTCGCGCATCGCCGCCAGCGCCCAGGCGGTGTTGCTCAGGTCGGCGCGCGCGCGCGGGCCTTGCGACTCCTGGTCGTAGCCGAAGCCGCCGGCGCCCTGCAGGCCGGACGGGTACTGGCTCTTCACGATGAACGTCCGCGCGTTGAGGAGAATCCCCGCGTGGCGCTTCAGGTCGTGGCGCCGCAGCGCGGTCATGCACATCGCCGTGTTGTAGGTCGACAGGCCGCCGCTGCCGCGCCCGCCGCCGGCGGGCTTGTAGATGCCGCCGTCGGGCTGGACGAAGCTGGTGAGGAAGCCCGCCGCGCGCTCGCAGACCGCACTGCGCGCCGCGTGGTCGCTGTCCGCGAAGGCCCAGAGGCCGAGGGCGGAGAGGCCGGGGTAGCTCTCGGCGGACCAGGACCCGTTCTCCTTCTGCTGCGTCTTGAGCCAGTCGAGCCCGCGCGCCATCGCCGCCTTCGCCCTGCCCGCAAGGGCGGGGTCGACCGTTGTCTCCGCGGCCGATCCCGGCCCCGCCCGGACAACCACCGCCACGCCCGCAACCGCCAGGGCCCTTCCGATGATCCGACTCATGACATCCTCCTGCCGGTGGGACGCACGCCGCCGGTTCGCAGGCGAACGCGCAGGCCCCGCACCTCTTCCGCTCCGGAGGGGAGAATGGACACATGCCGTCTCTCTTCGCTCATCCCGCGCCCTCGACCCCGCGACACCGCCGGAGCCATCGACCAGCGCTGCGCCTCCCCACGACCTTGCGTTCCTTGTAACGATCGTTACACGGAATGCAAGATAGCGGGTGGGCGTTCCAGGGCACGGGACGGGCATGGGCGGCGGAGGCGGCCGGCGGGTCTAGGCCTCGGCCGGGCGGAAGTCGCGGAGTTGGAGTTGGAGGCTGCTGCGGCCGTTCCACGTGTTGCGGCGGAGTTCGAAGGCGATGTCGAGGGGGCCGTCGGGGCAGCCGCGGGACGCGAGGTTGAAGCCGACGGCCTGCGCGACGGCCGGTCCCTGCCGGAGGCGCATGCGGACGTGCTTCTCCTTCATGACCTGCCAATCCTCGACCGCCACGCCGCGCGCGGCCCACACGGGCGCGGGGTTGCCCTGGCCGCAGGGAGAGACGCCGTCCAGGCAATCGAGGAGGCCCTCGTCCGCCTCGTCCAGGGCGATCCACGCGTCCACCGGCTGCACCGGCGGGGGAATGCGGCCGTTGACGCGCGCCGCGATGACCTCGTTGAACCGCGCGCGGAACTCGTCCACCCGCGACGCCTCGATGTCGAGCCCTGCCGCCATCGCATGGCCCCCGCAGCGCCCGAGCAGGGCCGAGCACTCGCGAAGCGCGGCGGCGAGATCCACCGGCTCGATGCCGCGGCACGAGCCGCGGCCGCCTCCTTCGTCGTTCAGCGCGATCACGACCGCGGGCCGGTGGTAGCGCGAGACGAGGCGCGAGGCGACGATGCCGATGACGCCCGGATGCCAGTCGCGGTCGGCGACCACGAGGGCGAAATCGCGGGCGGGATCGTAGTCCGCATCGATCCGCCCCATCGCGTCGGCGACGATCGCATGCTCGAGGTCCTGCCGCTCGCGGTTGGCGCGGTCGAGGTCGCGCGCGATGGATGCGGCGCGTCCGGCGTCGGCCGCCAGCAGGAGGTTCAACGACGCCTCGGCCGTCCCCAGCCGCCCGGCCGCGTTGAGCCGCGGGGCGAGAAGGAACCCGATATGCCAGGCGTCGGGTTCCTCCTTGAGCCCGGCGACCTGCATCAGGGCCCGGATTCCGATCGACGGCGCGCGGCGGATCACGTCGAGGCCGTGCCGGACCAGGGTTCGGTTCTCGCCCGTCAACGACACGCAATCCGCCACCGTGCCGAGGGCGACGAGATCGAGGAAGTCGCGCAGGTCCACCGCGTCGGCCCCGGTCCGGCCGGCCTCGCGGGCGAGCTTCAGGACGGCGTGGGCCAGCTTGAACGCGACGCCGACGCCCGCCAGGTCGCTCCAGATCCGCCCGGGCGGCGCCAGGCGCGGATTGACCACCGCCACCGCCGGAGCCGGCGCGCAGGAGGACTGGTGGTGATCGGTGATCACCACCTCGACGCCCTTCTCCCGGGCGCGGGCGACGGCGTCCGCCGAGTTGGTGCCGCAGTCGACGGTCACGATCAGCGACGGACGGTGGAGCTCGATGCAGCGATCGACGGTGTCGGGCGTCAGCCCGTATCCATCCTCGAGACGGTGCGGAAGGAACGGCTCGACGGTCGCGCCGAGCGCACGCAGCGCGCGGACGAGCAGCGCGGTGGCCGAAACGCCGTCGACATCGTAGTCCCCGTAGACGGCGATGCGCCGGCCGGCCCCGACCGCGACCCACACCGCCTCCGCCGCCGCCGGCATCCCGGGCAGTTCCGCGGGGTCGGAAAGGGACTTCAGCCGGGGCTGCAGGAACGCGTCGGCCCCCTCGCGGTCCGCGAGGCCGCGCGAGGCCAGGAGGCGCGCGAACGGGAGGGGGATGGAGAGATCGCCGGCCAGCCGGACGGCGGCGGCCTCATCGACCGCCGCTGTCCGCCAGACCTTCATCGGGCCGCCGGTCAGGCCGTCGCCTTCGCCGGCTTCCCGTTCTTCCCGGACTTCGGCGCCGGCGCCGCGGCGACCACGGGGCGCTTGTCGCCGTGCCACAGGAGCATGACCGGCGTGGCGATGAATATCGACGAGTAGGTGCCGACGAGCAGGCCGATCAGGAGCAGCAGGGCGAAGTCGTTGATCGCGCCGCCGCCGAAGAGGAAGAGCGCCAGGGCGCTCAGGATCGTCGTGCCGGCGGTCAGCAGCGTGCGGCTCAGGGTCTGGTTGATCGCCAGATTGCACACCTCGAAGTAGGACTTGCCGCGCCAGAGCTTGAGGCCCTCGCGGATCCGGTCGAACACGACGATCGTGTCGTTGACCGAGTAGCCGATGATCGTCAGGACGACCGCGATCATCGGGGCGCTGAGCTGCCGCCCGAGCAGGCAGAAGATGCCGACCGAAATCAGCGCATCGTGGGCCAGCGCCGCGATCGCGCCGATGGCGAAGCCGAACTCGAACCGGATGGAGATGTAGATCACCATGCCGACCAGCGACCACAGCAGCGCCATCAGGCCCTTGGTCTTGAGCTCCTGGCCGATCTGCGGCCCGATTTCCTCCTTCTGGACGACCTTGAACCCGGACTCGGCGAACTTCGCCGCGAGGGCCTGCTCGGCCTTCTCGCCGTCCTCGAAGCGGACCTGGACGGACAGCCGTTTCGTCCCGGTGCCGGCCTCCTGGTACTGGATGAGCGGGTCGCCCTGCACGCCCGCCGCGGAGAGAGCCGAGCGGATCGCGCCGTCGTCGACCTTCTGCGCGTACTCGACGGTGAGCGACGTGCCGCCGACGAAGTCGACGCCGAAGTTCTTGTCGCCCTTCATCGCGAAGACGGCCCAGGAGCCGGCGATGACGAGCAGCGACGCGGCGATCGCGACCTTGCGCCAGCCGACGAAATCGAAGCTGGCCGGCTTGATCCACTCGAGCATCTTCAGCGTCTTGAGCTGCCCGCGGGAGGCCAGCAGGTTGAACGCCATCCGGGTCACGACGATGGCGGTGTACATGCTGACCAGGATGCCGGCGGTCAGCGTGATGGCGTACCCGCGGATCGGGCCCGATCCCTGCCAGAACATGATCACGGCGGCCAGGACCGTCGTGAGGTTGGAGTCGACGATCGTCACGAAGGCGCGGTCGTAGCCGGCCTCGATCGCGGGCACGAGGTGCTTGCCGGCCTTCAGTTCCTCGCGCATGCGCTCGTAGATCAGCACGTTGGCGTCCACCGCCATGCCGAACATCAGCGCGATGCCCGCGATGCCGGGCAGCGTCAGCGTCGGAAGCTCGGGCATCCCGCCCGTCCGGGCGAAGACCGCCAGGATGCCGGCGACGCAGAACATGCCCAGCGGAAGGAGGACGGCGTTCAGCAGCAGCGCGACGTTCGCGACGATGCCCGGGACGAGATAGTAGAGCAGCATGAAGGCGGCGACGGCGCCCATGCCGATCAGCGCGGCATTCCCGCCGGACGCCACCGAGGCCTTGCCCAGGGTCGGATCGACCGAGCTTTCCTGGACGATCTTCATGGGCGCGAGCAGCGCGCCGGTCTTCAGCACGTTGACGAGCTGCTTGACCTCGGTCAGCTCCATGCCCCGGCCGCTGATCTCGCAGGTCCGGATGGTGGTGTCGTGCGGGAACCGGTCGGTGATCTCGGGGGCGGAGCGGAGAACGCCGTCGAGGATGATCGCCAGCCGGCGGCCGTCCTCGCTGTCGCGGTTCATCTCGCCGTTCGGACGGTAGCGCCGGATGATCTCGGTGAACTGCTTGGCGCCCTGGCGGGTGAACTTCAGTTCCACGACCGGGCGGTTCATCTGGTCGAAGTCGGTCCGCGCCTCGTCGACGGCCTTGCCGGAGAGCATGACGGCGCGCTCGACGTAGACCGGCTTCCAGACCGTCCGCTTCGGCTCGCCCTCCTCGTCGCGCTGGAGCATGAACTCGGCGCCCTCCCGCGGCGCGAAGCGGCGGACCTCGGCCCAGTAGGCGGAGTCCATCGCCTCGTCCGGGACGGCCTTGCGGTCGCGGAGGTAGTGGAACTCGGCGCCGCTGCCCTCGGCGAGGAACCCGCGCGGGGCCTTCTCGCTCTCGGCGAGCTTGCGGATCCATCCGTCGTTCTCCTTGTGGACGAGGCGGAACTCGAGGAACGCGACGCTCTGGATCGACTTGCGGGCGCTGTCGCGCTTCTTCGCGTCGATGCCCGGCATCTGGACGACGATGCGGTCCTCCATCTGCGGGTAGATCTGCGGCTCGGCGATGCCGAGGCCGTCGATGCGGTTGCGGATCGCCTCGAGGGCGACGTCGCGCGAGGCGACGATGTCCTTCGCGATCGCCGCGTCGATCTGCTCGTCGGTCATGTCGGGGCTGCGCTCGCGGAGGCGGGCGCGCAGTTCGTCGCGGTCGACCGCGACGGTGAACGAGGTCCCGCCCTGGAGGTCGAGGCCGAACTTGATCTTGCCGGGCCGGACGACCCGGCCCTGCTCGTCCTTCTCATCGAAGGGCGGCGACACGATCACGATCGATGCGATCACCGCCGCCGCCAGAATGAGCCAATGCCACCAGGAATTCTTCTGCATGTTCGTCCTCGTTCGCTGACCGAGCCCCTGCCGCCGCCCCGGAACCGCCGTCCGCTACTTCGCGGGCTCCTCCACCGGAGCGTCGTCCTTGCCCAGGACCTGCGAGATCGCGCCGCGCACGACCTCGACCTTGACGTTGTCGGCGATGCGGACGATCGCCGTCTTGTCCTTGACGTTCGTCACGATGCCCATGAACCCGCCGCCGAAGACGACGCGGTCGCCGCTCTTGACGGCGTCGAGCATCGCGCGGCGCTCCTTCTCGCGCCGCTGCTGCGGGCGGATGATGAGGAAGTAGAACATCGCCAGCATGAGCACGAGCATCATGGGCATCATCAGCGGCGACTGCTGCTGCTCGGCCCCCGCGGGACCGGCCATCGCCAGGATCGTCATCGCGTTCATTCGTTTCCTTCTCCTTCCGCCCGCCGCGCCGCATGGTCATCCGTCGGATCGCGGTAGGTCTCGCCCACCCTCCGCCGGAACGCCTCGAACGAGCCCGCTTCCAGGCTCGCCCGCAACTCCCGCATGAACTCCGCGTACCGGTGCAGGTTGTGCATCGACAACAGCCGCACCCCCAGGATCTCGCCGACGTTCAGCAGGTGCCTCACGTAGGCCCGGCTGAACCGCCGGCACGCCGGGCACCCGCACCCTTCCTCGATCGGACGAGGATCCCGCTCGTACACCGCGGCCTTGACCGGATAGCGCCCGGCCGCCGTGAACGCGCTGCCGTGCCTCGCCAGCCGGGTCGGGATCACGCAGTCGAAGAGGTCCACCCCCCTCGCCACGAGTTCCACGATCTGCGGGATCAGCCCGACGCCCATCGCGTAGCGCGGCCGCTCCGCCGGCAGGTGCCCGACCGTGTCCTCGATCCCCTTGAGGATCAAGGTGTCGGGCTCGCCGACGCTGACGCCGCCGATCGCGTAGCCGTCGAATCCCATCCCCGTCAGGGCCTGCGCGCACCGCGCCCGGAGGTCCGCGTGCGTGCTGCCCTGGACGATGCCGAACACCAGCCCCCCGTCGACGCGGGGCTGGCGGACGCAACGAGCCGCCCACTGTACCGTCCGGTCGACGGCCTGACAAGCGGTTTCCCGGTCGCAGGGATAGGGCGGACATTCGTCGAGGACCATCGCGATGTCCGACCCGAGCCGGCGCTGGATCGCCATCGCGATCTCGGGGTTCAGGCGCGTCCACGACCCGTCGTAGGGCGACTGGAACTCCACCCCGTCGTCGGAGAGCTTCCGGAGCTTGGACAGGCTGAAGACCTGGTAGCCGCCGCTGTCGGTCAGGATCGTCCGGTTCCACCCCATGAACCGGTGCAGACCGCCGAGGGCCTCGACTGTCTCATCGCCCGGCCGGCGGTGGAGGTGGTAGGTGTTGCCGAGGATCACGTCGAAGCCGAGCGACTCCATCTCCTCGGGGGACATCGCCTTGACCGTCCCCTGCGTCCCGACCGGCATGAACGCGGGCGTCTCCACGACGCCGTGCGCCGTATGGAGCCGCCCCCGCCGAGCCGGCCCCGCCGGATCGCGCGCCAGCACTTCGAATGTCCCGGGGATCGCCATGGACGGTCAAAAGCGAGCGGGGACGATACTCCCCGCCCGCCGCGGACGCGAGCCCAAACGGCCGCGGCGGGAAGCACGAAGCACCAAGCACGAAGCTCGAAACAAGCACGAAATTCAGGCCAAACGCCAAGCACGAAACAGGTGCGGAACTCCGGGTTCGCGGCTGGAGACCTGAAGCCTCGTGCCAACCGCCCGTTTCGTGCTTTTCACCCGTTTCGTGCTTTGTGCTTGTTTCGTGCTTCGGAATCAGGATCTCGTGCTTCCGCCCGCCGGTTCTCCGCCCGGCGGATGCTCGCGCGCGCCCTCGGCCTCGACGATCGGCCACGAGGCCCGCAGGGGGGCGCGATAGGGGCCGATCCGTTCGACGGGGATCGGCTCGAAGCCGATCGTCCTCGCGGGCGAGAACGAGCCGGTCCGGTAATCGTCCTTCGCGGGATCCCTGAACCGGGGGTCGGCCACGATGGAGTTCGAGTCGAACCCCAGGGCCTTCCACGCCTCCCACTCGTCCATCCCGGGCCGCTGGAAGCCGGTCTTGATCGGCAGTCCCGCGTGCCAGATGAGGTTCGAGTCCGACCGGTAGGCGTGCAGCGGCAGGCTGCGGAACCGGAAGAGCGCCGTGTTCGTGCCGGTCCACGCAACGATGTTCCGGACGAACTCGTTGCCGGTCATGATCGTTCCGTCCGGCTGCACGGCGTTCGTCGGGTGGAGGTCCATGTTGCGCATGCCCCGCCAGGCGGGCGAACCGGCGACGGACTCGTAGCCCTTCACCATCGAGCCGAGGTGGTTCGTCCAGTAGGAGTGCTTCGACGTCCATCCGTTGTACTCGACCATCGCCAGCCCGCAATCGACCAGGATGTTGTTCGCGATGAGCGTGTCGCGCCCGTTGTGCAGGTGGATCGCGGCGCGAGGGCAGCGGGCGACGATGTTACCGATGAGGTCGACGCCCCCCGCGTTGTCGTCCTCGTAGATGCCCCACGCGTAGTACGGCGAGACCCATCGCCCGTTCTCTTCGCCGTAGCCGAGGATGTCGTGGATGAAGTTGTGCCGCAGCACCGTGCCGCGGGACGAGATCCAGTCGCGGCCGCCCGTGTAGGTCCCGCCGGTATCCGACGTCTCGAGGTTCATGTGCCGGATGTGGTTGAACTCGATGACGAGGTTGTTGCCGGAGAACATGATCCCCATGCGGGGCCCGTCGTGGATCAGGTTGTGCGCCGCGCGGTTGCCGACGCCGACGAGCGAGACGCCGACACCCTGGCCGTGCCAGGTCCCGACGTGGTGGATGTAGCAGTTTTCCACGGAGTTCGCCGCCGCGGCCAGCGTCACGCGATCGCCGCCGGAGATCGAGACGCCGTGGCTGCCGGTGTGGTGGATGTCGCAGCCGAAGACCGCGTTCGAAAGCCCCCCGGCGATGGAGACGCCGCTGCCGTTGTAGTCGCCGACGGTCCGGATCTCGCTCGCCGCCAGAACGCAGTTGGTCGTTTCCCGCATCACGACCGCGGTGCCCTCGCAGCACTCGAGGACGAGCCGCTCCATCCGGATCGACGAGGCGCCCGGGGCGAGCTCGACGAGCGTGCGCAACGCCGGCGCGTGGACCGGACGTCCGCGGAGAGGTTCCGGCGGGAGGAAACGCAGCACGGAGTTCGTCACGTCGAGCCACCATTCGCCGGGCGCATCGAGATCCTCGCGCATGCCCTGCACGAAGTAGCGGTCGCCGGGGCGGATCGGGTAGGAGCAGTCGGACTTCAGCGTCACCGTGCGCGAGGCCGCATCGACCGAGGCGATGCGGATGATGTTGTTCCACCAGTTGTACCGCGGGAACACCCACACCTCGCCGTCCGCCGGCGCCGACCACGGGCGCGCATCGGCCTCCTTCATGCGGAGGGTCCGGCGGCTCTCGCCCGGAATGTCCTTGTACATCGGAATGCGCTCGCCGTCGGCGTAGGCCCATCCGCCGCCGTATGGATTCGATGGATCGAAGTTCGGATGGCGCGCGAGCGGCATGCGGCTGCCGCCGAAGACGAGCTGGCGGAACCGGGCGCCCTTCAGCCCGGCGGCGGCGAGATCGGCCTCCAGCACGCCCCCGGCGCGTTCGATGAAGTTCGTGACGGGACGTCCGCCCGTCAGGATCGTGCGCCCCCCGCCGGCGCCGCGGATCGTCAGCGGCGCGACGGGCGTTCCCGAATCCGCCGGACCGAGGGTCAGCGTGGCCGGCAGCGCGAACGTGCCGGGGCCGACAAGGACCGTGACGGCGCCGGGGGCCGATCCGGAGGCGCGCATTGCGCGCGCCGCATCCCGGGCGCGGGCGAGGGACGCGACGGGACCGTTCGTCCGCCCGGCCACCGACCGCGCCGTCGCGCCGGACCATGCATCGTTTCCGTCGATCGCGACATGGATCTCCGCCGCGCCCGCCACGGCCGCCCACGCCACCCCCACCGCCAGGCCGCCCATCCGCCTCACCATCATCTCCGTGTCCTCCGCGAACGACTGATCATGAGGGGCGCCCGGCCCGCGGTCAACGCGGCGGGGCGGGTTTATTGTGACGGCCGTCGCATATTCCGGCCGGGCGTGACGTATTGAAATCCCCGGCGTCGTTTGACCGGGGGAAAACCTTTGTTATAGTGTCCCATCCGTCCCGGACGGCGCGGCGGACAACACCTATGGCTTCGGCTTCTGTACGGATTCGGAAAGGGCTGGATCTTCCGTTCTCCGGCGCCCCGGCACCGGCGGTCGCGGAGGGTCCGGCATCCCCCACGGTGGCCCTGCAGCCGGCGGAATTCGACGGCGTCAAGCCGCGGCTGCTGGTGAAGGAGGGCGACCGCGTCCGGCGCGGAACGGCGCTCTTCTTCGACAAGCGCAACGAGGCGCTCCGCTTCTGCTCGCCGGCGGCGGGAACGGTGAAGTCCATCGTCTACGGACCCCGCCGGTCGATCGAGTCGGTCGCGGTGGCGGTGGGCGGCGCGGACGAGGCCGAGTCGTTCGGTCGGTTCACCCCCGCGCAGATCGCGGCGCTGCCGCGGGAGCAGGTGCTGGCGCCGCTGCTGGCGTCGGGGCTTCTGGCGCTGATCCGCCAGCGTCCCTACTCGGGCATCGCCGATCCCGCGGCGACGCCGCGGGCGGTCTTCGTGAACGCGATGTCGACCGCGCCGTTCCGCGCCGACGCCGACGTCGTGGTGCGCGGCGACGAGGCGGCCTTCCAGGCGGGCCTCGACGTTCTGGCGCGGCTGACGCCCGGCACGATCCACCTGGTCCTGCCGGACCGCAACGGCCTGTCGCCCGCCCTGACCGGCGCGCGGGGCGTGGAGATCCACCGCTTCTCGGGCCCCCACCCCTCCGGCAACACGAGCATCCACATCCACCACATCGATCCGATCCGGCCCGGGGACATCGTGTGGACGGTCCGCGCGGCGGATGTCCCGCTGATCGGCCGGCTCTTCCTCACCGGCGAACTGCCGTCGCACCGCGTGATCGCGCTCGGCGGACCGGGCGTCGCAGCCGGCGCGGCGCGGCACTACCGCGTGCGCATCGGCGCCGCGCTGGGCCCGCTGCTGGCCGGCCGGACCGCGGGCAGCGACCTGCGCATCATCGCCGGGGATGCGCTGGCTGGGACCGCCGTGAAGGCGGACGGCCATCTTCCCGCGGCGGAGTCGTCGCTGACGGTGCTCCCGGAGGGCCGGGAGCGACTCCTGCTGTCGTGGGCGAACCCGTTCACGTCGGCCTACAGCGCGTCGAAGCTCTACCTCTCGTCGTGGATCGGCGGCCGCAGGACCTGGCCGATGCACACGAACGTGGGCGGCGGGCACCGCGCGATGGTGGTGACGGGGCTCTACGACCGCTACGTGCCGATGCGGATCCTGACGGACTTCCTCATCCGCGCCGTGCTGGCGAAGGACTGGGAGGAGGCGGTGAAGCTCGGCCTCCTCGAACTGGATCCGGAGGACCTGGCCGTCGCGGCCTACGCCTGCCCGTCGAAGGTCGACCTCGTCGGCATCCTGCGCACCGGCCTCGCCGAGGCCCGGGCCGAGGGCATCTGACATGCATCCGCTGCTGAAGGCCATCCAGAAGACCAAGCCGAAGTACGAGGAAGGCGGCCCGCTGCACAAGCTGTGGCCCGTCTACGAGGCCGGCGAGACGTTCCTCTTCACGCCCGACACCGTGACCTCCGGCGCGCCGCACGTCCGCGACCCGCTGGACATCAAGCGCTACATGATCACGGTCCTGTACGCGCTGATCCCCTGCATCCTGTTCGGCATGTACAACGCCGGCTACCAGCTCAACCATGCGACGGCCGGGGCCGACACCGGGTTCTGGAACAACCTCTGGCAGGGCGCGCTGCGGGTGATGCCGATCATCATCACCTCCTACGCGGCCGGCGGATTCTGGGAGGTGCTGTTCGCCTCCGTGCGCAAGCACGAGATCAACGAGGGATTCCTGATCACGGGCATCCTGTTCCCGCTGACGCTCCCGCCGACGATCCCGCTCTGGCAGGTCGCGCTGGGCATCTCGTTCGGCGTGGTGATCGGCAAGGAGATCTTCGGCGGCGTCGGCTTCAACGTGCTGAATCCCGCGCTGACGGCACGCTGCTTCCTTTACTTCGCCTACCCGGGCCAGATCTCGGGCGACAAGGTGTGGATCGCGACGCCGGTGGCGGAAAAGCTGGCGGACGGCTTCAGCGGCGCGACGGCGCTCTCCGTGGCCAAGGCCGCCCCGGCGGGATCCAACGTCTTCGAGCACCTCGCGCAGGCCGGTCACACGCTGAAGAGCATGGTCATCGGCCTCGAGGGCGGCAGCATCGGCGAGACCTCCTCGATCGCGGTCCTGGTCGGCGCGGTCCTGCTGATCGTCGCGGGGGTCGGCGCGTGGCGCATCATGGCCGGCGGCGTGCTCGGCGTGACGGTCATCGGGTCGCTGGTCAACCTGATCGGCGGCCCCGCCGCGCATGCCAACCCGATGTTCGCGCTGCCGTTCTGGTACGACCTGGTGATGGGCGGCGCGCTCTTCGGCATCGTGTTCATGGCGACCGACCCGGTCTCGGCGGCCGCGACGAACGCCGGAAAGTGGATCTACGGGTTCCTGATCGGCGCGCTGACCGTGGTGATCCGCATGTTCAACCCGGCCTACCCGGCGGGCAACATGCTCGCGATCCTGTTCATGAACGTGATGGCGCCGCTGATCGACTACATCGTTCTGCAGGTTCACATCCGCGGGCGCCGGAAGTATCTCGAGTCGTTTGCGAGGGCATGACGGGACGGAGCGACGCTGTGAAACAGGGCGAAACCTACATCCTGATGTACGCGGCTGGCATCTGCCTCGTCGGCAGCCTCCTGCTTGCGGGAGCGACGGCGGGCCTGAAGTCGCAGCAGGAGAAGATGGTCGAGCTGGACCGCAAGACCAACGTGCTGAAGGCGTTCCAGGAGCCGATCGCCGACGGGGCGGGCCGGAAGCTCCCCGGCGACCGGATCGAGGCGCGGTACGCGGAGCACGTCCGGGAGGTGTGGGTCGACCCCGACGGCAAGGTCGTTGAGGGACTGGGGGCGAAGGAGGCCGCCGACGGGATCGCCGCGGGGCGGGTCCTGTCCCTGTTCCAGTGGGTCGAGGGCGGCACGGTCCGCAAGTACGCCTTCCCGGTCTCCGGCAAGGGGCTCTGGTCGACCATCTACGGCTACCTGGCCCTGGACGAGAGCGCGACGACGATCGTGGGCGTTTCGTTCTACAAGCACGGCGAGACGCCCGGCCTCGGCGGCGAGATCGAGCAGGCGTGGTTCCAGGACCAGTTCAAGGGGCGCCGGGTTGTCGCGGACGGCCGGCCGATTCCGGTCGTGGTCGCGAAGGGCAAGGCTTCGCCCGAGGCCTCGACCGACAAGGCCCGCGTGGTGGTCGACGGCATCAGCGGCGCGACGCTCACCGGCAACGGCGTGATGGCGTTCCTGAACGCGGGACTGAAGCGCTACGAGGCCTACTTCAAGACGGCGCGAAAGGGCTGAGGCCATGGCGGCGAAACTCCAGAAGGTCTTCACCGATCCGCTGTCGGAGAACAACCCGATCACGATCCAGATCCTCGGGATCTGCTCGTCGCTCGCGGTGACCACCCAGCTCAAGACCGCGCTCGTCATGGCGGCGAGCCTGACCATCGTCACGGCGGGATCGAACGTTGTCATCTCCCTGCTTCGAAACACCATCCCGGCCAAGATCCGCATGATCGTGGAGATGGTCGTCGTGTCGGTGCTCGTGATCCTCGCCGACCAGTTCCTCCGGGCCTACATGTTCGACGTCAGCCGCCAGCTCAGCGTGTTCGTCGGGCTCATCATCACGAACTGCATCGTCATGGGCCGCCTCGAGGCGTACGCGCTCCAGAACCCGCCGCTGCCCTCGCTGATCGACGGCCTGGCGAACGGGCTGGGCTACAGCGCCGTCCTCGTCATCGTCGCCGTCGTGCGCGAACTGCTCGGCTCGGGCAAGCTGCTGGGCTACGCGGTGCTGCCGGCGTCCTACCCGGCCAACGGCCTGATGCTGCTGGCGCCCGGCGCCTTCATCGTGCTCGGCCTCCTCATCTGGGCCCAGCGCTCGGTCACCAAACACTTCGAAACCGCCTAGGATTCACACCAAGACGCAAAGGGCGCAAAGAGAAGACGGAAGCGGGATGCATCCAAGATACCCAGAGGCTGAAGCGTGGTCGTCCAAGGTCATTGGCGCGGCCATCGAGGTTCATCGCGAGATGGGCCCGGGCCTGCTGATCAACTTCCACGAGGCCGTCCTCAAGGACGGCATCGTACGCATGATTCTGAAGGGGGCCGATCAATGATGGCCGCCGCCTCTCACTTCGCGTTCTTTGCGTCTCTGTGTGAACGCCGCTTTGCGTTCTTTGCGTCTTGGTGTCGGTCTTCCCGTCCTGCGTCTCTGGGTGAATCCCGGGAGGAACCATGGATCTGCTGAGCTTGGCGGTGCGGTCGATCTTCATCGAGAACATCCTGCTCTCGACGTTCCTCGGGATGTGCTCGTTCCTGGCGATCTCGAAGCGCATCGAGACCGCCATCGGGCTCGGCGTCGCCGTCACGCTGGTCCAGTTCATCACGGTGCCGGTCAACTGGGCGCTCAAGCACTTCTTCCTGGACCCCGGGGCGCTGGCGTGGACGGGCGTTCCGGCGCTGGCGGCGCTGGACCTTTCCTTCCTGAACTTCATCGTCTTCATCGCGACGATCGCGGCGCTCGTGCAACTGGTCGAGATGCTGCTCGACCGCTATTTCCCGCCGCTCTACCAGGCCCTCGGCATCTTCCTCCCGCTGATCACCGTCAACTGCGCGATCCTCGGCGGGTCGCTCTTCATGGTGGAGCGCCAGTACACGTTCCCGGAAACGCTCGTGTACGGCTTCGCCTCGGGCGCCGGGTGGGCGCTGGCGATCATCGCGATGGGCGCCATCCGCAAGAAGCTCCGCTACTCGAACATCCCGCCGGGGCTGCGCGGGCTGGGGATCACGATGATCGTCACGGGGCTCATGGCGATGACCTTCATGCTGTTCTCGGGCATCAATCTGTAGGGACGGCGGAGGAACGGGGCGGTCATGGAACATCAGGTTGCGTTCGTTCTCGCAAGCGTGGTCGTGTTCACGGGGCTCATCCTGATCCTCGTGGCCGGCCTCAACTTCGCGTCGCGCAAGCTCCAGCCCGCCGGGCCGGTGACGATCGACATCAACGAGGGCCACAAGGCCTTCACCGCGGACTCCGGCGGCTCGCTGCTGACCGCCCTCGCCGCGCAGAAGATCTACCTCCCGTCGGCCTGCGGCGGCGGCGGAACCTGCGCCCTGTGCAAGTGCGTCGTGTCCGAGGGCGGCGGCGACATCCTCCCGACCGAAACCGGCCACATCAACCGGCAGATGGCGAAGCAGGGCTGGCGGCTGGCCTGCCAGCTCAAGGTCAAGCGCGACCTGAAGATCCGCGTGCCGGAAGAGGTCCTCGAGATCAAGAAGTTCGAGGGCACCGTCCGCTCGAACCGCAACGTCGCGACGTTCATCAAGGAGTTCATCGTCGACCTCCCGCCGGGCGTGGACCTGAACTTCAGGGCCGGCGGCTACGTCCAGATCGACATCCCGCCGTACAAGGACCTCGCCTTCCGCGCCTTCGACGTGGAAGAGCGGTTCCGCGACGCCTGGGACAAGTTCAAGCTCTGGGACCTCAGGACCACGAATCCCGAGCCGATCTTCCGCGCCTACTCCATGGCCAACCATCCCGCCGAGGGGAACACGGTCATGCTGAATGTCCGCATCGCCACGCCGCCCCCCGGCGTCGCCGACGCGCAGCCGGGTCTTGCCTCCAGCTACATCTTCAGCCGGAAGCCCGGCGACAAGGTCATCCTGAGCGGCCCCTTCGGCGAGTTCTTCGCGAAGGACACCCGGCGCGAGATGATGTTCATCGGCGGCGGCGCGGGCATGGCCCCGATGCGCAGCCATGTCTTCGATCTCTTCCGCACGAAGAAGACGGACCGCAAGGTCAGCTTCTGGTACGGCGCCCGGTCGGTCCGCGAGATGTTCTACGACGAGGACTTCCAGTCGATCGCCCGCGATTTCCCCAACTTCCGCTACACCGTCGCCATGAGCGAGCCGCAGCCCTCCGACAACTGGACCGGGCCGACCGGCTTCATCCACAAGGTCGTGCACGATCTCTATCTCAAGAGTCATCCCGATCCGACCGAGATCGAGTACTACCTCTGCGGGCCGCCGATGATGATCGCGGCCGTCAACCGGATGCTCTTCGACCTCGGCGTCGAGAAGGACATGATCGCCTACGACGAGTTCGGCTGAGGCGATGCCGGAGCACCGGACAGTCGTCCTCCAACCCCGGCGGGTGGAACCGCGCAAGATCCTCACCGTCGGTGGGCTCCTTGTTGCCCTGGCCGCGTGGAGCCTGTGGGGCCGTACGCCCCGCGCGCCGGCCGTCGAGGCCGTCGAGTTGAGCGGCGAGGTCCAGGGCACCTTCTTCCACATCCGGCTGGCCGAACCGTCGATGCCGACCCAGCGCCTCGACGCCGTCGGCGCCGCCATCCGGCAGACGCTCGACGAGGTCAACCGGCAGATGTCCCTCTGGGTTGCCGACAGCGAGATCAGCCGGTTCAACCGCGCACCCGCCGGAACGACGATGCCGGTCTCCGGGGGCTTTGCCGTCTGCACGCGCTTCGCCCTGGATCTGGCGCGCGGGAGCGGCGGCGCCTTCGATCCGACGATCCGCCCCCTGCTCCGCCTCTGGGGCTTCGGCGGCCCGGAGGGACCGCGGGACGACGACCCCTCCGAGGCCGATCAGGCCGCCGCCCGCGCGCGATGCGGCTGGCCGCGCGTCGCGATCGATGGCGCGACGCTCCGCAAGGACGCCGACGGCGTCGAGCTCGACCTCAACGCGGTCGCGCAGGGCTATAGCGTCGATGCCGTCGCGCGGAGGATCCTCGATCTCGGCGTAACGAACTTCTTCGTCGAGATCGGCGGCGAGGTCTTCGTGTCCGGCCGCAACGCCTCGGGCGATCCGTGGCGCATCGGCGTCGACGAGCCGCGGCCCGACGCGATGCCCGGCGAACACCTGGCCGGCATCCTGCACATCAGCGGCTGTGCGGTGGCCACGTCCGGCGGCTACCGCAACCGCCGGCCCGGCGCGGGCGGGGGGGCCGTCACCCACATCTTCGACGCCCGCACCGGCCGCCCGAGCCCGCGCGAGCGACTGAGCGTCACCGTTGTCGCCCCGGACTGCCTGACGGCGGACGGCCTCTCGACCACGCTCTTCATCCTCGGCCCCGACGAGGGATTGCCGTGGCTTGCGACGAATCACCCGTCCGCCGAGGCGCTCTTCGTGTCGATGGCCGGCGACGACGGTCCGCCCGCCCTACGTTCATCCCCGGGATTTCTGCGCCGCACCGCCATGACGCCGGGGCGCTGACGCCCGGCGGGATGACGGAAGACGGAAAACGGGCGACGGAAGCGCGCGGCCAAGCCACGTCCGATCAGTCCTGACGGTCCACGGTCGCCGCGTCCGGCCTGCCGGCTTTTCGGAGACGCAGGACTGCGGCGATGCCGACCAGCCCGAGGATCCCCAGCGCGCCGGGCTCCGGGACCACGGTCAGCGTGATCGACGAGGTGTCGTAGTCGATCTCGAACTCCGTCGAATCGACCACGAAGTGCGCCCCGTCGGGCAGCCCGTCGAAGGTTCCCGAGCCGGCCAGCGTGCTGAATCCGGCGACGATCGTGAAGATGTCGCCCTGGATAGGGGTGAACCCGAGCGACACGAGCAGCTTCGGATCCTGCAGGGTCAGCGTCGGAGTCGCACCGCTCATGTACAACTGGTCGTACTCCGAGCCCGGCAGGTTCCCGTTGAGTTCGACCACGAACGTCGCCCCGCTTCGCAGCGTGAGGCCGCCCGTGACCGTCATCGTCCCGGGGCTGTTGCCCGGCGACAGTCGGCCGCCCCCTTCGACGTCGACGCTGCCCATGAACCCCACGCCGTCCAGCTTGGCGCCGTCATGGACGGTGATCAGGCCCGCGGCGGTCAGGTCCCCGCTGACCCGCAGCGTTCCGGCCGTCACGGAGACCGTTCCCGCGAACGGACTGGCGGCCGTCAGCTCGAGCATGCCGGCCCCGTCCTTCACCATCGGTCCGGCGCCGATCACCGCACCGGCGAACGTCTGCGTCGAGGTCTGCACGATGCGCACCGGGACGTTGCCCGTCAGCGAAAGGATCGATCCGGCCGCCCCGCGGAGATCCCCGATCGCGATCTCATTCCTCATCTTCAGCAGGCTGTTCGGAATGTTCGCGCCGGAGACGAGTGCGGAAAGCTCCAGTCCGCCGGCACCCTGGACGTACAGGATGCGGATGTCGTGCTCGCCGGCCGTCAGGGCGATGGTCCCGCTTCGGTTCGCCGCGCCCTGGTAGCGGGCGTTGTAGACGACCAACCGGTCGTCGATCCACAGCGTGCTTCCGTCGTCCGTGCGGGTCTGGAACGTGTAGTCGCCGTTGGTCGGGGCCATGAACGTACCGGTGTAGCGGGCGTAGAAGTTCACCGCCCGGTCATTGCGCCGGTCGAACGGCACCGGGAACAGCGGCGCGCCGGCGCCGCCGAAGCTGAACTCCATCCCGGCCGACGCGCTGGAAGCCTCGACGATCTTGTTCGTGCCGGCCACGTAGGCGTCGAAGGCCTCCGGCGACCACAGTCGCGGGTCTTCGTTGTTCACGGACCACGTCCCTGCGCCGAAGTACTCGCCCAACAGGCCATTGCCGGTGACATCGAGGACCGCGCCCGCCGTCAGCGCGACGGGGCCGGCGACGTTGCCGTTGACCATCACCCGGCCGGCCTGGATGTCCAGCGCCTTCCCGCCGCCCAGCCCGCGGGCGAGGTGGAGCACGCCGTCCCCGGTCTTCCGGAGCGTTCCGATCCCGCCCTGCAGGGCGCCGCTGAAGTACGACGTCGAGTTGTTGCCGCCGATGCTGACCGTCGTGACCGATCCGACGCTGTCCGTGATCGCCCCGACGCCGCCGAGGCCGTTGAAAGCGGGGCTGAGGCCGGCAAGGTCCAGGGTGGTCCGCTGGCCGATGATCAGGTTCCCCTTGCCCGCGCCGGTCGGGATCGCCCCGGCGTTGCCGAGCACGAGATTGCGGCCCGCGACGATCGTGTCGCCGGTGTAGGTGTTGGCCGCGTTGAGGTACAGCGTGCCGCCGTAGCCGTTGGCGACGAGCTGGGCGGTCTGGGTGATGGGTGCGTTGAAGGATACGGATCCGTAGCCGGTAACCGCAAGCACTCCCGTCGGCGAGACCGATCCGCTGAACGTAACGTTGTTGAAGCCCTCGATCATCATGTGGGCCGGGCCGTCGATGGCCCCGTTGAACGTCAGCGCGCCGTTGTCCGTCGGCGCTCCGCCGCCGAACCGGACGGTGTTCGAGATCACCATGGAGTTGCCGATCGTCCGTGCGACCGTCCCGCTCGGAACAATGCGCCCGCCGGACATGTAGAACGTGTTCGGGCCGAGCGCGTTGTTGTGCCCCAGCCGCAACGTCCCGTTGCGGAGGTCCATGGTTCCACCGAACCCGCTGTTGTCGCCGGAGAGCGTGATCGTCCCGGCGCCCATCGTCTTGCCGGCGTCATTCCAGTTGAGTTCGAGTTTCGACGCGCCGGAGATCGTCCCGGAAATCTCGCCGCTGTCCCCCGCGGCGTATGCGACGATGCGGCTGTCCGCCGCCAGGGTGACCGGACCGCTGATGGTGCCCGTGCCGGACAGACGGATCGCGCCGAGATGCCCCGCGGTCTCGTTCCACCCGAGGCCTTGGATGGTCACGGGATTGGCGATCATGGAGGCTTCGATCGGCCAGAGTTGCCCGTTGATGTCGCCACGGACGTCGACGACGCCGGCGCCGAGCGGAGCCGTCGAGGCGCTGGCCGTGACGACCCGGCCGGACGTGATCAGGGTGCCACCGGCGTAGGTGTTCGTGCCGCGCACGTAGAGGTTGCCGCTGCCGGTCATTTCCAGGCGCCCGGCGCCGCCGATCGACCCGCGGAGGGTCATGTCGTTTCCGGCGACCCGGAACTCCGTGTCGGACTCGAGACGGAACGGGGTCGGCAGGTCCGGGTTGCTGTTGCCGAAGCCGGCGGCCGGGTAGTTGCCCACGACCCCGCCCTGCATCACGTTCGTCCACACGTAGGTCGGGTTTCCGTTATGGGCCGCCAGGACCAGCAGGGCCCCGGGCTTCACGCGGATGCTGCCGGGCGTCCCCACGCCCACGGTCGTTCCCTCGATCGCCAGGATGCCCTCGTTGACCACGATGGACCCGGTGTTCGAGAGCACCGTCGAGACGAACATCAGGGTGCTCGTCCCGGCCTTGGTGAGTTCGTACCCGTTGAGATCGAGGAAGCGGGTTGTGCCGCCGCGGAAGTCCACCTTGCCGGGCGTGTTGATCGTCGTGTCGCCGTCCAGCGTGATCCGCCGGACCCCATCGTTGTTGCCCGTCGGGGCGCCGAGCCGTACAACCGCGCCGGTGCCCGCGATGCCGTGGCCGGAGAGCCGCAGCCATTCGTCGCCGAGGATGACGCCGGACGCGAGCTCCAGGGTGGCGCCGTTCGAGATGACGGTGCCGCCGACGGCGCCGGACCCCAGCGCCGCGTTGGTGCCCGCCACGATCCTGCCCTCGGTCGCCCACACGGTGCCGGTGAAGGTGTTCGGGGTGCCCAGGGTCAGCGAGCCGGAGCCGGTCTTCCGGATATCCGTCCAGCCGCTGATGGCGCCCGTGCCGGTGAATGCGTAGTCCTGCGAACCCGAAACGACCATGCCGTCGGGCCGGACGACCGATCCGACCGTCACCGCCGCCACGCCGCCGTCATCGAAGACCACGCGGTCGAACGAGAAGAACTTCTCCGCGCCGAGGGCCCACGCGGCGGTGCTCGTCGTGTCCCACACCGCGGAGCCGGAGCCGTCCCACGTGAGCACGGCGCTGCTGCCGGTGACGACGAGGTCGACCACGCCCCCGCCCTCGGCGAGCCCGGTCCAGCCGAACCGCACGTCGCTGCCCGGATGCCCGGCGACCGTCGCGTCGAAGCTCGACCCGAGCGAACCCGCGTAGGTGAACAGCGTGTGGTTCCCGGCCGCCATGCCCGAGATCGGATCGACCCGGATGACGGCGCCGTTGGGATTGAGATTCCCGCCGACGTCGACGCGGTCGGCCGTCCCGATCAGGGTCGGGTTGTCGCCGACCTCGAAGAAGTTCGTCACCAACGCCACCATGTCGAGATCCCCGCCCACCGTCAGGGTCTGCGCGGAGTTGACCGAGCCCGGCAGCAGCCGCGTGCCGGCATGGAGGTCCACGTTGCCGTTGACCGTTCCCCCGCCCTCCAGCGAGCCCGTCGTGCGCGCCAGGGCGGCCAGCGCCGAGGCGTCGAGCGTCGCGCCCTGCAGCACGACGAGCTGCGCGGCCAGCGGAATGTCCGCCGTGGAGCCGAGGGCGAGCGTCCCGTTGCCGCCGATCACCAGCGCGCCGGTGTTCGTCAGCCCGCGGACGAAGGAGGCGGTGATGCCGTCGATCGTCAGGGTCTTGGCCGCGCCGCCGTTGTTCCACGCGGCGTCGAAGGTCAAGGCGCCGGTGCCCGCGGCCCCGAGCGTGACGTTTTGCGAGAACGTCACGGCGTTGGTCACCGTCCGCGCCGTCGCATCGGCCGCCTGCAGCCGCACGGTCGCACCGTTGAGGTTGACGGCCGCCGTTCCCCCGCCGAGCGCCGCGTCGCTGCCGAGGACCAGCGTGCCGTCGTTGATCGTCGTGCCGTTCGTATAGGTGTTGGCCGTGTTCAGCGTCAGCCGGCCCGCCCCGGCCTTCGTCAACCCGCCGTTGGCGACGACGCCGTTCACCACGACGTCGCTGTTCACGGTCACCGTCCGCGTGGCGTTGGACAGGTCCACCCCTCCGTTCAGCGTCAGGAGCCCGTTCCGCACCGTGTCGCCGAGGGTGATCGTGCCCGCCACGCCGAGGCTGTTGGCGATCGCCACCGCGGTCGACCCCGTGGAGCCGAGGCCGCCGCCGGTCAGGACCACCGGGCCGGAGCCCAGCGAACCGTCGTTGCCGAGCCGCAGGAACGTGCCGCCCACCGTGCCGCCGGCATAGGTGTTGGCCGCCGAAAGCACGATCGAACCGGCATCGGAGAACCGCAGGAGGCCGGGGCCGGTGATCGGCCCGTCGACCGTCGCCACGGCGCCGCCGCTCCAGATGTTGAATTCGCCGCCCAGGGAGCCGAGTGTGAAGCCGCGGGTCGGGCCGAAGGTGAACTGAACGTTGTTCTGCAAGCGGATGTAGCCGCCGTCCATCGTCACGTTGTCCGCCTGGAACGCCCCGGGGGCGACACCCCATGCGTTGTTGCCGGAGTTGACGACGACTCCCGCGTTGTTCGAGATGATCGTGCGGCCCGAGTAGGTGTTGCCGGCGATCAGCGTCACGACGCCGGTTGAGCCGACGACCACGTCGCGCGAGCCGGTCAGCGTGCCGATCGAAAGTCCCGTGTTGCCGTTGATCCGCGCACCGGCGAGCCCGCCGCCGAGATGGTAGGCGTTCGGATCGGCCGGGAGGATCGTGCCCAGGAACGTCACATTCATGTTGGTCGCCGCGCCGACCCACATGCCGGGATGGGCACTCATGTCGAGCACGCCCATTGCGTTGTTGACGCCGATGCCGACCGTCCCGTCCGACGCCGTGTCGATGGCGGCCATGAAGGCGGCGTCGACCGGATGCGCGGCACTGGCATAGGTCTCGACGATCCGCGAACCGCTCGCAAGAAGCGCGGTGGACGGCAGCAGATCCGGCCGCGCGAACTGCCGGACGCCGCCGTCGTTCCACGTCACCGTCGCGCCATCCGCGCCGCCCGGCGCGTTGATGAGGAGCCGGCCGCCGCGGTTGATCGTGATCGCCGCCGCGCCGGCGGTGTTCGAGCCGCTGAGCACGAGCGTGCCGCCATTGCCGCCGACGGTGATCGTCGTGCCCTGGAAGCCGCGCGAGGCGATGTCGAGGCGGCCGCCGTTGATCGTCGCATTGCCGCTGCCGAGCGCGCCGCGGGTCATCGCCGCGAGGGTGCCGTCCTGGAGGATCGTCCCGCCGCTGTAGGTGTTCGCGGTGTGGTTGGAGATGACGCGCAGGTAGAGGGTCCCGGCGCCCGACTTGGTGAACGACGCGGCCCCGGTGATGGGCAGCCAGTTCCACACGGTGTTGCCGCCGTTGACATCGATGACGCCCCCGGCCGCCCCGCCCACCGTGATGCCGCGGTTGGCATCGTCGAGGTTGATGTTGCCGGCGATCTGCAGCGTTCCGCCGTTGAGCAGCGCAAGGTGATTGTTCGCGAACGCGGCCGGGTTGGCGCCGAGCCGGTTCTCGTCGTTGATCACGAGCACCGTCCGGTTGCTGACGACCATCCGCCCGGTGAAGCCTCCGTTGGCCACGGTCGTCAACTGATTCGTCCACATGGTCCCCGTCGTGAAGGTGCTGTAGAAGATCAGGTCCTGGCTTCCGGTGATGGACGACCGGATCTGGAAGGTCCGGCCGGCACCGTCGGTGCGGAAGGCCGAGGGGGCCAGAACGGTGATGGTGCCCGCCAGTCGCGCGATGTCCGGCGTGACGCCCGCGCTACCATGGTGAACGCTCCCGCCGTTCAGCAGCAGGCTGGCGATCGTGATCGTGTTCGACTGCTTGAAGTTGATCAGCCCGTTCGGGCCGTCGAGTCGCAGGGAATCGCCGCCGAACGTGTAGGCCGTGGTTCCGCCGGTCGGGGTCCGCATGCCGTTGTACGCGACGATGTAGTTGTTTCCGGCCGACGGTGCGTTGCCGTCGCTCCAGTTCGTGCCGATCAGGAAGGCCGAGTGCCCCCCCCCATCCGGCGTCTTCAGGGTCACGTCGACCGCCCCCGCCGGCCCGGCCAGACCCGACAGGAGTACGAGCAGGCGCAGGGTTCCTTTTCCGCAGGTCACGATGCCCTTCATGCCCCAAACCCTCCACTCGCCCGCGATCCCACCGCATGCCCCTCGCAGGCTTGGGCGGATCATCCCGCACGGCGCATGGCCCTGGAAAGAAAATTCTGCGGCTATTCGTGGTGGTTCCCGGGAGCCCGAACCGTCGGGAAAGAGCCTTTTCGCTTGTATCCCGCACCGCATCGCACCAGTGTAAGGGGTTTCGCCGGGAGACCACCGCCATGAAGCGCAGGGACTTTCTCGTTCGATCCGCCGGCAGCGCCGGCGCGCTCGCCGCCGCACCCGCCCTTCTCGCCGCCGCCCCCCGCGCGGCCGGAGCGGCGGAGTACGCCACCGTGTCGGCCACGCCCAAGGCCGCGAAACGCTTCGGCGACGGACGCGACTGGTTCTTCGATGCGCGCTTCGGCATGTTCGTCCACTGGGGCCTCTACGCCATCCACGGGTTCCACGAGCAGGAGCAGTGGCGCGCCCGCGTGCCTCGCGCCGAGTACGTGAAGCTCGCCGGGCAGTGGAACCCCGTGAAGTTCGACGCGAACGCCTGGCTCGACCTCGTCGAGGCCGCGGGCATGAAGTACATCTGCCTGACGACCAAGCACCACGACGGCTTCTGCCTCTGGGACACGAAGCAGACCGCCTTCAACACGATGAACACGCCGTACGGGAAGGACGTCGTGCGCCCGTTGGCCGACGCCTGCCACCGGCGCGGCGTGCCGCTGTGCCTCTACTACTCCATCGCCGACTGGAACCAGCCGAACTATCCCAACGAGGGCCGCCACCACGAGCTGCCGCCGCAGCCGGGCGATTCGCCCGACTGGATGAAGTACCTGGAGTTCCTCAAGGCCCAGGTCCGCGAGCTGTGCACGAACTACGGCGAGATCCACGGCTTCTGGTGGGACATGAACGTGCCCAAGCACGTGGACAGGTCCATCAACGCGATGATCCGGCAGCTCCAGCCGAAGGCCGTCATCAACAACCGCGGCTTCGACGACGGCGACTTCGGCACGCCCGAGCGGGACTACGACCAGAAGGCCGGCGACGCGGCGGGGTTCGAACGGCCGACCGAGGCGTGCCAGTCCGTCGGCATGGAGAGCTGGGGCTACCGGAAGGACGAGGACTACTACACCGACCGGCACCTGATGCGCAGCATCGACGCCTACCTCGCGCGCGACGCGAACTACCTGCTCAACGTCGGCCCCTCCGGCGAGGGCGTCATCCCCGCCGGGGCCGCCGCGATCCTGCGGCGCATCGGCGCGTGGCACGCCAAGGTGCGGGAGGCGTTCGACGGCGTCCAGCCCGCGTCGCAGCTCACGTCCAACCGCAACGTCCTGCTCACGCGCCGCGGCAACACGATCTACGTCCACCTGCACAAGGACCCGGCCGGCGACGCGGTGAAGCTCAAGCCGCTCGCGACGCTGCCCGTCCGCGCGACGCTGCTGAACACCGGGAAGCCCGTCGACTGCGCCGTCACCATGGTCCCCAGCGACCACGCCGAGCAGAAGGCCTACCTGCGCATCCACGGGCTCCCGGCCAACGAACTCGCCAACAGCGTCATGGTCGTGAAGCTCGAGTTCGACCGCGACCCCGCCGCCGGCCCCGTAGCCAAGGATTCGGGCGCCGTGAAGGAAGAGCAGAAGTAGGCGAACGCCGGACATCGAGCGCCGGGGGGGGACGTCCAACCCCTGGACGGGATCGGTTGGGAAACTTCCAAGGTCTGGAAGGTCCATGTCCGGCTCCGCCGGCACAAGGCCGGCGGGCGCCCACACCCACCGCGGTGACGGTCCCACCGGGCCTGTCCGGCACAAGGCCGGCGGGCGCCGACGCAGCCCGCGGTGGCGGCCCCACCGGGCTTGTCCCGGCAAAGGGCCGGCGGGCGCCCACGCCGCCCGCGGTGGCGGCCCCACCGGGCCTGTCCGGCACAAGGCCGGCGGGCGCCCACGCCGCCCGCGGTGACGGTCCCACCGGGCCTGTCCGGCACAGGGCCGGCGGGCGCCCACGCCCACCGCGGTGACGGTCCCACCGGGCCTGTCCCGGCGCAAGGCCGGCGGGCGCCCACACAGCCCGCGGTGGCGGCCCCACCGGGCTTGTCCCGGCACAGGGCCGGCGGGCGCCCACGCCGACCGCGGTGACGGTCCCACCGGGCCTGTCCGGCACAGGGCCGGCGGGCGCCCACGCCACCCGCGGTGGCGGCCCCACCGGGCCTGTCCCGGCACAGGGCCGGCGGGCGCCCACGCAGCCCGCGGTGGCGGCCCCACCGGGCTTGTCCCGGTGGGGAGCAAGACTCAACCCGGACCATGGTCACGGCCGGCGGCGCGCCGGGTTGCGCGCGGCGCGCGCGGCGGGTAGCCTCGGCGGATCGGGCGCCGCCACGGCGCGCCGAAACGGGGAGACAAGGTCATGAAGCACTGGGGCGTGATGGCGGCGGGCATGCTGGCGGCGGCGGCGATCGCGGATGCGGCGGACGGCACCGGCAAGCGGTTCGCCTGCGCGGACTACACCGCCGGCAAGGTCTTCCTCGTCGGGGCCGACGGCAAGGTCGAGTGGGAGCATTCCGCGAAGAACTGCAACGACCTCTGGGTGCTGCCCAACGGCAACCTGCTCTTCTCGACCGGCCATGGCGTGCTCGAGGTGACGAGGGAGAAGAAGGAGGTCTTCCGCTACGACTCGAAGAGCGAGATCTACGCCTGCCAGCGCCTTCCGGACGGGAACACCTTCGTCGGCGAGTGCAACGCCGGCCGGCTGCTCGAGATCGCGCCGGACGGGCGCATCGTGAAGGAGATCCGCATGCTGCCCGAGGGCAAGGACGGCGGCCACGGCTACATCCGCAACGCACGCAAGCTCGCGAGCGGGAACTACCTCGTCAGCCACTACGGCGAGCAGGTCGTGCGCGAGTACGACAAGGACAGCAAGGTCGTCCGCGAGATCCCCGCCGAGGGCGGACCGCACAGCTCGGCGCGCCTGCCGAACGGCAACACCGTGATCTCCTGCGGCGACCGCAAGGGCGGCTCGCGCGTCTTCGAGGTCGACCCGGACGGCAAGACCGTCTGGCAGGTCGCCGAGGGCGATCTTCCGGGCATCAAGCTGACGTTCATGGCCGGCTTCCACCGGCTGCCGAACGGAAACACGCTGATGAGCAACTGGCTCGGCCATGGCAAGTTCGGGCAGGCGCCCCACCTGGTCGAGGTGACGCCGGAGAAGAAGGTCGTCTGGACCTTCTCCGACCACGCGACGATGCGCACGATCTCGACCGTGATCGACCTCGGCGTGCCCGGCGACCCGGTCGCGGGCGCGATCCTGCACTGACCCGGTCCGGCCCGACGCCACGGACGGCATGAAGAGGATCCTCGTCGTCGTCCCCGGAATCCTGCTGCTGACCGCTGTTGCGGCCGGCATCGGGATCCGGAGTCTCTTCCGCACTCCCGGAATCCCGCTCCCGACCGGCGTCGTCCTGCGGCAGGAGCGCCTGCGGCTTACGGACCGCGAAACCACGGTCGACCTCTACGCCCCCGCCGGCGCGACGCAGGCCCATGCGGCGGTGGTGGCGCACGGATTCCCGCGCAGCCGCCGGAACATGGCCGGCTGGGGCGCGATGCTGGCCGCGAACGGCTTCGTCGCGGCGGTGCCGGACCTGCCCACGCGAGCGGATCACCGGCGAAACGGGCGCGCGGTCGCGGAGTTGCTGGACATGCTGCGGGCCGGATCGATCCCGGGCCTGCCCCGCACGGTCGGGCGCGGCGCGCTGCTGGGCATGTCGGCCGGGGGCGTCACGACCCTCCACGCCGCGGCCGGCAACGCGGCGGTCGGCTGCTGGGTGGGCCTGGACCCGGTGCTGGGAGGCCCCTCCGGGCGCAGGGCCGCGGCCTCGCTGGACATCCCGTGCGCCATCCTGCGCGCGGAACCGGCGCCGTGGAACGAGCAGGGCAGCGCGGAACTCATCGCCAAGGCCGTGCGCGGACCGATGATCTCGCTGCGCGTGAATGGAGCGAGCCATTGTGATGCGGAGTGGCCCGCCAACCGGATCGGCGAGCTCGCGTGCGGAAGGACCGATCCGTCGCGCGGGGCCGTGTTCCAGCGCTACGCGCTCGCCGCCGTCCTCGCCGCGCTGGCGGACGACGCCGGCGCGCGGGACCGCCTGCGCGCCGCGCCGGCCGACGACCGGGTGACCGGCGTCGGGACACGCGACCTCGACTCCTTCCGCCCCGCCGGCCCCTGACCGAGCTCCATGCTTGCCCCGCCATGACGGATCGGGGACGATGTCCTTCATGAGCACCCTTCCAGCGCAGGACACCCTCTCCCGCCGGACCTTCCTTGCCGCGCTCGGAACGGCCACGGCCGCAGGGCCCGCCGTCGCGGCGGACTCGCGCGACGCTCCGCGGGCCGCGGGGACGGCCTCGATCGAGGCCGACGTGCTCGTCGTCGGCGGCGGCACGGCCGGCGCGATCGCGGCGATCCAGGCCGGACGCCTCGGCGCACGGACCGTGCTCGTCGAGTCCGGCAGCCAGCTCGGCGGCACGCTCTCGACCGGCGGCGTCGACTATCCCGGTCTCTTCCATGCGTGGGGCCGGCAGATCATCGCGGGGATCGGCTGGGACCTCGTCACGCAGACCGCGGCACTGACCGCCAGTCCCCTGCCCGACTTCTCGGTCCCGACGGGCCGGTGGCACTGGAAACACCAGGTCCGCATCCACGGCGGCCTCTACGCGGCCGTCGCCGAGGACGCCTGCCTCAAGGCCGGGGTCCAGCTCCGCTACTACGAGACCCCGCTGGCCGCGGAGCCCGCGCCCGGGGGCGGCTTCCGTGTCCGGCTGGCGGGCAAGGGGCTCCAGGCCGACGTCGCCGCGCGGACGATCGTCGACTGCACCGGCAGCGCAACCGTGGCCGGGCTGCTCGGCTTGCCGCGGCTGCGCGAGGAGGTCACGCAGCCGGGCACGCTGATCTACCGGCTCGGCGGATACGACATCGCGAAGCTCGACCTGCCCGCGCTCGACGCCGCAGCGAAGGCGGCCGTCGCCGACGGCAAGCTCCTGTCCGTCGATTTCCGCCACAACCTCCGCGGCTTCCTCTCGAGCGGCGGCGAGAACTCGACGCACGTGCCGGGCGCCGACTCGACCACCTCCGCGTCGCACACGAAGGCCAATCTCGACGGCCGCCAGGGGCTCGTGCGGATGATGCGGTTCCTGAAGGCGCACCCGGGCTTCGAGACGCTGGACATCGAGCGGCTGCAGGCGGAGACCGGGGTGCGCGAGACGTTCCGGATCGACGGCGAGACGCGCGTCTCGGTCGACGACTACACCTCCGGCCGCGTCTTCCCCGACGCCGTTGCCTTCGCGTTCTATCCGGTCGACCTCCACGACGAGAAGGGCATCCGTCCGAAGCCCCTCGCCGAGGGCGTGGTGCCGACGGTCCCGCTCGGCGCGCTGATCCCGAAGGGCAGCCGGGACTTCCTCGTCGCCGGCCGCTGCGTCTCCAGCGACCGCCTCGCGAACTCGGGGCTGCGCGTGCAGGCCTCCTGCATGGCGATGGGCCAGGCGGCCGGCGCCGCCGCCGCCCTTGCCGCGAAGTCCGGCACGACGCCGGCCAAGGTCCCCCTCGCCGACCTCCGCATGGTTCTCCAGTCCCACGGCGCCATCGTGCCCGGGTCGTGACGCCGGCTCCTGCCGCCGGCCCATCCGGTGGGCGGCGAATGACGCGCCGACGGCGGCGACAAGCGCCGCGTGGGACCCGGGCCCCCCGGGAATTCGTTCCGTCGGGGGCGCCCGGCGACGGAGTCGCCGTCACCGCCCCGCGATTCCGCCCGTGGTCCGCGCTCAGCCCCGCGGCTTCGCCGGCTTTGCGGCGCGATCGTTGGCGCGCGGCTTCGTCGCACGGGGGGCGGGCGCGGCGCCGGTGATCGTCTGCACGAGCCGGGCCACGTAGCCGTTGGCCCTCCCGGCCGCCTTCGGATCCTGCAGCGGGAGGGCGCGCACGGCGTCCTTCAGCGAATCCGCCTTCGGCCCCAGCGCGTCGATCGCGTTGAGCGCCAGGATCGCGAGATAGGCGCCGTTCTCCACGGGCGAGGCATGGTCGCGAAGCACCGGCAGCGCCAGCGCGAGGCCGGCCTCGCCGCCGTGCTCGCCGAGCGCGCGCGCGGCGATCACGCGCACGGTCGGCGACTCGTCCTTCAGCGCCGCCGCCAGTCCGTCCCTCGCGCCGGCCACGGCCTCCGTGCCGCGGACGAGGAAGCCCATCGCCGCCCAGTAGCGCACGCCGCTGTCCGGGTCCTGGAGCCCCTCCTTCAGCCTCCCCTCGACGTGCGGTTGCCGGAGCGTTGCGAGGTCGGCCATGTCGAGGATGCGTTCGAGGGGGTACTTCGCGGCGTCGTGGCCGAACTCGTAGATCGACAGGCCCGCGGCGGCGGCGCGGCGGTGGAACTCGGCCTCGGAGAGGAACCCGACGTCGCGGATCGCGAGCGCGTGATCGCGCTGGGCCTTGCGGAGCGTCTCCAGCACGGCACGGTGGTCCGGCGAGCCGGCGAGGTTGCGGGTCTCGTCCGGGTCGGACTGCAGGTCGTAGAGTTCCTCCGCCGGCTTCGGCTCCCAGAAGTGCGTCTGCGGGGGCTTCAGCGTCCCGGCGTCGTACATCTCCTTCCAGAGGCGCGTGGTCGGGGTCTGGAACATGTAGTCGATGTGCTGGCCGTAGATCAGGTGCGGCATGTACTGGCGGAGGTAGACGTAGCGGCCGTCGGTGACGGACCGGACGAAGTCGTAGCGCTCGTCCATGCGGCCCCGGAAGCCGTGCTGGACCTGCGCGGGCGGAGCGGCGTGGGCGCCCAGGAACGCGCGGCCCTGCATCCAGTCCGGCGGCTTCGCGCCGGCGAGGCTGACCAGCGTCGGTGCGAAATCGACGAAGCCCACGAGCCGGCCGGTCGTGCCGCCGGGCTTGTAATCGGCCGGCGCGAGGTCGCGGAACTTCTCCGGCACGTGGACGATCAGCGGCACCTGCAGGCCCGAGTTGTACGGCCAGCGCTTGCTGCGCGGCATGCCCGAGCCGTGGTCGCCGTAGAAGAAGACGATCGTGTCGTCGGCGAGGCCGTCCGCCGCGAGCTCCGCCAGCACCTTGCCGGCCTGGCCGTCCATCGCCGTGATGTTGTCGTAGTACTGGGCCCAGTCCTGGCGCACCTCCGGCCGGTCGGGGTGGTAGGCCGGCACCGGCGCCTTCGCGGGGTCGTGGACCGCCTCGTGCGGACGCTTGCGGATCTGGCTTTCGTGGGTGATCGTGAGGTTGAAGATCGCGAAGAACGGCTGGTCCTTGCCGCGGTTCCGCCAATGGGCCTTGCCCGAGGACTCATCCCACACGGCGCCCGGCTTGGCGAGGTTGTAGTCCTCCTTGTTGTTGTTGCTGCAGTAGTAGCCGCGCTCGCGCAGGAGCTGCGGGTACATGCGGAAGAACGGCGGCGGGGCGACCTCGCTGCGCATGTGCTCGGCGCCGAGGCACGGCGGGTACATGCCCGAGATCAGGGTCGTCCGTGCCGGCGCGCAGACGGGGGCGGTGGACCACGCGTGCAGGTAGCGAAGGCCGCGGGCGGCGAGGGCGTCGAGGTTCGGCGTCGTCGCGTAGGCGTCGCCGTAGCAGCCGAGCTCGGGGCCGGTGTCCTCGCAGGTGATCCACAGGATGTTCGGCCGCGGAGCGTCCGCCGCGACCGCCGCCGTCGCCCACGCCGCCGCGAGAAGACCCGCCCGCACCCGCCCGAAGCGCTTCATGCCATCCTCCATGCCGTTGGGGCCACGATCCGACGCGCCAGCCTAGCACCCCCGCATCGCCGAAGTCCAACGCGCAGGCGGCGCAGGGCAGATGCGTCCTCCTCGAGGTCGTGGCACTTTTCGGTCGGCGGGGCGCGGAGTGGCGGGTGGACGCTGGAGCCCTTGCGGTTGCGGGGGTGCGACGCGGCATCGCCTTGGCCTTGATTCAAGGATCGTTCGGCTGGGATCTCCCTTTCCCGGCGATGGAAGGGAAATCCTGAGGATCCCGCGCACACGGCTCGGTTTCGACAGGAACAAGATGCGTCTGCCCTGGCCATCCTCCGGGCTGTCCTCATCGAATCCGTGCCACCCGTGGTTCAGCCTGCGGCCGCGCGGAGCGCGGCCCTCCCAGCCGTCCTCATTCGGTTGCCCCCATTCGGTTGTCATCCTCCGGGCTGTCCTGGTTGAATCCGTGCGATCCGTGCTATCCGTGGTTCAGCCTGCGGCCGCGCGGAGCGCGGCCCTCCAGCCCGGATCCAACGGCGCCGGCTGCCCGGCTGGTTTTCAAGGTCTGGAGGATCCCGCGCGCAGGACTTCCAAGGTTCGGACCGGCACCGGACACCCGACACCGGGCACCTCCCCCGACAAATCGTGAAACGAGGAACCTGAAACTCGTTTTGACAGCGCCCCGCCCCGGCCCGTATCCTCGCGGGCCGTTGGCGCGCAGGGCGTGTGCGCGGGGAGAGGACGACATGCGAACCGACGATTTCATGAGGGAGCTGAACCTGGCCGGCGGGCGGACCGTGCGCTACGGGTCGCTCGGCGCGCTGCAAGCCGAGGGCTTCGAGCCGTTCGCCCGGCTGCCCTACTGCGTCCGCGTCCTCCTGGAGTCGCTCCTCCGCAACCTCGACCGCCCCGGGTTCGGCGAGGCGGCGCTGCGGACGATGGCCTCGTGGACGCCCGCCGCGGCCGGCACGGGGGAGGTTCCGTTCCTGCCCGCGCGCGTGCTGCTGCAGGACTTCACCGGCGTCCCGTGCGTCGCCGACCTCGCGGCGATGCGCGGAGCGCTGCAGCGCCTCGGCGGCCGCGCGGCGGACATCGAGCCGCTGATCCCGGTCGATCTCGTCATCGACCATTCCGTCCAGCTCGACGCCGCCGCGGCCGCCTCGGCCTACGCCGCGAACATCCTCCGGGAGTTCGAGCGGAACCGCGAACGCTACGTCTTCCTGCGCTGGGGCTGCGGCGCCTTCTCGAAGCTGCGCGTGCTGCCGCCCGGGCTGGGCATCTGCCACCAGGTGAACATGGAGTTCCTCGCGTCGTGCGTCCGCGTCGAGCGCGATGAGCAGGGCCGCGAGACCGCCTTCCCCGACACGCTCGTCGGCACCGACTCGCACACGGTGATGGTCAACAGCATGGGCGTGCTCGGATGGGGCGTCGGCGGCATCGAGGCCGAGGCGGCGATGCTCGGGCAGCCGATCCCGATGCTCGCGCCGAAGGTGGTCGGCGTCCGCCTCACGGGCCGGCTGCGCGCCCCGTCGAACGCGACGGACGCCGCGCTGACCCTGACCGAGATCCTGCGGAAGAAGGGCGTCGTCGAGTGCCTCGTCGAATACTGCGGCCCGGGCGTGGACACGCTTTCGCTCGAGGATCGCGCGCCGATCGCGAACATGGCGCCGGAGTACGGAGCGACCACCGGCTTCTTCCCGATCGACGCCGCGACGCTGCGCTACCTCCGGGCGACCGGGCGACCCGAGAGCCACATCGCGCTGGTCGAGGCCTACGCGCGCGCCCAGGGCCTCTGGCGCGACCCGATGGCGCCGGAGCCTCAGTACAGCGACCTCGTCGAGCTGGACCTCTCCACCGTCGAACCGACCGTCGCCGGACCGCGGCGCCCGCACGACCGGCTGCGCCTGGCGGACGTCGGCCGCCGCTTCGACGAGGCCCTGGCCGAGCCCGACCCGAAGCGCGGCTTCGGCCTCGCCCGGCCGCCCGCGGCGCCGGCGGCGGACGGTCCCGACCACGGCGCGGTGGTCCTCGCGTCGATCACCTCCTGCACCAACACCTCGAACCCGGCGCTCCTGGTCGCCGCCGGACTGCTTGCGCGCAAGGCCGTGCGGGCGGGCCTCCGCGTGCCGGCGTGGGTGAAGACCTCGTTCGCGCCCGGCTCGCGCGCCGCGGCGGACTTCCTCCGCCGCGCCGGCCTGCTCGCCGACCTCGAGGCCCTCGGCTTTCACATCGCCGCCTACGGCTGCGCGACGTGCATCGGCAACAGCGGTCCGATCGCGCCCGGGGTCGACGCCGCGATCCGCGAGCGGAAGCTTGTCGCGGCGGCCGTGCTCAGCGGCAACCGCAACTTCGAGGGTCGCATCCATCCCCTGACGAAGGCCAACTACCTCTGCTCGCCGCCGCTGGTCGTCGCCTACGCCCTGCGCGGCACGGTCCGGGGCGACCTTGCCGCCGGCCCGGTCGGACGCGGCGCGGACGGGCGCGACGTCACGCTGGCGGAGATCTGGCCGACCGAGGCCGAGGTCGCCGGGGTCCTGCGCACGGCGCTGGACCCGGCGGACTACGCCGCCGCGTACGGCCGGATCAACGGCATGACGCCCGAATGGGACGCCCTGCCCGAGGTCCGCGAGGAGGTCTTCGCGTGGGATCCGGCGTCGACCTACATCCGGGAGCCGCCGTTCTTCGCGGACTTCCCCGTCGCCCCGCCGCCCGTCGCCGACATCGAGAGCGCGGCGGTGCTCGGATTCTTCGGCGACTTCATCACGACCGACCACATCTCGCCCGCCGGATCGATCGCGAAGGACAGCCCCGCCGCGAGGTACCTCGCGGACCGCGGCGTCGCCCCGCGCGACTTCAACTCCTACGGCGCGCGCCGCGGGAACCACGAGGTCATGATGCGCGGCACCTTCGCGAACATCCGCCTGCGCAACCGGCTTGCGGACCGCGAGGGCAACTGGACGGTCCACCACCCGACCGGCGCGGCGATGTCGTTCTTCGACGCCTCGGAGGCCTACCGCGCGGCGGGCGTACCGCTGGTCGTGCTGGCCGGCAAGATGTACGGGGCGGGCTCGTCGCGCGACTGGGCCGCCAAGGGTCCCGCCCTGCTCGGCGTGCGCGCCGTGATCGCCGAGAGCTTCGAGCGGATCCACCGCAGCAACCTCGTCGAGATGGGCGTGCTGCCGCTGGTCTTCACCGGCGGGCAGACGGCCGATTCGCTCGGCCTGACCGGGCGCGAGGCGGTCACCCTGCGCGGCCTGGCCGCGCTCGCGCCCCGCGCGACGGTGCGGGTCGAGGCGCGGCGGACGGACGGATCGGTCGTCGCGTTCGACACGCTCGCGCGGGTGGACAACGCGCAGGAGGTCGGGTTCCTGCGCCACGGCGGCATCCTGCCGTACGTGCTGCGCGGATTCCTCGGCGCCCGGGGCTGATCCGCGACGGTCCCGTCACTTCGCCGGCGCGGTCTCCGGCGGCGGGATCGCCGGCGCCGGCACGATCGCGGCGGACGACGAGGCGAACTCGCGGACGGTCGTCCCGTCCCGGTCCTGAAGCCGCACGCGGACCGCGTCCGCCCCGCCCGACAGCGTCACGCGCGCCCTCCCGGCCGGCGTCGCGGCGGTCACGGTCCACGCCTCCCCGTCGCGGCCGAGCTCCGCCACCGCGGGGACGGGCGTCCCGGTGCGGTACGGACGGATCACCGTGACGAACTCGCGCTCCGTCGCGGCCTTCCCGGGGACGGCGGTGAGGTGCCACTCGCGGAGCTGGATCTTGGGCCGGGGCGGGACGTCGAACTTGTCGGTCTGCGAGACCGCGAGCCCCCCCGGCAGCAGGAACGAGACGCGGCATGCGGCCGGTCCGTTGACGACGTCGATCGCCTTCTGCGAGGCCACCTTCATCTCCACCGGCGCGTGAAGCCGCCACTCGAACGAGGCGGGCTTCGGAGCGGCGACGCGGTCGTAGACAACGATCAGATCGGGCTTCACGAACGCGATGTGCCGGTCGAACGCGTCCAGCCGCCCCTCGTAGGCCTCCGCGGCGTCGCCGGCGACGTAGTCGAGGTCCGGCGAGGTCGCGAAGCCCGTGATGCGGCCGCGCGCGGCCAGGGTGCGCTTCCCCTGCCCCTGGCCGCCGTCGAGCGTGAGGCTGTTGACCGACTTGGTCTCCCACATCCAGTTCCTGTGGTGCGCGCTGCCGTACTGGTCGCGGCGACCGGTCGGGATCAGCAACCGCTCCCCGTAGGCGTAGAGCAGGAAGCTGTTGTTGGCGTCGTAGCCGTGGCTGTGCGTGCCGAACGGGCTGCTCTTGAAGACGAGCTCGACGTTGTTCGTCGCGTGGGTGAGGTCGGTGTTCAGCACGGCCTGGCCAACGCCGCGGAAGACGACGGAGGACGGCAGGTCCGTCGGCCGCCGCGCCGCGACCGGCGGGCGCGCGCCGCGGAGGAACTGGATGTAGGGGCCGACGCCCGAGGCGATGCGCTTCGACGACTCGCGGCCGCCGGCGCCGGTCTGCTCGGCGTACCAGCGCCAGTACGGGTTGCCCGTGGCGGACGCGAAGTCGGCGGCCAGTTCCCCGATGCCGTCGCCGGGACGGCGGTCGCACAGGTCGCCCATGCCGCCCGCGGGCGCGCCGGGGGGCATCAGGACCATCGGGTAGTTGCCGACGCGCGAGAAATAGGGAAGCCGGAACGCGTCGATCCCCGTCGCGGTCCGCATGACGTCGGCCCACCACGAGAACCGGCCGATGTAGCTGCTCCAGTAGGAACTGCCCTCGTGCCAGCCGCCGTCGTCGTCGTTCCAGACCGGGTAGGTGCAGAACTGCTTGTGCATGACGAACCAGAGCCAGTCCGACGCCTCGGGGATCTCGCCGAGGAAGGCGATGGCGGCCTCGCCGAGCTTGTGCCAGCCGCGGTTGGCGTGGCTCTCGTACGGCTCCCACAGCTGCCTCGGACACAGGTGCCGGTACATCTCGGCGCCGCGGACGCGCACGGTTTCGCGGCACTTCGCGCGGTCCTCCTCCGTGAGCAGGTCGTTCACGAAGGTGTAGGTCCGCGCGAAGTAGTAGGCGAAGGGCATGCCCGCCTCGTCGTTGTAGCGGAAGCCGGTGCTGCCCTTCGGATCCCAAGCGGCGGCGTCCATCAGCCACCGCCGCGCGGTGCGGCCGTACTCCTCGCGCCCGCCCAGCATCCGGGTGAAGGCGAGCGTCGCTGCGCCGTCGAGCAGCGCGATGGTCGCCTCGCGGTTGCCCCACCAGATCTTCATCCACTCGTCGCTCTCGCGGTCCATGCCCTCGGGGTACTTCGGCGGCTCGGCGGAAGCCGGCGGCTTGCGAAGCAGGCGCTCGCAGCGGGTGGTGAGCACGGCGAAATCCGCGGCGCGGGCGGCGGCGGCGGCGGCCCGCAACGCGGGGATCTGCTCGGGGCGGACCAGCAGGCGCGGGTGAGCGGCCGGGACGCGCGCGAGAAGGACCTCGCGCGGCGGCATCGGGAACACGACGGCGGAATCCTCGAGCGTGAACCGGCGCGCGCGGCTCCACCCGGAGGTCGCCCCCGTGCGCGTCGCAAACCGGAAGCGCCAGCTCCACGTCCCGGCGGCGAGGGCCCCGGTGGGGCAGCACGCGTTGAACGGGAGGTCCCGGCAGACCACGGCGCCCGGCGCCCCGCCCGCGCGCGCGATCTCGAGTTCGTACGAGACCGCATCCTTCTGCGGCCGCCACACGAACGCCGGCGGGTTGCGCGAGACGGCGAAGCCGTCGAAGGGGCGGAACCCCCACTCGCCCGGCCGCGGCGCGCGCTCGTCCGGAACCGGCGGGGGAGCGGACAACGCGGGCAGCGAACCGAGCAGGAGGGCGACGACGGAGGCCGCGCGGAACGGGTGCATCGGTTCAGGATAGCGGCCGCACGCGGGAATCGCCAGCCCCGCGGCGGGGATCAGGCCGGGGCGGACGGCGGTCCGCCCTCCAGCATGCCGCGGACCAGCTCCAGCAACTCGCCGATCGAGAACGGCTTCACGAGGGCGGAATGGGATCCGAGGAAACGCGCCGACTGGAGGATGGTCACGTCGTACTTCGGCCCGCCGCCCGACATCGTCACGACCCGGGGCGGGGGCGTCTCCTTGCGCAGTTCGCGCAGGGTCTCGAGCCCGTCCTTCTCGGGCATGTAGAGATCGAGAAGCACGAGGTCCGGCAGGTTCTCCCGGTACATCCGGATGCCCTCGTCGCCGTTCCGGGCTTCGAGCACCTCGCATCGCTGGCGCTCGAGCACGCGGCGGATGAAAAGCCGGATCGAGTCGTCGTCGTCGATCACCAGGATCCGCTTGGGCGTCTCGCTCATCCCGAACCCGTGTTCCGTTTCCACGGCGCATCGCCGGTGCCCTGCAGCCTGACGGCGCCCCGCGCCCCTTGTCAAGCGCGCCGGCTTCCCCGGCCTACGCGGCAGGCTTCGATGCCGTCTCCGCCGCGGCCCGGGCGCTCTTCCGCTCGGTGGCGCGGATGATCAGGATGCAGATCTCGTAGAGCAGGACCAGCGGAATGCCCATCAGCAGCTGGCTGAAGATGTCCGGGGGCGTCAGGATGGCGGAGATGATGAACAGCACGACGATCACGTGCCGCCGGTAGGTGCGCAGGAAGGACGACGTCACCAGCCCCAGCTTGCCGAGCACGACCAGGACCATCGGCATCTCGAAGACGATGCCGAACGCGAGGAGGAACTGCAGCGTGAAGGCGATGTAGCTCGTGATGGTCCACTGCGGCCGCACCCCGATCCATGCGTTGATCGACAGCATCGCCTTGAGGCCGACGGGCAGGCAGAACTGGTAGGCCAGGAAGACGCCGAACGCGAAGAGCCCGACGGCCGCGCCGCTGCTCCTCCGGATCACGGTCTTCTCCCTGACCGTCAGGCCCGGGAAGACGAACTGGGCGATGAAGAGGATGAGGAAGGGCATCGCGAACAGGATGCCGGACCACAGGATGATCTTCATCGCCAGCGTGAAACCGCCGAGGACGTCGAAGTTCCAGAGGAACTGCTTGACCTCCTCCTCGTTCTTGAAGATCGCGTAGAGGGGCCGCTTGAGCCAGTCGAGGATCCGCGGGGCCAGGGGCGTCGCGACGATCATCCCGAGCGCGAGCGCGCCGACGCACCGCAGGAGGGTGTCGCGCAGGTCCTCGAGGTGCTCGATGAACGGCTTGCTCTCGTCGCCGTCGTCGGTCCCCGTCTTAGGCTTTCGGAGCTTCGTCCACATGCCCGGAAGTCGTGTCGGCTGGGGGTGCATCGGCCGGCGGGGCGGCGTCGCCCGGCGCGGGGGCCTCGGGGGCGGGGGCGGCGGCGGGGGCGTCCGCGGCGGGAGCGGCGGCGGCCGCATCCGGCGCCGGCTCGACCGGCCCGGCCGCGGCCTCCCGGACCGGCTCGATCGGGCCGCCCGACCCGCCCTCGCCGGTCTCCGGCGAGCCGTAGTACTCGGCGCTGTCCGGATGGTCCCCGGCACCGCCCGCCGCGGCGTCCGTCGAAGCCTCCGGCAGCGCGGGCGTCGCGGACGGCGTCGCCGTCTTGTTCAGCTCGCGGTCGGCGTTGAGAAACTCCTCGCGGACTTCGCGGGCGGCCCGCTGGAACTCGGACACCGACTTGCCGAGGCTGCGCGCGATGCCCGGCATCTTCTTCGCGCCGAACAGCAGCAGGAAGATCAGGAAGATCACGACGAGCTCCCCGCCCCCGACGCCGCTGATGAATGCCACGACCGGCATGCCGATCATATCCCTTCTCCCGGGCACAAAGGGCAAACCGTCCGGCCCGCAACGGCACCGGACGGTTTGTCGCTCGCGCCGCTGGTCTGCGCTACGGAACCATGATGACGAACTCGGAGCGCCGGTTCAACCGCCACGACTCCTCGTTGTGGCCCATCGCGACCGGCTGCTCCTCGCCGAAGCTCTTCGTCTGGATGCGCTCGGCGCCGAGGCCGAGGCCGACGAGGTAGGCGCGGACCGCCAGCGCGCGGCGCTCGCCCAGCGCGAGGTTGTACTCGGCGCTGCCGCGTTCGTCGCAATGGCCTTCCACGACGACGGCCTTGCCCGCGTTGCTGCGGAGGAAGCTGGCGACCTCCTCGATCTTCGACCGCTCGCCGTCCGCGACGGTCGAGCTGTCGTACGCGAAGTACACCGGCTGGAACTGGCCGCGGACCTCGGTGCCGGGAAGATGCGACATCCCGCCGATCTCGCCCTCGTTGATCGCCTGGCCCGGCCGGATGCCGAGCACGCCGCCGCCCGCCGGATCGTCCAACGCGGCGTCGGTCGCGGGCCGCGTCCGACATCCGGAGACCGCCACCGAAACCGCAGCCACCGCCACCAGGAACCATCGCACGCTACGCATGTTCGTCATCCTTTCCAAATGATCACCGCCGTCTGACTTCGTCGCCTCACCGGGACCAGGCCGGCGAGAACCAGTCCCCCCGGTCGGATACCAAGGTTATCTTCTCCCCGCCCATGGTGTCAATGAGGCAGACGCTGCTGCGGTAGCCCGCCGTCCGCGCGCACGCGATGTGCCGCCCGTCGCGCGCCCAGCTCGGGTCCTCGTAGTCGGCGTCGCCGTAGGAGAACGGCGTCACGGCCATCGTCTCGGGATCCAGGACGTTGATCTCGAAGCGGGACCCGAGCTTGCTCGCGAAGGCGATCTTCCCGTTGGCGCCCCAGTTCGGCGCGACGTTCTCCGTGCCGCGGCTGGTGACGCGGCGCGGCGTGCCGCCCGAGCGGGAGACGATGTAGAGCTGGGGCTTGCCGGACACGTCGGAGACGAAGCAGATCCCGGAGCCGTCCGGCGACCACGACGGGCTGGACTCGCCGCCCTTCGCCGTGCGCGTGATGCGCGTCAGCGCGCCGCCCGGCGGGCTCTGGATGTAGAGCTCGGGATTGCCGTCGCGGGAGAGCACGAGCGCCACGCTCCGCCCGTCGGGCGACATCACCGCGCCGGAATTGAGCCCCGGGAACCCCGCGAGCTGCTCGCGGCGGCCGCTCGCCAGCTCGATGCGGTACGCCGCCGGGAACCCGCGCAGGTAGCCGGTGTAGGTGATGAAGCGGTTGCCGCCGCCCCATCGCGGGAAGAGGTTGATGCCGCGGTCCTGCGTCAGCTGCACGAGCCCCGCGCCGTCGCTGTCGCAGAGGTAGAGCTCCTTCTTCCCCGTCCCGTTGCCGACGAGGACGAGCTTCGACGACGCGAACCCCTCGCGGCCCGTCGCCGCCTTCACAATCTCGTCCGCCACGCGGTGCGCGAGCGCGCGGACCTCGGCCGTCGTGGCCTCGTAGGACTTCCCCAGGATCTGCCCGCCGCGGGCCGGGCAGAGGACCACGCACTTCACCGCGACCCGGCCGCCGGCATCCGCCGCGTCGCCGGTCACGCGGAACTCGCCGCCGCCCGCCGTGATCCGGAACCAGCCCGACCGCTCGAGGTCCGCCTTCGCAACCTTCGCGAACAGCGCGCCTCCGGTCCCGGCCGCCGTGAAGCCGCTCCAGTCCATCGACGACCGCTCGCCGCCGGCCTTGCTGACCACCACGTCCTGCGACGGCGCCTTCAGCGCCGCCGCCGCCAGGACCACCGCCACGAAGATCGTTCCGCGCATGTGCGTGCTTCCCCCGGGATCCGCCCGTATCGGACCGCGGCCGTATCCGCCGCGAAATGACAGTTTGCGAAACCCGGGCCCGGGGATAAAGTGAAATCGTCGGGGCACGGAAGACGAACTGTCCGGCGACGGGGGTTCCACGTGAACGGATGGACGACAGTGGCGCGCAGGACGATCCTCGCGCACAGCCGGTTTCTCACGGTCGAGGAGCACGACGTGCGCCTGCCCGACGGCCGGCGGATCGACGGATGGCCGTGGGTCGTCACCCCGGACTACGTCAACGTCGTCGCCATCACCGGCGACGGTCGCGCGCTGTGCCTGGAGGTGGACAAGTACGCCTGCGACGCCCCCTCCCTTTCCCTTCCCGGCGGCTTCATCGAGGCCGGCGAGACGCCGCTCGACGCGGCCCGTCGCGAACTCCGCGAGGAGACCGGCCACTCCGCCTCCGACTGGACCGCGCTGGGGTCCTACGCCGTCGACGGCAACCGCGGCGCCGGGCATGCGCACTTCTTCCTCGCGACCGGCGCGGCGCCCACCGGCGGCGCCGTCGCCGACGACCTCGAGAATCCCACGTGCGTCGCGCTCGACCGCGACGCCGTCGCGGCGGCCGTACGGGAGGGCGCCTTCCGCTGCCTGCCCTGGGCCGCGGGCGCCGCCATCGCCCTCGCCCACTGGCCCGCGCCGCCCGGCGGCGGGAGGAGATCCCCATGAACGCCCATCCGTTCCGGCGCTGCACCTGCGGACACACGTGGATGACCCTGGAGGACTTCCTCGGCGATCCCGACGTGACCCTGGTCGGCTACCAGGTCGACTTCGAGGTCCTGCACCTCGGTCTCCTGCTCTTCAACCATTCCTGCCGGACCACGATCTCGTTCGAGGCCGGGGTCTTCCGCGGCCTCTACAACGGCCCGGTGTTCGAGCGGAGGGCCGACGGGGCCCCCGACTGCCCGGGCCACTGCGTCCACCGCGACAACTTCGAGCGGTGCCCCGTCGAGTGCGAGTGCGCCTACATCCGGGAGATCCTGCAGGTCATCCGCGCCTGGCCGAAGCGCCCGCGCTGACCCGGAGCCAGGCCCGCAGCAGGCCCGCCGCGCCGCGGGCGCCGCCGCGGAGGACCCCGTCGAAGGCCCGCAACGTCTCCTCGGCCATGACCCGGTGGACCTCCGACTGCGTGAGCCGGTGGAGGCGGGCGAGGACGAGGCACGCGACGGCGTTGCCCGACGGGAGCGCGTCGTCGTACGGGTCGCGGATCCGCGCGACCTGCGGAGCTGCGTCGTCGGCCGTCAGGAAGAACCCGCCGCGCACCCGGTCGCGGAAGCGCCCGAGAAGGTCCCCGGCCAGATCGCCGGCGCGGTCGAGCCAGGCCTCGCCTCCCACGGCGTCGTGAAGGTCGAGACAACCGGCCGCGAGAAACGCGACATCGTCGAGGCACGCGTCGTGATGCGCGGCGCCCGCGGCGAAGGAGCGCCGGAGGCGGCCGGCCCCGTCGCGAAGGTGCGTCCACGCGAACTCCCCGGCGGCCGCGGCGGCCTCGATCCAGGCGGGCTCCCCCAGCGCGCGGCCCGCGGTGGCGAGCGCGCCGATGGCCAGTCCGTTCCACGCGGCGAGGATCTTGTCGTCGAGGGCCGGGCGCGGACGCGTCCCGCGCGCGCGGAGGAGGCGCGCCATCACCGCGGGGATCCGGGCTTCGTCCTCCGGCAGGCCGCCGCCGGTCCGGTGCAGGAGGTTGAGACCGGTCGGCCGCCCCGTGGCCTCGTCATGCGCGTTGCCCCCGGGCACGGCGCCGAAGACGCGCCGCACGAGGGCGTGGTCGTCCGCGCCGAGCGCCTCCGCGAGTTCGCGGTCGTCCCACAGGTAGAAGCGGCCCTCGCCGCCGGGGCTGTCGGCGTCGAGCGCGGTGAAGAAGCCCCCGCCGGGAGCGCGCATCTCGCGCAGCATCCAGCCGGCGATCCCGCGCGCGGTGGCCGCGAAGTCCGGGCGCGAGGCGCGGACCGATGCGGCGGCGTAGACGGCGAGCAGCCGCGCGTTGTCGCTCAGCATCTTCTCGAAGTGCGGGAGGAACCAGCGCGTGTCCACGGCGTAGCGATGGAAGCCGCCGCCGACCGCGTCGTGGATGCCGCCGGCCTGCATGGCGTCCAGCGTGCGGACGACCATCCCGAGCCACTCCCCGGCCCCGGTCGCGGCGTGAAGGTCGAGCAGCAGCTCCAGCTCTCCGTGGGGCGGGAACTTCGGCGCGCCGCGGAAGCCGCCGTGGTGGGCGTCGAAATCCCCGCGCAGCCATGCGCCCGCGGCGGCGACGGGGTCGGCCGCGGCGACGGCGGCCGGCGGCGCGGGGTCGCCCGCGGGATCCGCCGCGCGGCGCACCGCCGCGGTCACCTCGTCGGCCTGCCGCTCGACGTCCGGCCGCCGGGTCCGCCACACCGCGTCGATGCGCTCCGCGAGCGTCCGCAGGCCCATCGCCCCGCCGCGGTCCTCCGGCGGCAGGTAGGTGCCCGCGAACCACGGCCGGCCGTCGGGCGTGAGCCACACCGAGTTCGGCCATCCGCCGTGGCCGGTCATGAGCTGCGTCGCCCGCATGTAGATGGCATCGACGTCCGGGTGCTCCTCGCGGTCGACCTTCACGCACACGAAGAGCCGGTTGAGGACCTCCGCCATCGCCGGGTCCTCGAAGGACTCGTGCGCCATCACGTGGCACCAGTGGCAGGACGAGTAGCCGACGGAGAGGAAGACGGGGCGGTCGAGACGACGCGCCTCCGCGAAGGCCCCGGGACCCCACGGATGCCAGTCGACCGGGTTGGCCGCATGCTGCCGCAGGTACGGACTCGGAGATCCCGCCAGCCGGCCGGCGCGGATCACGGGCGTGTCGTCGTTCATGCGTACACCGTACCGCGCGCGCCGGCGGGATCAACCGCGACGGGCGCGCGCCGGTCACCCGGCCGCGTCGAGGCCGCGGAACTCGCCGGGGTCGGGATCGCGCGCCAGGACGGCGCGGGCCGCGGAGACCACGGCCGCCGCGAAGCCCTCCGCCGTCGGCGCGCCGGACGGGTCGAGCCACTGGAGCCGGCCCGGACCGCGCGAGAAGAGGCGGTGGCAGATCTCGGCCCCGGTGCGGCCCCAGTCCGTGATCCCCGCCGCGCGCGGGGCCCGGCGCGACCGGCCCGTCACGCGCGCGTACAGCGTCCGGAGCGCCGCGGCGGACGGACGTTCGACGCGGATGCGCACCTGGAAGGCCGAGTCGCCGGGCGCCCACGCGAAGAGCTCGACGCACCCGGACCGGACGGACGGCCCGATGACGGCCACGGGGCCGGGGCCCGGCCGGTAGCGGCTCGCCCCCTCCTCGACGCGGCGCTGCACGTTGACGTCGGGTCCGCCCTCGCGGATCCACTTCTCCTCGACGAGCAGCGCCTCGAGTTCCGACCCGACCGGGCGGCATTCGAGGGTTCGGACCCGTTCGCGCAGCATCCGGACCTTCGGCCCCGGCGCCGATGCGGGCCGGAAGTACTCCGACATCCGGCGGCGGAGGCTCGACGACTTCCCCACGTAGAGAAGGCGGCCCTCCGTGTCGCGCATCGCGTAGACGCCGGGCGCTTCCGGCAGGGCGGCGAGCGCGGCCTCGTCGAAGGCGTAGCGATCGAACGGCGCCGGCTTCCGGGCCGCCCCGGCCGCGGCGAGGAGCCCCGGCCAGTCGAGGCCGCGCCGGCCCGCCGCGGCGACGACGGCCCAGAGGAGGTCCTCGTGCGCGGGCGACAGGGGCGACGCCGCGTCATCGACCGCCGGAAGCCCGTACGCGCGGAGGATGGCCCCGGTGGACGACGACGGACGGAGACCGTCCGCCAGCGCGATCGCGGAGCGCCGGAGATCCAGGATCCGGTAGCAGGCGAGGATCGCCGGCGTGGCGACGCGCACCAGGAGCGCCGGGCACCCGCCGCCCCAGATCGCAAGGACGTGCGGAGGGCCGGCCACGGCGCGGAGCATCCCGTTGAGACCGTCGAAGAAGGCGGGGTCCGCCTCCCGCAGGTTCGTGCCCGCCGTCCACCGGCGGACCGCGCGCCCCCCGTCGAACAGCACCGCCCGGGCATCCGCGGCGCCGGAGGCGGGATCCCGGCGCGCCCCGAGCAGGCAGAGGCGGAATCCGTCGGCGAAGGCTTCGTTCTCGATCGGCGTCACTGCGGCTCGGCCATCAGCGTCGCGACGGACTCGAGGAGCATCGAGCCCTCGAGGTTCCTCCCGCGAATCCGGCCGTGGCGGTCGATCAGGAAATTGGCGGTCTCCCCGGGGATCCCGAGCTTCACGATGAGGTCGCGCGCCGAACGCCCCTCCACCTGCGGCCACGTCATGCCCGGCGTCCGCGCCGCGTAGCTCCGGATGCCGTCGGCGGCGAGGTTCTGGCAGATGCCGATCACCTCGAAGCCCTGCGCGCCGTGCTTGTCCCGCGCCTGGCGGATGAACGGCTGGTTGCGGGCCCACGGCACCGATCCGGCGACCCAGAAGTCGAGCAGCACGACCCGCCCCTGGAGCGAGCCCGGCGCGTACTGCAGGCCCTGGATGTCGGTGAGCGAGAAGTCGGGGATGCGCGCGCCGGCCGAGGCCATGGCCTGGTCGAGGTACTTCTGCATCCCGAGGATCACCCGCGACTCCGTCTGCGGCGACCGCGGCCGGACCATCGTGATGGAGGGCGAGCCCGACGCGTCGGGGGCGTAGACGAGCGGGGCCGGATCGTAGAGCGGACTCCCCTTGTAGGCGACCATCAGGCGGCGGATCGCGTCGGAGTCGCCCACGCGCGCGAGCATCTCGGCCTCCGTCAGGTAGATCTGGCGTACCGCGGGCAGGGCCTGCGCGCCGAAGCGCTCGCGCGTCATCCGCAGGATGGTCGCCGCCTGCGCGGGATCGCGCCGCAGGTCGCCCCACGCGCGGGCGCGCGCGACGGACGCCTCGATCGCCACGGCGGTTTCGCCCGCGGCCTCGGCGCGGGAGGCGAGGTCGGCGAGCCGGCTGACGACGTCGGTCCACTGCCGCTCCGGGATCACGCGGTCGCCGAGCGCGCGAAGGGACGTGGTCAGCACGTGCAGTTCCCCGCGAAAATCGGCCTGGGCGGCGGCCATCGCCGTCCCGAACGCCAGGACCGCCGGGCACGCGGCCGCCCGGATCCACTGCAGGGTCGACAGTCTCCGTTTCATGGTGTGTGTCATCGCACGGTCATTCTATCACAATCCGGCGCGCCGAACAGTGCCGCATCGAGATGCGCGAGCCACGCGCGCCGCTTGTCCGCGGCGGTGCGCGACGCGTGCGCCGGGCTGGTCGACGGAAGCCGCGCGGTGGGGATCGCCGCCCCGCGCGGCCCCAGCCGCGGCGCCACGTGGAGGCGGAAGAGCCGCTCGGCGGGACCGCCGTTGAAGAGGATCGCGCGGATCCCCGGGCACCGCGCCAGCAGTCCCGCGATGTCGTTCGGAATCACGCTCGCCGGATCGATGTCCGCGTCGAGGCTGCCCGCCCGTCGGCAGGCGCGGGCGACGTCCCACAGCGCGATCCGCGCGCGCCGCAGCCCCGCGCACCGCCGCGCGTACGGCGCGGACGCGGGCACGCCGGTCCGCGCCGCGAGGATCCCCCAGAACGCATTCCGGGGATGCGCGTAGTACTCGCGCGCCGCGAGCGACGCGACGCCGGGCATCGTCCCGAGGAGAAGCACGCGCGCATCGCGCCGCGCCACCGGAGGAAACGAGACCGCCGGGGACGCCGTCCGCCCGCGCCGCGACCCCCGCGATGTCGTCATGACGCCATCCTCGAACCGCCGGCGCGCCGGGCGGCCCGGATCGGGCCTACGCCCCGGGCGGCCCCCCGGGACCGGCCTCCGCGGGGCCGGCCTCCGCGGGGCCGCGGAGGCGGTGGGCGATGTACAGCGCCGCCGAGAGGGCCAGCACGAGACCCGCGATGCCCGCCATGTAGGCCGCGTCGTACTTCTCCAGGTCGAGCACGATGACCTTCCGCGCCACGGCGATCAGCGCCACCATCAGCACCGCATGCACGTCGAGATGGCGGTGCGTCACGTAGAGACGGACGACGTAGATCATCTCGATCGCGATCAGGATCATGAGGAACAGGCCGAGGATCTCGAGCATTTCGCGCACCTCGAGAACCCCGATCGGAGGCGCAAGGAGGTCCCGGGCGAGCAGCACCGCCAGGTCGATCGTGCCCGCGACGACCACCACCGCCAGCAGCCCCATCAGGACCCGGACGACCCACTGGACCACCGAGTCGATGAACGTCACCATGTCCGCACCTCCTCCGGCGGGCGCGTCAGTCCCCGGGCCGGTCGGTCACCGCGCCCTCGGATGCCGTCCGCACCGTCGCAGCATACTTCGCCAGGACGCCGCGCGCGACCCGCGGCGGCGGCGGTCTCCAGCGCGCCAGCCTCCGCCGGATCTCGGCCGCGGGGAGGTCGAGCGAGAGCGTCCTGCGCTCCGCGTCGATGGACACCGGGTCGCCGGCGCGCACGACGGCCAGCGGCCCGCCGCGGGAGGCCTCGGGCGTCACGTGGCCGACGACGAAGCCGTGGCTGCCGCCCGAGAAGCGGCCGTCGGTCACGAGCGCCACGTCCCTCCCGAGCCCCCGCCCCATCACCGCGGACGTCGGCGCGAGCATCTCGCGCATGCCCGGCCCGCCGCGCGGTCCCTCGTGGCGGATGACGATCACGTGGCCCTTCCGCACGCGGCCGTCGAGGATCGCCGCCAGCGCGGTCTCCTCGGATTCGAAGACGATCGCCCGCCCCGCGAACCGCGTCCCCTCCTTGCCCGAGATCTTCGCCACGGCCCCCCCCGGCGCGAGGTTGCCGCGCAGGATCACGAGGTGGCCGGTGGGCTTGATCGGATCCGACAGCGGCCGGACGATCCGCTGGCGCGCCGGGTACGGCCGCACCCCCCGGAGATTCTCGCGGAGGGTGCGCCCCGTGACCGTCAGGCACGAGCCGTCCATCAGCCCCTCCTCGACGAGCGTCCGCATGAGCGGGGCCGTGCCGCCGATGCGGACGAGGTCGGTCATCAGGAACGCGCCGCTGGGCTTGAGGTCCGCGAGAACGGGCGTGCGGGCGCCGACCGCGGTGAAGTCGTCGAGGGTCAGGCGGACGCCCGCGGCGTCGGCCATCGCGATCAGGTGCAGCACGGCGTTGGTCGACCCGCCCAGCGCGGTCACGACGGCGATGGCGTTGAGAAACGCCGCGCGCGTGAGGATGTCGCGCGGCCGGATGCCGCGCCGGAGGAGGTTCAGGACGGCCGCACCCGCCTCCCGGCAGTCGCGGCGCTTCGCGGCGGAAACGGCGGTCTGCGCGCCGCTGTTCGTCAGGCTCATGCCCATCGCCTCGATCGCGGAGGCCATCGTGTTGGCGGTGTACATGCCGCCGCACGATCCCGGGCCGGGGATCGCGCACGCCTCGATCCGCGCGAGCTCCCGGTCGCCGAGGTCGCCGCGCGCGCGGCGGCCCACGGCCTCGAAGACCGACACGATGTCGACGTCGCGTCCCGCGTGGCGGCCGGGGAGGATGGTGCCGCCGTAGACGAAGACCGCGGGCCGGTCGAGCCGCGCGATGGCGATCAGGCAGCCCGGCATGTTCTTGTCGCACCCGCCGATCGCGACGAGGCCGTCGAACTGCGAGCAGCCGGCGACGGTCTCGATCGAGTCCGCGATCACCTCGCGCGAGACGAGGGAGTAGCGCATCCCCCCCGTGCCCATCGAGATCCCGTCGGAGATCGTGATGGTGTTGAAGATGACGGCCTTCCCGCCCGCGGCGTCGACGCCCCGCGCCGCCTCGCGCGCGAGACGGTCGATGTGCATGTTGCACGGCGTCACCTGGCTCCACGTCGATGCGACGCCGACCTGGGACCTGCGGAAGTCCGCGCGCGTGAAGCCCACGGCGTGCAGCATCGCGCGGCTCGGGGCGCGCTCGACGCCCTCGGTGACGGCTCGCGACCAGCGGCGCGCGAGCGAGACCGCGCCGCATTCGCCCCGACGGCAGGAACGGGAATTCATGACGGTTTCTCCGCGGTTCGTGGTCCGCGAACGACCGGGCCGCCCTCCGGACGGGATCCACCCGGCCCGGCGGAGCCGGGTTCAGGCCTCGTTGCCGGGCTCGGGACGGTCCGCGGGGGGATCGTCGATCGGGGCCGGAGGCTCGACCGGCTGGCGCTGCTGCTGCTGCCGGAAGTCCTGCCGGCGGCCGCCGTGCCGGCGGAACCCGCCGCCCTGGCCGCCGCGCGGCTGGAAGTTCCCGCCGCCCCCGCCGCCGCCGCCGAAGCGGCTGTTTCCGCCGTAGCCGCCACCGCCCTGGCCGCCCTGGCCGAAGGCGGCCGGCTGGCCGTAGCCGGTCCGGCCGTAGTTCGTCGCGGGCTGGCCCCCGTGCCCGCCGAAATTGCCGCCCTGGCCGCCGCGGCCACGCGACTGGAGCTCGTGGGCGATGTCCTTGAGCAACTGCGCCAGCTCGTTCATCGGCATGCGCCGGAGGTCGAGTCTCATGAAGGAACTCCTTCCCTTCTCAGTACCGCGGCCCGTTCCCGGGGGCCGCCGTGCGTCATCCGACACCGCCCGGCGACCGGGCGGATCCTTGTTCATGCAGGGGCCCGGGGCATCCGGGGCCCTTCTCCGCCGTCCGAACGGCTACATCGCCGTGAAGCACAGCGTCGCGTTGTGGCCGCCAAACCCGAGCGAGTTGTTGAGGCACGCGTTCACCTTCGCCCCGCGCGCCGCGTTCGGCACGTAGTCCAGGTCGCATTCCGGGTCGGGCGTCGTGTAGTTGATCGTCGGCGGAACCACGCCCTTGTGGATCGCCATGGCGCAGGCCAGCGATTCGATCGCGCCGGCGGCGCCCAGCAGATGGCCGGTCATGGACTTCGTCGACGAGATCATGACCTTCCGCGCCCGGGCCTCTCCGAGGGCGCTCTTGATCGCCTTCGTCTCGCACTTGTCGTTGAGCTCGGTGCTGGTGCCGTGGGCGTTGATGTAGTCGATCTGCTCCGGCGCGAGCCGCGCGTCGGCGACGGCCAGGCTCATGGCCCGGGCGGCGCCCGCGCCCTGGTCGTCCGGCGCGGTCATGTGGAAGGCGTCGCAGGTGCGGCCGTACCCGGACAGCTCGCAGTAGATGCGGGCGCCGCGCTTCACGGCATGCCCGTACTCCTCCAGGACGAGCGTCCCGGCCCCCTCGCCGATCACGAAGCCGTCCCGGTCCTTGTCGAACGGCCGGCTGGCGCGGGTGGGATCGTCGTTGCGGGTGCTCAGCGCGCGCATGGCGCAGAAGCCGCCGACGCCGAGCTCCATGATCGGCGCCTCGGCGCCGCCCGCCAGGATGACGTCCGCGTCGCCCTCGCGGATGATCCGCAGGGACTCGCCGATCGAGTGGGTGGCGGTCGCACAGGCGGAGATCACGGCGAAATTCGGCCCGCGGAGGCCGTGCTCGATCGCGATCAACCCCGAGAGGATGTTCGTGATCATCTGCGGGATCATGAACGGCGAGAAGCGCGACGGACCGCGCTCCATGAAGACCTTGCTCTGCTGGAACAGCACCTGCAGGCCGCCGATGCCGCTGCCGACGAGCACGCCGCACCGCCACGGGTCCTCGCGGGAGAAGTCGATGCCGGAATCCGCGACGGCCAGCTTCGAGGCGGCGATCCCGTACCTGCAGAACGGGTCCATCCGCCGCTGTTCCTTCTTCGGTACGAAGTCATCGACGTTGAACTCGACGACCTCGCCGGCGATCCGTGAGTCGAACGCGGCCGCGTCGAAGCCCTGGATCGGCCGGATTCCGGACCGCCCCTCCACCATCCGGTTCCACACCGTCTCCACGGTGCATCCCAGCGGCGAAACGACGCCCATCCCCGTGACCACGACTCTGCGACGATCCGACATGCACGGCCTCCCGATCGCGGAATGGAAGGACACGCGGGGCCGGAAACGCGCCGCCGTCGGCGGACGTTTCCGGCCCCGGCAGGGGCTCCGGACCTAGTCCTTGAAGCCCTTTTCCTTCAGGTAGCTGATGACGCCGCCGACCGTGGTCAGCTTCTCGGCGTCCTCGTCCGGGATCTCCGCCCCGAACTCCTCCTCGAACGCCATGACGAGCTCGACCGTGTCCAGCGAATCCGCCCCCAGATCCTCGATGAAAGAGGCCTCGGGCGTGACCTGTTCGATGTTGACGCCGAGCTGCTCGGCGATGATGTTCTTGACCTTTTCTTCCAGTGCCATGTCCTGCCCCTTTCCCTTTCCCTCGTTGCCCGCCAACTACGCGGTGACCATGCCCCCGCACACCGAAACCACCTGCCCGGTCACGTAGGCGGAGTCGTCGCCCGCAAGGAACAACACGACCCGCGCCACGTCGTCCGGCTCGCCGAACCGGGCGAGCGGGATCTGTTCCAGCATCTTCTTCTGAATGTCCTCCGGCAGCTTCTCGGTCATCTTCGTCCGGATGAACCCCGGCGCCACCGCGTTGGCCCTCACGTTCCGGGACGCCAGTTCCTTGGCCACCGACTTGGTCAGCGCGATCACGCCGGCCTTCGACGCGGCGTAGTTGCACTGCCCGGCGTTGCCGATCAGCCCGATGATCGAGGCGATATTGACGATCGACCCCGACCGCTGCTTCATCATCAGCCGGGACACGGCCTTTGTAAACAGGAAAGTGCCCTTGAGGTTGATGTCCAGCACGGCATCCCAGTCGGCCTCGGACATCCGGGCGAGGAACGTGTCCTTCGTGATGCCGGCGTTGTTGACCAGCACATCGATGCGGCCGAAGGCGGCGCCCGCCTTGTCGACGACCTCGGCCACCTGGGCGGCCTGGCTGACGTCGCACGCGAAGCACTCGACCCGCCGGCCCGCCTCGCGGACCTTGCCGGCCGTCTCCTCGAGCCACGCGGCGTCCAGGTCGCACAGCGCGATGTCAGCCCCGGCCGAGGCCAGGCGGACCGCGATCGCCTGCCCGATGCCCCGCGCGGCACCCGTCACCAGCGCAACCCTGCCGTCCAATGATCCCATGTCGATCCACTCCCCTCCGCCCGACCGGGCCGGATCAGATCGTCGCAGCCACAGCCTGAAGACTCGGAAGGTCGGAGATGTTATGGAGTTCCGCCTCCCTGTCAATACGCTTCACAAGGCCGGTCAGGATCCGGCCGGGTCCGCATTCGACGTATCTTCCAACACCCTGGGAAGAAAGATATTGCACGCATTCAACCCATCGAACCGAGGATGTGACCTGCCGGACCATGGCCTGCCTGATGTCCTCCGGTCCGCCGTGGGGACGGCCCGTGGCGTTGGACATGACGGGGAACCGCGGCGCCGCGAAGGCGACGCCCGCGAGGCGGCCGGCGAGCCGGTCGGCCGCCGGCTTCATCAGGCTGGAATGGAAGGCCCCGGCCACCGGCAACCGCACGGCGCGCTTGGCCTTGAGTTCGACGGCCACCTTCTCGGCGGCGTCGATCGCCTCGCGGGTGCCGGACAGCACGGTCTGGGACGGCTCGTTGAAGTTGGCCACCTCGGCGCCCGAGCGGGCGGCGATCGGCTCGATCGCCTCGCGGGGGAGGCCGAGGACCGCCAGCATCGCGCCGGGGTTCTGCTCGCAAGCCTCCTGCATGAAGCGACCGCGGGCCTGGAGGATGCGGAGGGCGTCCTCGAACGAGACGGCCCCGGCGGCGCACAGGGCGCTCCATTCGCCCAGACTGTGCCCGGCGGAAAACGCCCAGGCCATGCCCGGTTTCGCCCGGGAGAGGGCCTCCGCGCAGGCCATGCTGACGGTGAAGATCGCCGGCTGCGCCCGGTCGGACCGCGTCAGTTCGGTGTCGGGCCCCTCGAAGCAGACCTTCGCCAGGTCGAAGCCGAGCACCTCCGACGCACGGCGGAAGAGCGCGCCGGCCTCCGGCACCTGCTCCGCCAGATCGCGGCCCATCCCGACCGCCTGCGCCCCCTGCCCCGGAAACAGCCATGCGGTCGGCTTCATCCTTCCGCCCCCTTCGCCCATTCGAGGACCATCGCGCCCCACGTGAACCCGCCGCCGAACGCGACGAAGAGCACCTTCTGCCCCTTCCGGATCCGCCCGTCCCGAACGGCCTCGTCGAGCGCCAGGCCGATCGAGGCCCCCGACGTATTGCCGTAGGTCTGCACGTTGACGATGCACTTCTCTGCCGGCATCCCGAGCCGCTCCGCGATCGCCGAGATGATGCGGAGGTTGGCCTGGTGCGGAATGATCCAGTCGATGTCCGCCACCTGCAGCCCGGCCCGCGCGATCGCCGTCTGCGCCGCGCGGACCATGTTGGTGACGGCGTGCTTGAAGACCTCCTTGCCGCTCATGCGGAGGAAGTGCTCGCGCGCCGCCACGGTCCCGCCCGTCGCCGGCTTCCGCGAGCCGCCCGCGGGGACGAGGAGCAGATCGGTCAGGGAGCCGTCGGACCCCAGCGACGCGGTCAGGATGCCCCTCTCGCCGGGCGCGGCCGCCTTGAGGACGACGGCTCCGGCGCCGTCGCCGAAGAGCACGCAGGTCGCCCGGTCCTGCCAGTCGAGGATCGAACTCATCTTCTCCGCGCCGATGACCAGCGCGTTGGTGACGGCGCCCGCGGCGATGAAGTTCCGGGCGGTCTCGACCGCGTAGACGAAGCCCGAGCAGGCGGCCTCGAGCCCCATGCAGAAGGCCTTCGTCGCGCCGATCTTGTCCTGGACCACGCAGGCGGTGTTCGGGAAGGGATAGTCCGGCGTGATGGTCGCCACGACGATCATCTCGACGTCCCCGGCGGCCAGGCCGGCATCGGCCAGCGCGCGGCGGGCCGCCTCGGACGCCAGGTCCGACGTGGCCGTCCCCGGCCCGGCGATCCGGCGCTCCTTCATGCCGGTGCGCGAGACGATCCACTCGTCCGTCGTGTCGACGATCGCCTGGAGGTCCTGGTTCGTCATCACGCGCTCCGGCGCGAACGAGCCGGTTCCCGCGATGACGGCGGGGCGGAGGGCTCCGGCCCTGGGGGCGGAGGCGGGGCTCATGCGGACCTCAGTTCGCGGACGCCGGCCTCGATCTGCCGGGAAACGTCGCGGCGGATCGCCTCCGCCGAAACCCGGATCGCGTTGTAGACCGCGCGCGCCGACGAGGCCCCGTGGCCGATGATGCAGATGCCGTTCGCGCCGAGCAGCGGCGCGCCGCCGTACGAGGACGGATCCGCCCGCTGCCGGAGCGCGTCGAGCCCCGGCTTGACCATCAGCGCGCCGAGTTTGCGCCGGACGGTCTTCGTCAGTTCCGACTTCAGCAGCGCCCCGAAGTAGTGGCCGACGCTCTCGCTCGTCTTGAGGACGACGTTGCCGACGAAGCCGTCGCAGACCACCACGTCGACCCGCTCCGTGAAGAGGTCGTGCCCCTCCACGTTGCCCCGGAACGTCAGCCGGGAGGCCTTCAGCATGGCGAAGGCCTCCTTCGTGATCTCGTTGCCCTTGGTGTCCTCGCCGCCGATGCTCATCAGGCCGACGCCGGGATCGCGGACGCCGAGGATCTCGCGCGCGTAGACCGTGCCCATCACGGCGAACTGGAAGAGCATCTCCGGCGTGCAGTCGGTGTTGGCGCCGGCATCGATCAGGACCCACGGCGTCGCGCCCGCGCCCGGCATCGTCGTGGCGATCGCGGGCCGCAGCACGCCGGGCAGCGTGCGCAGCTTGAGCGTCGTCGCCGCAACCGCGGCGCCGGTGTTCCCGGCGGAGAAGACCGCGTCCGCCGCTCCCGCCTTCACGAGGTCGACGGCGCGGCTGATCGAGGAGTCCTTCTTCCGGCGGACCGCCGTCGCGGGCGACTCGTCCATGCCCACAACCTCGGCCGCCTGCTGGATCCGGACACGCGCCGGAGGAGCCCCGCCCGGAAGAACCGCGCGGATCTCCGCCTCCCGGCCGACAAGGATCAACTCGTCAATGCCGGGCAGGCACCGGGCCGCCTCGAGCGTGCCCGCAACTATCTCACGAGGGGCGTGATCGCCCCCCATGGCATCGATGGCGATGCGCATCGGAGGCGATGCTTAGTCCGCCGTGATGCTCAGTACCTGCCGCTTGGCGTAGTAGCCGCAGGCAGGACAGACCCGGTGCGGCTGCGAGGGCGCACCGCATTGCCGGCACTTCGACAGCGCCGGCATCGCCTTCTTGTGCGACTTGATCCGCATCTGTTTGCGGCTCTTCGATTTCCGTCTCTTCGGAACGGCCATTTTCTCTCTCCCCAACCTCGCCGCGCACGGGAGGCTGTGTCATATCCGGAGCCCGTCGAGCGCACCCCAGCGTCCGCCATCGGAGGACGGACGGCACTCGCACGGCCCCTCGTTCAGATTCCTACCACACCGCGGACAGAGCCCCGCACAGGATTCGTCGCACAGCGGATTCGCCGGAAGGTTCAGGAGGATGGCCTCCCGAAGGTCCGGCGTCACGTCGACATCCCGCTGCCCTTCCTGCAGCTGATAATCGCGCAAGAAAGCAGGATCGCGGATCAAAGTCGAGAAGAAACCGCCGCACCGGCTGCATTCGGCGCGCAGCGGCGCCTCGACGTCCCCGCGCACGATCAGTTGCGGCTTCAGGACTTGGGCGAAGAGGCGGTACCGGACCGGCCCCTCCGGCGTGACGCCGTCGGACGGACGCAACTCGAGGATGGCGGGATCCTCCCCGCCCTCGAACGACGCCCCTTCCCCGGGGACCCTGGACACCTCGATCCGCATCGCCCGGCTACCCCGCCGCGAAGCCCGGTCGCGCCAGGCCCAGCTTGCGCTCCAGCGCCTTTCGCGAGGGCTCCGGGACGAACGGACGGACATCGCCCCCGAGCTCGGCGATCTGCCGGACCGTGCTGGAACTGACGTAGCTGTAGTCCTCGTTCGGCATCAGGAAGAGCGTCTCGATGTCCGGCGCCAGCTTGCGGTTCGTCAGCGCCATCTGGAACTCGATTTCAAAGTCGGAGAAGGCGCGCAGGCCCCGGACGAGAACCCCGACCTTCTTCGCCCGTGCGTAGGCGACGAGAAGGCCGTCGAAGGGCTCGACCTCCACCTTCGGGAATCCCGCGACGGACTCGCGGGCGATCGCCACGCGCTCGTCGAGGGAGAAGAGCGGGACCTTCGTCGTCCGCTCCGCCACGGCGAGGATCAGCCGCGGGAACACCCGCGCCGCCCGCTCGATGACGTCGAGATGCCCGAGCGTTATGGGGTCGAACGTTCCAGCGTAGATGGCGGCGCGATTCATGATGGGTCCCGGCGGGCACTATGCCACACGCGACGGCCCGGCGCGAACGGAAAGACGGTCAGAGCAGACGCATCTTGATTCCTGTCGAAACCGAGCCGTGTGCTCGGGATCCTCAGGATTCCCTTTCCATCGCCGGGAAAGGGAGAGCCCAGCCGAACGATCCTTGAATCAAGGCGAAGGCGATGCCGCGGCGCGCACCGGGTGGCCCCGAGTCCGCGAGGGGCCCGGCCGGGAACGCGGCAGACCGCCCCGGATGCAAGGCGACGAAGGGGGC